>JBNMND010000425.1:0-4372 GCA_051274975.1 Planctomycetota bacterium | reverse complement strand
TGGAAGTCGGCAGAGGATGGGTCCCATGCCGCGCCGTTGCTTGCCGCCGAGATGAACCCGTTGGAGCACACGTGCAGGGTGCTGGTCGAGCCGCCCGGGTGTGGTAGCGAGAACGGAATCGACTGGGCTATTTCCTGGTCATCCGCAAGGCCGAGCACACCACCCGATGGCGCAATCCAGCTGCCCTGTCCGGAGACCAGCGTGTAGGACGTGCCGTCGAAGTCGAGCGTGAAGGACGAGTTGCCAAGGTCGAAGTTGGGCGTTTCGTAGAAGGCCTCGTCGCATACGATGGCGGTTCCGCCACAGCCACTGCCGATCGCGGTGGACGTGGCCAACGTGCCGGAGCCCGATGTGTCGAGCGTCAGCTGGCCGGTGCCAAGCGGGTCGAGCCAGTTTGACAGACGGTTCGAGTTGCTGCCAGCGCCGGTCCACGAGGTGAGTAGACGACCGTACCAGTCGGACGAGTTGTTGCCACACGCGGCGCCGCCGCCGTGCAGTTGGCCGATGATGCGGTGGTTCTGGTCAAACAACGGCGAGCCCGAGGAGCCGCCTTCGGTCGTGCCTACATCCCAGTCGACGACGCGCACGTGGTTGGCGTTCGAGTTCTGGCTGGAGCTGCCGTAGGCGGTCGTTTGGGTCGCTTGGTTCTCAAACGAGATCTTCTTCGAGTCGCCACTCGGGTGGTGGACGGCGACGGCGGAGCTGGCGTTACCAGTGCCGCGGTTCCAGCCGGCGTAAGTAACACCCCACGCCGCGTTCGGCGTGCTGTTGAGTTCGACCAGCGTGAAGTCCGACGTGCTCCAGCCAGCGCGTAGCACGGAGCCGATCGAGAACTGGTTCAGCGGCGCGGAGTTGCTGCCGCAAGTCACGGCATCGTAGTTCCAGTAGCAGACCAACGAGCCGGCTTGCGACGAACCGATACCGCAGTGGTAGGCCGTCAGGAAGAAGTTGCGACCATCTTGCGCCGTGTTGTTGATCATGCTGCCGCTGCAGAAGAGCGAGCCGCCGGTCGAGATGGCGGCCGAAGCCGAGATCTCGCCTGCCCAGCCAGCGCCTTGCGGGCAGTTGACGTCAACGTTGCACGAGCCACTGCCGTCGTTGTTGCTGAGCGCGGTCGCGCCGGCACCAAAGAAGCGGTAACCAGATCCAATGTGGGTCATGTTGAGCAGCACCTGCGGCTTGAGTGCGGTGCGCACGTAGACCTCGCAGACGATTTCTTCGCCCATGACAACCGGAGTCCAAAACTCGCCGGTCGGCTGGTGGTCAACGCTGTCGAACGGACGCACGACGTAGCGGTAGTCCGTGCTGTAGAGCTGCATGCGGGCACCGGCCGGCATGAAGAAGGTCTGGAAGCCGAGGTTGACGTGTTCGGCGCCCGGGGCCTTGATGCGCAAGCGCCAAAGTGACCAGTTGTCGTCGAGTTGCTCCCACGTGCCATGCGTTAACGGCGAGATGTTGACGGCATGTGGCACAGCGTAACGAGCTGGTTGGCCGTTGGCCGCGCGGTTCGTGTCATCGATGGATAGCGCGTTGCGATCCAGGATCGGCACGCCATGGCCGGCGACGTTGCTGATCGCTTGGGCGTTCGGGTGGATCTGGCCGACCGGTTGGGTCGTTTGGGCGAGGGCAGGAGAAACGAACAATGCCGCCAGGAGGGCGGCGGGCGAGTAGCGATGCATAGGGATGAGGGTGGGGCGGTGGTGAGAAAGCGCCGCTGCTCTGACGGGGTTGAACCCGGGCTAGGTTCCATTGAGGTTGCATCCTTGCCACATCTTGTGGTCGCCGAGGCATGGTGCATGCGCGGTCAAGCGTACCTCGCCGATGCTTGGCAATGGGCGGCTCGCGTTGCGGATCGGGGAGAGGGGCTGCTTCGGTGGCACTCTGCGAGCTGTACGCAACCGTCAATGCAACCGGTTCTCCCCTTCGTATGGGACGTCGGGGGCCAGCCTGCGGTTGGCATCAGGTGGCGCGCCCCGCTTGGTTCGAATCGAGACAGATGCTCTGGATCCGCCCGGCTAGGGTCGCTTCCGCGCGGCCGGTCGCTACTTTGATTCGCCCGATCGCTCATGAGCTACCCCCAAGTCGTTCGCGTCTACAGTACTTACCAGGATCCCGACTATGAGTGTCCGTGGCAGAATGTCGCGCCGCGCGGCAGCACGGGCTCAGGCGTTGTCGTTGGCCCAGGCCGGATCCTGACGGGTGCCCACGTCGTGGCCAATGCCACGTTTGTGCAGGTACAGAAGCAGAGCGATCCGAAGAAGGTTACCGCTCGCGTCTTGGCCATCAGCCACGACTGCGACCTGGCGCTGCTCGAGATCGACGACAAGCCGTTCGCACGCGGCATCAAATCGTCCGTTGTTGGCGACTTGCCGAAGCTGCGCGACGCCGTGCAAGTCGTCGGCTATCCGATCGGCGGCGAAGAAGTGTCGATCACCGAAGGCGTCGTGTCGCGCATTGAGGTGCAGCGCTACGAGCACAGCCAACGCCATCTGCTGGCGGTGACCGTCGACGCGGCGATCAACGAAGGCAACAGCGGCGGGCCGGTGTTCGCTCGCGGCAAGATCGTTGGTATCGCATTCCAGGCGCTGCCCGATGCCGAGAACGTTGGTGAGATGGTGCCGGCACCGATCATTCGTCGCTTCCTCGATGGCGTGAAGAAGAAGCTGCTGCCGGACGTGCCCGGCGTCGGCATCACGACCCAGCCACTTGAGAACCCGGCGCTACGCAAATACCTGGGCATGAAGACGCGCGATAGCGGCGTGTTGTTAACAGCCGTGCAATACGGATCGAGTGCCTGGGGCAAGTTCGCCGAAGGCGATGTGCTGATGGAACTCGATGGCCATCGCATCGCCGACAACGGCACGATTCGCTACCGCGGCCGTCACCGCTGCCAGTTCGATGCGGTGATCGGCGACTACCACTGCGGCGCCGTCATCAAGGCGCGGGTGTTGCGCGGAGGTAAGTCCAAGAACGTGGAGCTGACGATGCAGCCGATGAAGTGGTTGGTGCCGCGCACCGAGTACGATCGGCGGCCAATGTGGTTCTTGTTCGGTGGCTTGGTCTTTCAGCGCCTGACCGCGGAATACCTGCGCAATTGGGGCGAGCACTGGTGGGATAAGGCGCCAAAGGAACTGCTGCACAGCTACTACCACGGTCTGCGCCGGCCCGAGCAACAGGAAGTCGTCGTGCTGGCGCAAGTGCTCGCCGATGCGGTTAACGTCGGCTACGAAGCGTTCCACAATGACAGTGTGGCTAGCGTCAACGGCGTGCCGCCGGTCGACATGCTCGACTTCATCAAGCGGGTCGATAAGGCGACTGGTGATGTCGTCATCAAGTTGTCGAGCGGTTCCACTGTGTTGCTCGACGCCGACCATGCGCGGGAAGCGGAAGCGAGGATCGTGGATCTATACCACGTGCCAGGTGACCGTTCAGTCGATCTGCCCAAGCGTCGCCGCCGCTGATGGGCTCGCCGGGGTCCATGCATCGCGACCGGTGCGCCACCAGAATCCGTGATCGGGGTGCGCTCATCGAATCGAGCACTCACGTGTCTTAATAGCGATTCGCGGGTTCCGTCGGCCTGGCTAGCGTGGGATTGCTCGATGCAATTGTCGCACCGATAATCAGCTAGTTGTGTTCTGCCCGCAAGTCGGGGATCCTGCCGGGAGACCCTGCTGGGTAACCTGCAAGTGCATCAGCCATACTTGCCCATGCGGTTGCGCCCGCTTGGGGGTGACGGCATGTTTCGCGTGAATCAGCCGTTCGTCGCTACGTGCGGATTCTGCGCCGACGACCTGCGTGCCAAGCCGTCGGTGAAGCTGCCGCGCGGCAGTGGCCGCGCCCGTCGCTACCAATTGCCCAACAGTAGCATTCGGTTGCAGCTGTCGACGATGGCGTCGTTCCGCCCGGATGGCACGCTGTTCGAGGGTCACGGAGTCGTTGCCGACGTTGCCGTGAAGTCGCAGCCAACCGACTTGATTGGTCAAGCCGACACGGCGCTACAGAAGGCACTCGAATTGCTACGGTAGCGGCCATGCCCGCTGCCCTCTCCGTGCTGCTCGCGCTCGGTGTCCTGTTCGCGCCACAACAGCCCGATGCGAACCAACCGTCCGCTGCGAAGGAACTCGGCGACCTCGAGACGGCGCTGGCCGCGGTGGTCGACTTACCGGATGCCGCGGCGCGCGCCGACGGCGTGAAGGGGCTGCTCGAAAAGAGCAGCTCGCTCGACAAGTGGCTGGCCGTATGCGCAGACTTCGGCGACTTCGCGCAACTCGACGTCGGCCCGATGACCGAGACGCGCGAGCTGAAGGTGTTGGGCGAAGGCGAAGAGACCGACCTGCATCTCTACGTTCCCAAGAGCTACGACCCAAGCCAA
>JBNMND010000424.1:0-4408 GCA_051274975.1 Planctomycetota bacterium | reverse complement strand
CTACTGACGAGTTCTGATCTCATAGTGGTCGCGGCAAGAGGCGCCGGCACCGCTACAATCACGCTAGCGGTGCCATACAATGTGGCTCTAGCGGGCCAGCAACTACACACGCAGATGGGCGAACTAAGCTTCGCGCCGACGAAGCTGTGGACTTCGAACGGTCTGACGATCACCATCGGAGCGCTCTGATTAGCGGGCGCCGACCTGACCACGCCGCCGTGACATCCAGAAACTCGATCGCACGTAAGCTGTAAGAGGCGGCGATCCACGGCGACGCCTCGACGTCAAAGGTAAGCCAACCCAGCTACTTCGGATTTTCGGCCAAGCGCGCCCGTTCTGCGCACCAATGCACGTACGCAGCACAACTGACGCGGGCAAGGTTCGGGTATCGTATGGCCGTCGCCTCGACCAGAATCCAAATGCCAAGTTCTCGCACCGTGTCGTTGTTCGTCGTTCTGTTGTTGCCAGCGATGCTGTTGGCGCAGAAGTCAGGTATCGAAGAGCGCACGCTCAAGGTTGATGGAGCCGAACGCGAATACTTGCTCCACATTCCGCGTGGCTTCAAGAAGAGCGAGAAGAAGCGCGCTCCGTTGGTCATCATGCTGCACGGCCGCACCAGTAGCGGCAAGCAAGCAGCGAGCAGCTACTACGGATGGACGAAGCTCGCCGACAAGGAAGGCTTCGTCGCAGTTTTCCCAACGGCGCTGGGCAAACCTACAAGTTGGCAAGCAGCGTTCCGTGGCAAGCCAACGGTCGACACGACGTTCTTAGTAGAGCTGATTGATGCGGTCGTTGAAGAGCTACTGCTCGACAAGGACCGGGTGTTCATGACCGGCCACAGCAGTGGCGGCTTCATGAGCTATTCATTCGCGGCGCTGCATCCCGACAAGGTTGCGGCCATTGGCCCGGTCGCCGGACTCAACATCAGTCGCAGTAAGCCGAAGTTGCCGGTGTCGGTGATCTCGTTCCATGGCATTGCGGACGACGTCGTTGCCTACGACCAAGAACAAGGCAAGAACGCGAAGTATGGAGGCATGCCTTCGGCTATCGAGTCGGCGGCGGCATTTGCCAAGCACAACGCGTGCGCTGCCAAGCCCGAGCGAACCGAACTCCACAAGGGTAAGGTGCTGCTCGACACGTGGGCGGATGGTGCGTCATCCACGCGAGTCGAACTCTATAGCCTCAAGGGCTGGAAGCATGGCTGGCCGACAGGCCGGGCCAAGGTCTCAGCGACTAAGCTGATCTGGAAGTTCTTCGAGGAGCACGCGCGGGTTCCGGCTGGTCAAGAGAGCGACAAGGCCAAACGCAAGAAGGCGCGTTCAGGCCGCAAGCAAAACAAGAGTCCGAAGTGACCAAATCGATGGCAAGCAGGCTTGGCCGACTTTTTGGACACCGCCGCGCTGAGCACAACTGCTAGAAGGTACCGATCGTCAGCGTCAACGCGTTGGTGGCGGTGACTTCGACAAAGTTGAGCAGCACGTCCACTTCGATCGGCACCATCTGATGATGGAACGTGCCGCCGGCCAACGCCGGGTCGTTCGGGATCGGCAGCAACGCCGTTGCCTCACCGAACGCAAACAAAACATCGACCAGGTCGGGGGTGACCAGCAGATTGCAGCCAGCAACCGCTTGTGGGAATACGACGGTCAACGGCAACAGTGTCGTGCTGAAGCCAGTGACCGCAGCGACAATCGCCACCGCCGGCAAACCGGTGCCGCGAGTGAACAGGTAGCTGCCGACCGTGGGCAGCATTTCAGCCGTCAGCAGGTTGGCGCCACCGCTGCTCGCACAGCCGGCGCCCAAGTCATCTACAGTCGGCGCACAATCCGATACCATTCGCGCAAATCCACGCGACGGCATTTGACCGGCAAGATCAAAGCCACCACCGACCAAGAGGCCATCGGCACCGAACGCCACGCACTCGACGACGTAGTCGACGCCTCCGCCAAACGACGACCAAGAACTGCCGTCCCAACGGGCCACGCGCAAACCGACGTCGGTGAACAAGCCGCCGGCAACCAGGTCGCCGTTGGGCAGCAACGTCATGCCTCGGATGCGACCATTCTGAGGCGCGCCGGGTATCGCCTGCCACTGGCTGCCATTCCACTTGGCGATGCCCGTCGGCACCGAGATGCCGCCGGCAATATTAAACCCACCCGTCGCGACCAAGTCGCCGTTTGGCATCACCTGCAGGTCGTGAACTCCACCCCCGTTCATGCCGGAGCCCATCGCATGCCACGACGTGCCGTCCCAGCGCGCGATGCCACCCGCGGCAGTGCCGCCCGCCTGGGTGAACAAGCCCGATGCGACCATGTCGCCGTTTGGCAGCCAGGCAACTGCGCGCACGACGACGTCCATGCCACTGCCGAACGTGTGCCAGGAACTGCCGTCCCAACGCGCGATGCGGTTGGCGCTGGTTGCGCCGATCATGGTGAATTCGCCGCCGATGATGACATCGCCGTTCGGCGCTTGTTGCACGACTTCGACGATGTAGTCAGGTGCCGACGATCCGAGTGCCGACCACACCGCACCGTTCCACCGCGCGACGTACGGCGCAGCTACGCCACCAGCCATGGTGAACGCGCCGCCAATCAGAATGTCGCCGTTGTTGGCCACGTCAATCGAGTACGCAATGTTGTTGATCCCACCACCGATGCTGTGCCATCGGTTACCGTGCCAACGCGCGAGGTAGCCGAGATTCGCACCGCTGATCGTCGGCATGAAGCCACTGGCAATTACGTCCCCATTGGCCATCGTCGCGAACTCATAGATTGCACCGTCGATGCCACTCTCCGGTCGCCGCCAACCGTCATCGCCATGGATCGCCATGGGGCCGGTCGAAACGGTGCCTGGGCCGTATGCCGTCGTGAACTCTCCGCCGGCGAACACGTCGCCGTTGGGCAGACCGAGCACCGTCAACGCAAAGTCATTGACGCCACTACCGTATTTCTGCCAGGTCGACCCGTCCCAGCGCGCGACCCGGTTGTGTGGCCATTGGAACAACCCGCCAGCAAGGATTTCGCCGTTGGCTGAAAGCGCGAGCGCACGAACACCTTGCAGGCCGCCGTCGAGGTTGTTCCAAGCACTGCCGTCGTAGCTTCCGACACCGAAGATCGGTTGGCCGCCGGCAGTGCCGAAGTAGCCACCGACGAACAGCTCTCCCATCGGCGTCGCCTGCAGAGCGTAGACCGTTGCGCCCGCGCCGCCGGCATACTGACTCCAGGACGAGCCGTTCCACCGCGCCAACCGACTGATCGCTGTGCTGCCCGAGAAGGTGAACTCACCGCCCGCGATCAAGTCGCCGTTTGGCAACACCGCCAACGAGTGCACGATGTTGTTGAAGCCGCTGCCCAGCGGCGACCAGGCCGCGCCGTTCCAGCGCGCGATGCGACTCGCGGACTGGCCGCCGGCCGTCGAGAAACTGCCACCTGCAATCATGTCGCCGTTCGGCATGAACGCGAACGCGTTGCAGCCACCACCGAGACCCGAGCCGAAACCGCTCCACGTGGTGCCGTCGTAGCGGCCAATCTGGCTGAGAGATGTGCCAGCAATCGTGCTGAAGATTCCGCCGACGACCAGATCACCGTTCGGCATGGTCGACAGCGCAAACACATGCGAATTTGCACCAAGACCGAGATCGCCACTCGACGACCAATCCAGTGTCGTGACCTCGGCCATCGCGAGGTTGTGAAGATTCCCTATGGCCAACGATTGGAAATTGCCACCGACTACTAGGCGCTCGGCAAGCGGTCCCACGCCATCTGGGTCCCACAAGGTCGAAGCAAACACATCGCCCTGTAACTCGATATCACCTTGCAGCCAGCGCGTAGTGCATTGCGCGACGGACGCGCCGCCAAGCAGCAGGCTGACGAACAATGTGCGGAGGATTAGACAGCGGTGAGATGCGGGCATGTGTTGAAAGTCCAGGCGTGCACAGGTGCAGTCGACCGCCAAGCAATTCATCTACTTGCTCAATTTCTGAGCGGGTTTTGGTTCACGAGGAGTTCGATGCGCCATTAGCGCTTCGGAGCCGACAGCGCCAAAGGCATGAACTACTGACAACCTGTCGGCGCCTTCGCATGGGTCTTATCGCTGCGAGCCGGCTCACTTGGCCTACGTCGCGTTCGCTTCGAGGCTGGAACAGTCGACCCCCTCCGACGCACTGCTACCATGGCCGCACTGGCACACGCCACAATTACGATGCACGCGAAACCTTGGATTGCCCCGGTATCTTTGCGAGCCAAAATCATGAAGGACACCGCTTGAACCCGGAACGCTGGCTGCAAGCCAAGGAGCTGTTCGCCAAGGCGTTGCAGCTCGACGAGCGGCAACGCGACACCTTCCTGAGCGAAGCGTGCGGCAACGACATCGAACTGCGGCGCGAAGTCGACTCACTGCTCGCCAGCGA
>JBNMND010000423.1:0-4409 GCA_051274975.1 Planctomycetota bacterium | reverse complement strand
ACGAGTGCGCCGGTTGGATCGAATTGCAGCATGCGCAGCGTCAGGGCGCTGCGGGCAACTTCTTCGGCGTAGCGTGACGGCAGTGTCGTGCGGGCTGCCCACAGCAGCCAGTAGGCCCGCGTGCGCTGCAACATCAGGTTGATCGTATCGGTCGATGGCTCCTGCACCTTGTCGTGATAGCTGACCACGAAGTAGCGCGCGCGATCGAGGGCCATCACCTCGCCCGCCAGGACTTGGCCCGGATCGAGATCGGTGTAGAGGTAGAGCGACTCGTAGATACTGCGAACGTCCGACTTGCGGCGGTTGTGGTCGGTCTGCGGTTGCACTTCGCCGCGCGTGATCGATTTGATGCGTTGGCCGTCGATGTCGTGGGTCGTGGCAAATCGGCTATACTCTGGCCTTGGGTCATATAGCGCGCGAATCTTCGGGTTGCCGTGCAGTGGTTCGACCAGCCGCACGATGTCCGGTGGCGCATCGCTGTAGGCGCCGGCGCGTCCGTCCCACGTGTAGCGCGGCATGAAGTCGATGACGCGGAACGACCCCGAAGGACCTTCAAACGTCGTGACCAGCACGTTGGTTCGGCGCTCATAGCATTGGGCTACGGCGCGGCCATCTTCCATCTCGATGCCAAACGAACCGCCGCGTTCGGTGTCGAGTAGGCGCGCGAAGATCGTGCCCGAGTCGAAGTCCGGCAGGCACGCAAATACGATGGTGCCGTCTGGTTCGATCAAGGCTGCGGATCGGCCATTGCCGATCACGCCGTGGTGGTAGTCCGAATCCATGGGAGAGGTTGGTTCAGGCATCGAGTTGCGTCAGGAGGGCTTCGAGGAAGGAGCGCAAGCGCGGCATGTCCGAACGCCAGCGGGCTCGGCTGGGCCCGTCACCGACGCACACGGTGTGCAAGTCGATGACCATGTCGGGCTGCAGGGCGAACATGGTTTCGTCGGTTTGGTCGTCACCAGCTGCCAAGCCAATTGCCGGTCCATACTCCGCGATCAGGCGGCGCACGACGGCGCCCTTGCTGACCAGTTGGCTGGCGATCTCGACGATCTTGTGGCCGTGGTGCACGACCACCGGCAGGCTCGCGGTGACGTCGGTGATCTCGGACAGTAGGTTGTTCGCGCACCAGGGACCAAACTCCGGGTCGGCGCGGCGATAGTGCCACACCAGTGCCGAGTGCTTCTCTTCGAGCGAGCTGCCTGGGGTGTTGTCGGCGGCTCGTTCCAATACTGGGCGCACGAGGTCTTTCCAGGCGACGTTGACTCCGGGTAGCACGGGCTCCCATTGCTCGCTGCCGATGCGACGCCAGCGGAAGCCGTGCTCGCAAACCAGATCGAGGCCGAGATCTCCGAGGTGCTGCTCAAGGAAGTCGCCTGGGCGACCGCTGACGATGGCAACGTTGACGAGCTCGTGACTGGCCAGATCGCGCAATAGAGTGCGCAACTCCTCGCTGGGCACCGCATCGGCCGGGTTGCTAGTGAAGCCCCGCAGCGTGCCGTCGTAGTCGAGAAACAACGCCACTCGCTTGCCGCTGCGCACTGCGTTGGCAAAGGTCTTTGCGAGCTCCTCCAGTGAGTCGCGTTCTTCGGCCTTGATGGTGACCGCTGCGTTCTCGAGCGCGCCGAGAAACCGTCGCGCCCAGGCGTTGGCGTCGTTGCGAATCAGTCGTGGTCCCATCGCCTCGGTGCGTCGTCGCCGTTCATGATCGGACATCTCGAGGCCATCTGCGATCGCTGTGGCGACTGCGCCAACATCATGTGGATTGACCAGCAGCGCATCGGACATCTCGTGCGCCGCGCCCGCAAACTCACTCAGCACCAGCACGCCTGGTTTGGCCTCGTTGCAGACTGTCTTGCATGCGATGTATTCCTTGGCAACCAGGTTCATGCCGTCGACCAGCGGCGTGACCAAGCAAATGTCTGCGAGCACATAGAGAGCGGCGAGTTCGGTTTGCGGGAAGCTCTGGTGCAAGAATTGAAGGGGCACATAGCCAATGGCGCCGAACTCGCCATTGATGGCGCCGACTTCGCGTTGTACCTCTTCGGTCAGCTCATCGTATTCGCTGATGCCCTGTCGCGAAGGCACCGCAATCAGCACAAACAGCACCCGCTTGCGCCATTCTCGATGGTCGAGCAAGAAGTGGCGAATGGCTGCGAGTTTCTGCGGGATGCCCTTGGTGTAGTCAAGGCGTTCGACTCCGAGCACGAGTCGTCGTGATCCCAGCTGGCTTTGGTGGTCTGCCAGGGATTGCGTGAATTGGGGGGATGCCAAAGCCGCCGCGAAGCCCGCGTGGTCATGGCCAATTGGGTGCACACCGAGTTGCGCGATGTGATCAAGTTGGCGCGCCGAGTTGACCTCGGACTCGGCGCCGAGAACTCTCAGCAAGGTCGATCGAAAGTGCCTCAGGTAGCCATACGTGTGGAAGCCAATCAGATCGGCACCAAGCAAGCCAGTCAGCAAGGCTTCGCGTTCCGGCAGGATGCGAAACAGGTCGCTGCTAGGGAATGGCGTGTGCAAGAAGAAGCCAATGCGAAGGTCGAGTCCCGCGTCGCGCAAGATGCGCGGCAACAGGAACAGGTGGAAGTCATGGATCCAGACGGTGTCACCTGGCTTGGCGTGAAGCAGCACCACTTCGGCGAAGCGCTTGTTGACGGCTTCGTAGTTTTGAAACCAATCCGGGCTGAGGGCGACGCGATTGGTCATCGAGTGCAGCAGCGGCCACAGCGTGGCGTTGGAGTAGCCCTCGTAGTAGGTGTCGAGTTCTTGCTCGGTCAGAAAGACGGGGGCGACATTCAGTTCGCCAAGGCGCTCGCGCAGTTTGTCGCAATCCTCGTGCTGCTCGATGGGGGCGCCGGACCAGCCGACCCACAGCGCGTCAATGCCGGCGCCGACCAACCCCGAAGCGAGTCCTCCCTGGGTGCGAGTCGGATTGCCGTCTTCGTTGATGCGCACTGGCAGGCGATTCGACACGAGGATTGTATTGGCCATACACACCATCGTTGCGAGCCCTTTGGTCGTGTCCACACGTGGTGGCTGTTTCCGCGGTGGCATTCTCGTGCGAGCTGTTGGCGCTGCCGTCGCGAGCCTTTCTTTGACGATGGCGTCGCGGTGTTCGAGGCAAGCAGCTACTTCAGCAAATCCACGCACTGACTCGCGGCACCAAGCACCACGAAGAATCCGCACATGTCCGTGAGCGTCGTGAGAATCGGACTCGACGCAATGGCGGGGTCCTTGCCGAAATGCTTCAGGATGAGCGGCACCACGCCACCAATCGACACGGCGACAAGCGTGTTGACCCAGAGAGCTCCGCCGACGATGGCGCCCAAGGTCGCATTGCCTTGCCATAGCCACGCGATCAGGCCGACAAGGATTCCAAGCGCCAGGCCGTTGACCCAGCCGACCGCGAGTTCCTTGCGCAGTACCCAAAGGACGTTCGTGGCCTTGATGCGGTCTACGGACAGCTCACGAATGCTGACGGCGACAGCTTGGTTCCCGGAGCAGCCACTCATGTCAGAGATGATTGGCAGGAACACTGCGAGCGCGATGACCTCCCGCAGCGTTTCCTGGTAGAGGGCGATGACGCTCGCCGCCGCGACGTTTAGAAGAACGTTCACGCTCAGCCACGAGAGTCGCCGGGACGAACGCTGGTGCCAGGGCATGTCTCGGAACTCGTCACCGCCAGAGATGCCAGAGAGTCGCAGCATCTCCTCATCCGCATCTTCTTCAGCAAAACGCATCGCATCCTGCTGCGTAACCACGCCTAGTACTAGGTTGGTTGCGTCGACGACGGGTACTGCCAGTAGATGGAAGCGACGGAAGAGCTTGAGCAAGTCTACGCCGGGAAGGCTCGTCAGCGCCGTCACCAGGTCTGTGCACGCGACGGTTGCCATGGGAGTCTCTGCGTCGCATAGCAACAGCGACCGAAGACTGGCAACTCCGATGAGCTTGCGGTTGGCGTCGACCACGTAGAGGTAGGACCCCGGATAATCCGCGTAGGTTGTGGCCTGCTCTCGAAGATGGCGCACCACGTCGCCAGCAGCCATGCCCTCTTCGATGGCGATGAACTCCGTCTGCATCAAGCCGCCGGCGGTGTCGTCTGCGTAGACCAGGAGCGAGCGTGCGGCAGCAGCCTCGTCTGGGGCGAACTTGGAGAGGATGTGTTCGGCGTGAGACGGAGCGACATCTTGGAGCAGGTCTGCCGCCTCGTCGCTAGTCATCTCACGGACCATCGCGGCGGCGCGGCCGGGGTCCATCTGCATCACTGTGGCGGCAGCCATGTCGTCGGGCAGCTCTTCGAGAAGATCTGCTGCCGTGGCGTCAGGTAGCGCCAGCAACGCGAGGTGCCGCATCGGCTGAGGAAGGGACCGAATGACTTCTGCTGCATCACAGGGCTTCAGCAACGAGAGTTG
>JBNMND010000422.1:0-4429 GCA_051274975.1 Planctomycetota bacterium | reverse complement strand
GAAGAACGGTCGGTCCTTGTTCTTCTTGATGAATTCGATCAGGTAGTCGGTGAACAGGTCCGGCCCGTAGTCTTCTGTTGTCGTCTCGAGCAGTTTGCCATTGCGCATCAGGCTCGGCTGCCAAAATCGCGCCCGTTTCGTTCCTGGATAGTTCCACAGGCAGTACGAATCGAACCCGCACCCGGGTGCCAGCGAGCCGTTGCCGCTGCCGTGCAGCTGCCATTTGCCGGCGATCGCGGTAGCGTGACCAGCCTGCTGCATCATCGTGCCGAACGTGATCTCGTCTCTGTCGAGCCTGCCGAATGCCGTGTAGTTCCTGATGCCGCTCCGGCCCGTCATGATCTTGACGCGACTCGGTGTGCAGACGGCGCTCGAGTAGCAGTGCCGGAATCGCGCGCCGGTTTTCGCGAGTGCATCGAGCCGCGGTGTCTTGAAGAACGTGCTGCCGTAGCAGCCGTAGTTATCGGCCGCGGAATCGTCGGCCATGATCAGGATGACGTTGCGCGGTCGGTGCGCAGGGCGTGCTGCCGGGTTCGCGAGCCGCGCGTCCATCGCGGCGGCCAGGCGTTCCTTCGTTGCTCGGTGCCCGCTAGTGCCAGCGAGATTGGTGAATTGCCCGGCGTCGTCGCGCATGTCATACAGCTCCTCCGATCCATCTTTGTAGCGCATGTAGGCCCAGTCTCTGGTGCGCCACGACGTGCCACGGGCGAACGAGAGCGCACCGTCTTTGATACTCGTGTTCGGATCGTCGAGCACCGGCACGAGGCTTTTACCGTGCAAGCCGGCCGGTTGCTCTAGCCCAGCAAGCTCCGACATCGTTGGAAACAAGTCGACGAGCTCGGCGATCGAATCGGTGCGACCCGGTTTGACGCCAGGTGCGCTAACGATCAGCGGCACGTGCGTGACCTGTTCGTGCAGATTGTTCTTGAGCCAGAATGTGTGGTCCCCGAGGTGGTAGCCGTGGTCGCTCGTGAACACGATCGCGGTTGTTTCGCGCAGTCCGAGCCGGTCGAGTTCGTCGACGATGCGCCCGACCTGCGCGTCCATGAACGTGACCGCGGCGTAGTAAGCGGCCCACATGCGCCGTTGGTTGTCGGGTTGCTCAGCGAGCCCGTTCTTCGTTGTGCGGTTGCTCGCTTGTCCAAGCTTCGGGATGTCGTCGAGATCGCCGTCAACTTGTGCCGGTAGCGCCAGGTCCTGCCATCGATACGGCGTGAAAAACTGCTCGGGTGCCACCATCGGGTAGTGCGGTCGCACGAACCCGGCGGCGAGGAAGAAGCGCTCGGACTTCTTCGCGCGCAGCAGTTCGATGATCTTCGTCGCGGTCTTGTGGTCGGGCTGATCCGATCCGTCACCTTCGTAACGAACTGAAACCGACCAGCGATGCGGCATACGCGTCGACTGTCGTCCGGCGAGTTCCTTCGTGAAGATGTCGAGGTTGAGACACGCGTAGTCGCCCGGCGTGTGCGCTTCCATGCCCTGCGAGTTGAACCGCTCGGTCCACGACGAAGCTACGTCCTTGCCATCGCTACCGCGGATGATGTCGCCGGGCACGAGCATGTGATAGATCTTGCCGGCGCGCGCACTGTAGAAGCCATTCTCTCGGAAGTGCTGGCCGAGGTTGATGTCGCCTTTGCCACGATAGCGGCTGAACATCAGCGACTGGCGCGACGGTCCGCACACTGTGCCTTGGCAGTAGGCACGATCGAATACCATGCCGCGCTGCGCCAGTGCATCGATGTTTGGCGTCCTGCAAACCTTGTTGCCGTAGCACCCGAGTGCGTTCGCGCGCAAGTCGTCTGAGATGATGAACAGCACGTTCTCGACGCGCGCCTGCGCGCCTGCTGGCG
The DNA here is from genome assembly GCA_051274975.1 of Planctomycetota bacterium. Taxonomy (GTDB): domain Bacteria; phylum Planctomycetota; class UBA1135; order UBA1135; family UBA2386. The sequence goes on along the minus strand of JBNMND010000422.1, from coordinate 2,579 downwards.
GCGCGGCCACACTGACACCGACGAGCAACAGAAGGCACGAAACGAGCATTCGGTTCATGGCAGAAGGGTATGGCGGCATAGTCAAAAAGAACGCAATCGCCGGTCATTCACCAGAGACGGGTGCGGCGGATCGGCGCCTGGATCCGTACGCTGATGCGCCATGAGCACCTTGAGCGTTTGCATGCGTCTTGCGGCATGGGGCCTTGCCTCGATCCTCGGCGTCGCCAACGTCGCCGCGCAGGACCGCCCGAACATCGTCTTTCTGTTTAGTGACGACCTGACGGCCCAGGCGATCTCCGCCTATCGCTGCGGTCTGGACCTGCCAGTGACGCCAAACCTCGACCGGCTTGCGCAGAGTGGCATGCTGTTTGAGAACAGCTTCTGCGGCAACAGCATCTGCACGCCGTCGCGCGCATCGGTGCTGACGGGTTTGCACAGTCATAAGAATGGCATTGTGCACCTCGGTGGCGTGCTGGACCCCGAGCGCCCGACCTGGCCGAAGGCGCTGCACCAAAACGGCTACACGACTGCGATCTTTGGCAAGTGGCACCTCAAGACCAAGCCGGTGGGTTTTGACGAGTGGGCCGTCTTCAGTGGTCAGGGTAGTTACTACAACCCCGATGTGTTCACGAAGGGCGGGCAGCGTCGCATCGCAGGACACTCGACCAAGGTCGTGACCGACCTCGCGCTCGACTGGCTGCAGCGCCGTGACGATTCAAAGCCGTTCTTGCTGATGCTGCAGCACAAGGCGCCGCATCGAAACTGGAAGCCAAGCCTCGAGGATCTCGCGCTGTATCGTGATATGCAGTTGCCCGAGCCGGCGACCTTGTTTGACGACTACGAAGGTCGGGTTGCCGCGGCGAACCACAAGATGGGCATCGACGCCCACATGCAACTTGGTTCGGACCTGATGCTGTTTCGCGACGCGGCGGAGGCCAAGCCACTTCGGCGCATGACACCCGAGCAGCTCAAGCGTTACCTCGGCGCATTCGCCGACGAGAACCGCGAGTTCTACGCCGACCCACCGAAGGGCAAGGCGCTCGTGCGCTGGAAGTATCAGCGCTACATGAAGAACTACCTACGCTGCGTCGCTGGCGTGGATCGCAGTGTCGGCCGCGTGCTCGACGCGCTCGACAAGGCGGGGCTTAGCGACAATACGATCGTGGTCTACTGCGCCGATCAGGGCTTCTACCTTGGCGAGCACGGTTGGTTTGACAAGCGGTGGGCGTATGAAGAGTCGCTGCGCATGCCGTTGATCATTCGCTGGCCGGGCAAGGTGACGGCGGGTGCGCGCGCCAAGGCAATGGTGCAGAACATCGACTACGCGCCAACCTTGCTGGCAGCGGCCGGATTGAAGCCCGATTGGGACGTTGACGGCATCAGCTTCTTGCCGATCCTGACCAGCGGCGGCGCTACTCCCGAGGGCTTTCGTGACACGATCTACTACCGCTACATCGACGGTGGCCACGGCGTTGCGAAACACAGCGCCATCCGCACCGATCGCTACAAGCTGCTCTACTTTGATCGACCGCGCAACGAAGCCGAGAAGAAACATCTCTGGGAGTTGTTCGACCTTCAGAGCGACCCGCAGGAGATGCACAACCTGGCGTTCTCGAGCGAACACGCGCAGCTGCTGACTTCGATGAAGGCGCGGTTCGAACGCACGCGCAAGTTCTACGCCGATACCGACGAGAGTGTCTGGCGTGCAGGTCGCGGCAAGCGCTACGCCGACGATGCCTACCTGCGTGCACCGCGAAAGCGTCGCAAGTAGGAGTGGTTTGAGCCGCGGGTCCAGCTGCCCTGTCGGGGCCGCACTCGCATTCGCACGGTGCGCTTACTGCTTGAGGTTGATCCATCCGAGTCGCGGTCCCTCTGGAAAGGCTCGCTCATACTGCGCGACTACCGCGGCGAGCTCCGCTACGACGGCGAGGTGTTGCGCCAACACGTTCGTCGTTTGACCGTCGTTAGGCGGTGCGCGGCTATCCAAGTGCTGGATCTCGGCTAAGTAACGAAATGGAGCGGGTGATCGGGATCGAACCGACGACATTCAGCTTGGGAAGCCGTTCTGGACTGGAGGGGGCATCTGAGGACGATGGCGGTCAGGATCGGGCAAGCGAGGGTGACGGAGCGGTTTGCGATGATGCGGGGAGTGGTAGTTGTGACGAAGATGAGGGCGTGTGAGGGCATGCGCGGGGCGAAATATTGGCACTAAACTGGCACACGTGGTCGTGACCGTGGCGCCTGCGGGCAGTGCGTGTGAGTAGCCACTACCTGAGTGCTGCGACCGCCGAACGTGGCGAGCAGGAGGCCCAGAGGGAAGTTGTCGACCATCTGGTCGAATAGTCGGTATTCAAGTGGCCGATGTAACTCTTGCTGCTGAAGCGCGATCCAATTTCCGGATAGCACGCGATCGCAGCCGATTTCCGGCCGGCGCAGTATTCGGGTGCCAAGGGTCAGCGATTCTTGTGTGCCCCACGCAAGTTCGAGGCAATGGCACATACCTGCTGAAGAACGGCGTCAGGGTCTTCGGACTTCATGAGGATCTGTTGCACGGCGCCCGAGAGCTGACCTCGGTCTTC
>JBNMND010000421.1:0-4459 GCA_051274975.1 Planctomycetota bacterium | reverse complement strand
CGATGGGCGTGTGCTGGACAACAGTCGTGCGTTCCGTGGTTGCGATGATCCGCGCAACCTCGCGCTGGTTCGGGTCGTCAAGGCCTTCGGTCGCGCGCCAGGTGGTAGCGAGATCGGCGATTCGTTGATGGCCTCGTTGCCGCGCAAACCAGTCGTCGAGACCGGTGGCTACTTCGATTTCTCCGGCCGATGGCACAAGCAGCGCGTGGTCGGCGTGACGTGGTTGACCAAGTATGCGGCCGGCGAAGGCGCGCACGCACCGCAGCTTCTAACTCGCGACGATGGCAACATCCTCGTGCTGTGGGAGAAGACTGGCGGCGATGCATCGCTGCGCGCGATGGTGATCGAACCCGATGGCTCGGTTGTGACCGAGGAGTTCGCGTTGCCGTTCTCGACGAAGCTCAATCGGCAGGATCGGGTGCTCACTACGAGCGACCGCACGTACCTTCTAGCGAGTGATGGCGGTGGTGAACGGCACCGCGGTGACGAACAGTTGCGGCTCTACTTCTTGCCGAATTAGCTGACGATGGCACCGTGCTGACGCTACTCCGGCAGGCCGATGCGGCCGAACGGGGTCTTTATGGCGGGTGGCCACAGATCGATGCCGAATGTGAAGCCGAGCACGTGCAGTTCGATGCCGTCTTTGATGCCGATGGCACAGCCTAGCGTTAGCAGGTCCAGGTGCACGCCGGTGCGGGTTGGCGTCAGGCCGAGGCCAAAGCCAAGCGGGCCATGCCAGTCCTTGCCGATCATGCTCGGATGTAGGTCGGCGCCAACTCCCGCTTGTTCGAGCACCCAGCGCGCGTAGCTGTTGCTGTTGGGGCCAGGCCAGATCACGTAGGTGCTGTGCTCTGGATACGTCTCCGGCCGACGCATGACTTCGATCAGCCGGCGAGCATCGTCGCCGCTCCATTCACTGAGTAAGTACTCGCTCGAAGACTCGTCGACGTAGGTGATTGGTGACCAGGTGCGCACGCCGCCGAGCTGGCGGTGCATGGCTTCGACGGGCTCCGGCTCGCGCCCATCCGAGTAGCGCCGCTTCTTTTGGGACCTGTTGAGGTAGTAGCCCCATTGGCTGCCGGCCCAAATCTCCCACTGCTCCCAGCTGTTGCTGCTGTGGTCGTAGACGAGGAAATACGGGTGCATCGCGACGCCACGGGCATAGAACGAATCGCGTGTCCACATTTGCACGAAGTCGCTTCCCGGCGAGGTGGCGTGGTCGATCCAACCCTTCGAAGGCCTTCCTGTAGGAATGACCGGATCGCCGTTGGTTGTGATCGTGCGCGGGAAGATCAGGACCGGGTAGGTGTGTTCGAGCGATCGCGTGGCGCAGCTGGTGAGCGTGAACAGCAGTGCCGCAATCACGGCAAAGGGTTTGGCGTCAGCAGTCTGCATTGAGCGGCACGTTAGCGGTCCGCGGGGCCGGTGGTGACGATACAAATATCCTGGCCCGGTGGATGCGCACGCTGATTGCGATTGCTAGCCGCCGCGGGTGTGCATCTCGAGATGCGGGTTTTTGCGCAGGCTGGCTTGCTCCGCAAGCGGCGCGCGTTCGGTCATGCCGGCACGGACCTCGGCGCCGCGGTCCGTGCGAGCAGCCCAAACCGCGACCAATTTCTTTCGCAGCTCCTCATCACTCGCGCCATTGCGAACGAGTTGCCGGAGATCCGTGCCGTTCTCGGCGTAGAGGCACGTGAACCACATGCCGTCGGCAGTCAGGCGGGCGCGGTCACAGGTCGCACAGAATGGCTGGGTGACCGAGCTGATGATGCCGAATGTTGTGCCGTCAGGCAGCGCGAAGCGATCGGCCGGCGCGGCATCGACGCGCGCCACCTCGGTGATGGAACCGTATTTCGCCGACAAGATCTCAAGGATGCGATCGCGCGTGACGACGCGATCCATGCGCCAGCGGGTCGCGCCGCCAACGTCCATGTATTCGATGAAACGCAGCTCGGCTTGGGCCGAACGGGCGAACTCGATCAGGTCGACAAACTCGCCGTCGTTGACGCCGTTGATCGCAACAGTGTCGATCTTGGTGTTCTTGAAGCCGACTTCGCGCGCCACCCGCAGGCCTTCGTGCACCCGCTCGAGGTCGTTGCGCCGCGTCATCATTAAGAACGTTTCCGGATCGAGCGTGTCGAGGCTGATCGTCAGCCGGTGCAAACCGGCGTCCTTCAGGTCCTGCGCGTGCTTCGGCAACAGCACGCCGTTGGTCGTCATCGCGATGTCGCGAAGCTGCGGCCGCTCGGCCAGCATCTTGATCAACACTGGCAGTTGCGAGCGCAGCAGTGGCTCGCCGCCGGTGAGTCGCACCTTGTCGACGCCGAGCGTGATGAACTGGTCGACAACGCGGGTGATCTCTTCGAACGACAGTACGTCGCCCTTGGGCAGCCAGACGTAGTCTTCTTCTGGCATGCAGTACTGACACCTCAGGTTGCATCGGTCCGTGACGGACAGGCGCAAATTGCGGAGGGGTCTGCCTAAGCGATCGGGAAGTTTGAGGGTCACTGGTCGAATGACCATAGCGTCCGACATTCGGCTTGGAAGGCAGCTACATGGCGCAGTCCGGCCGATGTGTGATCTAGGCGGCCTGGACTAGTCCGGCAGCTGCATGGCCAATACGCGCAATCGGGCGATGCGGTGGCTCGACGGCGGGTCGTTGGACTCGGTATCGATCGGTGGTACCGGCAGTTCGAAGATTCGTTGCAGCGCCGCGGCTACGGCGTGGCGGGTGTGCGAAGGCGTCCGCGAGTCGGCCAGTAGATCGAGCAGCGTAATGGCGACGCCGCGCCGAGGCCGGTTGACCAGCGCGTTAATGAGCGTGGCCGGCACCGGTCGGTCGCGCAGTGCCTGGCGCAGCTCGCGGCCGCCTTGGCGGGCCAGGTGCAGCGACTTCACGTCGATGCGGGCGCGTTCCTTGTCGATTTGCCCGATCACTCGCTGCACGTCGCTCCCGTATTGCGTGCCAAACGCTAGCGTCAACACCCGTTGCAGGATGCGGTCGTGGTTCTTGATTGGCTCACAGGTGCCGCGACCAGCCTTGGCGATCTTTTCGAACTGGCTGCGAGTGTCGTCGCCCGCCCGTTCGGGGTTCGTGATCAGCGTGTGCACGAAGGACCGGCGGTTCATCGTGAAGCGCCTGACTTCAGACAGCATCTTGTCGAAGTCGTCATCATGCGCCGGCGCGTCACCAGCCAGCACTACGACTCGGCGCGCTCGCCGGCGCCAATCTTGCTTGAAGGCGGACTTCAACCCGGCCCGCACATCTTCGGCGCGATCACCACCGCCTTCGGCAACGATGAACTGCACGAAGTTGGTGGCCCGCCAGTAGTCGATGTCGAGCGGCACCTGGCGCACGAGGTATTCTTCGCGGCGGCCGCGATCGCGGTAGGTGACCAGCCCAATGCGCGCGTCCGGCACCAGCGTGCGCAGCACGTCGAGCATCTGCATGATTGTCGACTTGGTGTCGAGAATCGTGGGCGTCATCGAGCCCGTGCTGTCGAACACGAACACAATCTCGAGCCCGCTCTCCTGCAGCTCCTTGACCTGCTTCTTGAAGCTCCCGGAGCCGATGCCGTTCTCGTCCTTGATGGTATCGCCGCCGCCACCGCTGTTCCTCGGGCGCTTGCGCGACGCGAGGATTGGGTTCTCGGTCAGCTGCTTCTTGTCGGGACTCGGCCCTTCAGTGATGGGGACCGGCTTTTCCTCGGCGAACAGCTCTGGGTCTTCTGGTAGCTCGTCGGACTCAGGTTCGGAGACGACCTGCGGCGGCGCTGGTGGGCCGTCGCCCTTCGGCGCGGCGGCCGTGACGTCGATGTTGATCGTCGCCAAGCTCGTGCCACCAATTGTCTCCTCTGGCGTCAGCCAATACATGAACAGCATCAGCAGCAAGTGCAGCATCAGCGAGATCATCATCCATGGCGCGCGCCGCAATTCGGTCGCCATCTGCTGGGCGAACGTTTGGTCGTGGCGTCGCAGCGCTGCTGCCGCCAACCGGACCTTTTTGACCCGACGCTCACTGGCGGCCTGGCGCAGTTCGGGGATCGGGACCACGGCGGCGGTGCCATCGTCGACGACGACGACGATTAGCTCCCCGGCGATCCCGAGGCGGTCTCCGGGGTACAATTTGCCGCTGGCGACTTTTTCTTCGTTGTGAAGTACCCCGGCTGTTTCGCTCAGGTCCTCGAACGTGACCCCCTCCGCCGTCACTGAGATGCGGATGTGAATCGGCTCCGCCCCCGCTACGCGAAGGTCGCAATCGTCGGCATTACCGAGCAAATAGTCTCGCTCGGGATCTAGCGCGTGGCCCAAATCGCCGAGTCTCAGAGCCAGAAGAGGGGAGCCTGGTTCCACAGTGTTTGTTTTATCGTCTGTTCCGGGGACGTGTCGTAGTTGCACCGAGGCGATGTGCCTGCCACCATCTTGGCGCAAACATGAGCCTGCGCATCATCGGTGGTGA
>JBNMND010000420.1:0-4477 GCA_051274975.1 Planctomycetota bacterium | reverse complement strand
GGCCAACATCGTACTCGAGCACGGCCACGCCTTCGTCGTCGACTTCGGTCTGGCAGCCTTCGCCGATCGCGCCAGCATGCTGACGCAACCGAACGCCACGCCAGGCACGTTGATCTACCTGCCGCCCGAAGTTGCCGGGCGACGGGCATCGAACCTGGATCCACGCGCCGATGTCTACGGCGTCGGCGCGACACTGTATGAACTGCTGGCTGGTCACCCACCGTTTGACCCAAGCAATCCGGTGCGTGCGTTGCACCAGATTCTCAACGACGATCCCAAGCCGCTGCAGCTCAAAGGCCGCGAACGAGACCTCGAGACCATCGTGCTACACGCGATGGAAAAGTCGCCCAATCGCCGCTTCCAGAGCGCGCAAGAACTGGCGGCAGAGCTGCAACGCTACCGCAACGGCCTGCCGATTCTAACCCGCCCGCCAAACGCTCTCGCGCGCGTCTGGCGACTGATGCAGCGCCATCCAGCGACCAGCTCGTTGCTGACAGTCATCCTGGTGTTGGCCTGCACGCTAATCGCGCAAACCATCGTGCGTCACAACGAGGATCATTCGTCACTGAATGCGCAAACCCAAACCGTGCGCTCTGCCTTGGCGCGTGGCGACCTGTCCGGCGCGCAAGTCGACCTAGACACCCTCGCCAACCATCCACTCGGAGGCACTGTTATTGGCCCGCTCCAAGACGAGTGGCAGCGTGAGTTCGACTTGCAGTTGTTCTTGGATGCACAACTCAATGCGTCGACGCACACCTACGGCGACTACCTTTCGGACCTGCAGGATCGGGTCGCGACCAGTCAACCCAAGGCAACGCGATCCGCCATCAGCGAGGGCGCGTTCGCAATCAGGCGGTGGCACCACAACCAGCGTCCGCTCAACGTGATGCCCGAGCTGTTGACTGAACAACTACCGCGTCTGGCATCACTGCTATCGGAGCCACCGACAACGGAGATGATCCAAAAGGCCGTGCAACGATTGAGCGGCGCCAGCACAGCTGATGACTACCTGCTTACGGCGATCGCGATGCGCACCGCGCAGGTCCCAGAGCGCCTGATCGAGCGCGAGCTACGGCGCGCCGATCGAACCACCAGGTCGCCACTGCTGCATCATGCGCTGGCGCTATCGTTAGAGGCACAAGGGCGCCTGAAAGAGGCCTACGAAACCCAACTTCTACTAGTTAGCCACCCCGTTATTGGCTCACTTGCTCGGTGGACTGTGGCGCGCCTCGCAACAACGCTCGGCGACCATGAAGCCGCGAAGCAACACATGGAGCAAGCGCTAACCGCCTCGTCAGCCGATCCATTGCAACGCGACCTGGCCTACCCTTCCGAACTGCAGGTGCTGTCCTACCTGGACACCGACCAGTTCTGGTTGCACTGGAATGCCGCGCCAAAACGCATCCGCAACTTGCCGCATTACTGGCGCCTGGCCGGCTACGTTCGTATCGACACAGCCGAGACACTCGAAGACCTCGACGACGCAAAGGCGCACTTTGACAAGGGGCACACATTCACCCCAAGCGCGCGCATGAGCGCAGGCCTCGACGTCGGCATTTGCCAGGTCGATTGGCGGCGGGTGACGATTCTCCTTGAGGAGTTCGCTGGTTCGGTTGCATTCGACGAGATCGACCGAGAATTGAGACAATTGGCGGACCGCTCCGAAGCCTTGCTGAACCGGTGCGAACGCCTAGGACTTCCTTCCGACCTGCGAGCCGACGCCGTTTCCGTTGCTGCAAACTGCCGTGTCGAACTAGGTCAATGGCAACTGGCGCGCCAGCTGTTCGATCGAGGTGCCCGCTACGATTCCGCGCAACCACTGGCAGACTTTTCCCTGCAAGTAGCCGTGCTGACTGCACTAGAGATGCTCGGCAAGAACGATCCTGCACAGCCGCCAATGGATGCTTTTGGCGACCTGCCATCCGCCGCGGCTGTCGCCCTCGAACGTGCTCACCGGGTCCTCCAGCTTGCGGACGGAGTCCGCGCCGTGGATCCCCATGACGTCGACGCTGCTCGCGTAGCGATCGTCTTATGCTCAGCCTACCTAGGCGATGCACGCTCAGGCCTCCACGCAGCAATCACGTGGCAATCCGCAGGGAACCCGATCGATGAAGCCGTCGCAGTGATTGCCGACCGGGCGCGCGCCTGGGGTGGCGTAATGCTCGACTTCGTCCAAGTAGATTCACGAACACGCATGCATCTGCTGCTCGAAGCGGCGGCAGTAGTCGCGCTCGAACACAAGCACGGCCTCTACACGCAAGAACAGGTTGCCGACATCGTGTCCCTATGGAGCAACCATGCTCTCGTGAAGGGTCACATCGACAACACGGTGTGGCGCCCGCTAAAGAAGGCGCTGGCAAACCTAGCTGCCGGCAAGTAGCCGCGATCAGTCGCCGCGCATCTCGCGCTTGAGATCCTTTTCCTTGAGATGGCTGCGCTTGTCGTGGGTCTTGCGGCCCCGGCCAACCCCGATCAGGCACTTCGCGTAGCCCTTCGCACCGAAGAAGACTCGCAGCGGCACCAAGGTCAGCCCCTTCATCTGGGTCTGCTCTTTGAGCTTCTCGAGCTCCTTGCGCTTCAACAGCAGCTTGCGCCAGCGCTTCGGCTCGTGGTTCTGCTGGTTGCCGTGGCTGTATTCCGGGATGTTCGCGTCGATCAAGTAGAGCTGGTTGTCCTTGAACCGCGCATACGCCTCAGCAAGGCTGATTTGGCCCTGCCGCAGCACCTTAACTTCGGTGCCCCGGAGCACCATGCCAGCTTCGAACGAGTCGGTAATCTCGTACTCGTGCCGGGCACGGCGATTCTCACCAACCAAGACTTCCTTCGTCTTTACCTTCGGGCTGTTCTTAGTAATCGAGGACTTTGCCATTTCGACCCCCTCCAGCTACGGCATCGAGCACGAACGCGCAAGCTCGCCGTGCTAACCGAACGTGGAAACGAGCTGATAGGCACTTGCATCACGGCCCCTGCCCGCTAGCTTCCTTCGTCCCCACTGGATGCCCAGGTGGCGGAATTGGCAGACGCACTAGGTTCAGGTCCTAGCGGGAGTAAAATCCCATGGAGGTTCAAGTCCTCTCCTGGGCACCATCTTTATCCTTCGCCGCAGCGACACAATCGCCGCAGCGAGCCATTCACCAGAGTGGCAGCCGGAGCAAAGCATGGTCTTATCCACTAGCACCGCTCACTAGCGGAGCGCCGCTTTGCCATTCCGATCGACCTTCCCGCGTAGCTCCGATGTCCCTGCGTAGCGAAGAGAACGCCGACGTCGCCCTCCCCCAACCGGGCGAGATCAAGCCGCTGACGATCGGGCCGATGGAGATCTATCCGCCGGTCGTGCTCGCGCCAATGGCCGGCATCACCAACGCGCCGTTCCGGTCGTTGTGCCGCGAGTTCTCCGACGACCGCTGTCTCTACGTCAGCGAGATGATTACCGCGCGCGCCTTCGTCGAACGCCACGAGCGCACACTGCAACTCGCCTCGTTCGGCAAAGACGAAATCAACCGCCGCAGCATCCAGCTCTACGGCACCAACCCGGAAACGCTCGCCGAAGCGACCAAGACACTCGTCGAAGAATGGGGTGTGCACCACATCGACATGAACTTCGGCTGCCCGGTACGCAAGGTCACGGCATCCGGTGGCGGCTCGGCGATTCCGGTCAAGCCCCGACTGCTGCAGAAGATCGTGCGCAGTGTTGTCAAGAGCGCTGGCGACACGCCAGTCACGATCAAGTTCCGCAAGGGCATCGACGACTCACTGCTGACCTACCTCGACGCCGGCCGCATCGGCGAAGGCGAAGGTGCACGCGCGGTTGCGCTGCATGCGCGCACCGCCGCACAGCTCTACTCGGGTGAAGCGGACTGGTCCGCGATCACGAAGCTCAAAGAACACGTCAAGACGATCCCGGTGCTAGGCAACGGCGACATCTTCGAACCGTGGGACGCGCTGCGCATGATCCGCGAGACCGGTTGCGATGGCGTCGTCGTCGGTCGCGGTTGCCTCGGTCGGCCATGGTTGTTTGCCGAGTTGTGTGCGGCGTTGACTGGTGAAGAGCCGCCCGCGCCGCCCGACCTCGGCGGCGTTGTCGACACGATCCTCAAGCACGCTGCGTTGCTCGCGGACTTCTTCGGTGAGAAGCACGGGCTGATGCAGATCCGTAAGTTTACGGGGTGGTACCTGAAGGGCTTCGCCGGCACCAAGCGCAAGCTGCCGAAGCTACACATGGTGCACACGCTGGATGAACTCCGTGAGCTATTGGCGGATCTGCCCCGTGATGTGCCCTACCCGATTGCTGGATTGCGAGCACGTCGCTGCAAGCATGCAAAGACGCAGACGGTGTCATTGCCGGAAGGGTTCTTGGAAGCGGACGATGATGATCTGGTGATTGAGGATCCAGATCATGTTGATGGCGGCTAGTTAGCCACCTAGCGAAGCTAGGGGGCACGGCGTGTAGCGCTCGCTTGCGAGCGCGGGCGCCCAA
>JBNMND010000419.1:0-4481 GCA_051274975.1 Planctomycetota bacterium | reverse complement strand
ATGCACGGGCCGCAAGAACAGGTATTGGCTAGTGCGATCTTCAAGCTCGCCGTGCACTGCTTGCACGCCGAGGAACAGCGTCGTCCACGGGACAATCACCGTGCAAAGGCCCCACCATGCGAACACGCTGTATAGGTACGCGCCATCGTTGCCAGATCGAGCGGTGCCGGCTAGCACGAATGTGAACGCAAACAGCAACAGTAAGCCGATGGGCGCGACCCACAGAATGCGGCGGTAACGCAGCATCACCAGAGTCTGGCGAGCGGACTCAAGCATCGTTGCGAACGCCCCCAGTCCCGGTGCGGCAGATGCCAAGCCGGATTCACCAGCAGAGGAGTTGGTCGTCGTGGTCACGTGGCTACTCAACTAGGTATCCGAAGACAGCGGCGAGGTCGTCATCGAGTGGTATGAGTTCGTGAATCCCGCCCTGCCAATCGCCGGCAAGGTCGGAGAAGCGTTCGTAGAAGGCACTGTGCCCAGACAGGGAAACCTCGAGACCATCACTGAGGAAGGCCACGCCGTTCACTTCGGGCCAGCTCGCTAACTGCGCGGCGAGCTCACGTAAACGCACACCCTTCAGACGCAAACGATGCGGACGCTCTGGCAACTGATCACGTAGAACGTCGACCTTGCCATCGGCCAACAGTCGTCCCTGGTGCACCAACACGACACGATCGACGACCGCTTCGAGTTCGTGCAGCACGTGGCTCGAAACCAGCACGCCAACACCGCGTTGCGGTAACCCGCGAATCAAGTCAGACAACTCGGCACGCGCAACAGGATCGAGCCCCGTCATCGGTTCATCGAGCAGCAAGAACTGCGGGCGGTGTGCCAGCGCCTGGCCAAGGCGCACGCGTTGCCGCATGCCCTTGCTGTATTCGCGAATCGGCCGGTGCATGTTCTCAGCGAGGCCGAGCTCGGTCAGCACTTCTTCTGAGCGCTTGTTTGCCTCGCGAACAGCAACGCCGTGATAGCGCAGCATCCACGAAACGAACTTGACGCCTGACAGTGGCTCGTAGAGGCGGTCGAAGTCCGGGCAGAATCCGATCCGAGCACGTGCTTGCCGCGTGGTGGCGTCGCTGCCGCAGACGCGCACGGCACCTTGGCTCGGATCGAGCAAGCCAACGGCCAGCTTCATCAGAGTCGACTTACCGACACCGTTCTTGCCGACCAGTCCGACCACCTCGGTGCGAACCTGGAATGACACGTCCAGCAGCGCAGCCACCGACCCGTACCACTTGGTGACGCTGTCGAACTCCAGCACGATCTGGGGGGCCTCGCTCATTGCAGTGCCTCCACGACTCGCATGCGCCGTCTGGCAAATAACAACAGCCCGACAAACAAGCTGCCAAGCATCAGGAGCGAACCTAGAACCGAGACATCTCGCTGCGGCAAGCCGGCGAGGCTGCGCACGATGACTCGGCCCGCGTCCCAGAACGACAAGCACGAGCGAAGGGAATACAGGTCCAACGCCCGCGAGATCACGAAACCGGCCGCAGAGCTACCGACCAACAGCATGCTCCACGCAACCATTGCGAAGTTAGCACTCGGAGAGATCGCCGAAATCAGGGTTCCGATCGCGGTCCAGATGGCGGTCATCAAGGCAATCCCAAACAAGCCAATCGCAAACTGCCCGAACGTGTCGGTCATCAGCGACCAGTCTTCCGCGAGAAAGCAGCCGTTAATCCAAAGCAACAACGGCATGCCCACGGTCATGCTGGCCGTCAGCAAGAAGCCACCCAACCACTTACCGAACACGTAGCCCCACGGCGAGATGCCGCGCGTCCAATACAACTCCAACGCGTTGGTCGCTCGATCGCGGGCGACGCAGCGCGACACCACCATCGAGGTCAGCAGCAAGAAGAAGATCATGCCCGGCATCGTGCTCAGAGCGCCTTCGAAGTAGAACTCCGCACGCTCCGGGTTCATGTGATCCATCGACGGCGGCAGGCGATCGGTTAGGCGATCACGTAGCGAGCGTGGACCGAACTCCACGACGCCAAACATGATCAGCATCATCACCAACCGACCAAGTGACGGGAACAGGCAGATGAAGTACAGCGCGACGCCCCACTTGGTGCGAAACAGCGCCATCATCTCCTGACGCGCGAGCGGCCAGATGCGTTGGAACCCCGACACGCGCTCACACTCGAGCGAGCGGTAGTGATGCGCCAAGCTCATGACGCGTCCTCACTGCCGCGAACGGCAGTCAAGAACACGTCCTCGAGCGAGCGACGTTTGCGTTGCAAGCTGCGCACGGTTGCCGACGTCTTGCGCACGGCGGCGAAGACACCGCTCGTGTCTTGCTCTTCGGGCAACCAAACCGCGTAGCGACCATCGCCGAGCGCCTCTGCCCGCCAGCTTGCTTGCAGGGCTTGCAGAACCTTTGCGGCACCGTCACTCTGACCAGCCAAGGGCTCGACGCGCAAACGGAACTCGCGCTCACCACCGGCTGTCAGTTCTTGGATATTGCCCTGCGCGACAACCTTTCCGCGTTCGAGCACGACGGCCGAATCACACACGGCTTCGACGTCCTGCAGGATGTGCGTGGAGAAGACCACCGACTTGCCAAGCTCCTGACTCATTTGACGGACAAGCTCGAGCATCTCGCTGCGGCCACCCGGGTCGAGACCGTTCGTCGGTTCGTCGAGGAACAAAACGCTCGGGTCGTGAACCAACGCGGCAGCGAGCTTAGCCTTCTGACGCATGCCAGCGCTGTAACCAGACACCGGTCGGTAGCGCTGCTCTTCGAGGCCAACAAGGTAGAGCACTTCGTGCGCACGACGCCACGCATCACGCCGCGGCAAGCCGCTAAGCATGCCAAGCAAGCTGACCATATCGAAGCCGGTGGCCTGCGGCAGATGGGCATCCCGTTCTGGCATGTAGCCAACGTGCGCCCGCACCTCCGCCGCACTCGCACTTGCTCGCAAGTCAGAGAAGCGCATCGTGCCACTGGCTGGACGAACCAGACCAAGCAGCGCCTTGAGCACCGAGCTCTTGCCTGCACCATTGCGTCCGAGCAGTCCTACGGAGCCTTGCTGGAAGGTCACCGTCAAGTCGTCGACCGCCAGGTGCTTGCCGTAGCGGATGGTGACGTTCTCAAGCTGCACACTCATGTAGACGCCTGTTCTCTATCGTGCATTGCTGTTCGGGGCGTTGCTGTTCGGGTCCGCGACGACCAAGCCACTCATGGAGTAGAGACGTGCGCCGGCGGGTCTTCTGAAAGGTTGTCAGGCACTGCCAAACGCTGACGCCAACGATCCAGGTGTTCGGCGGTTTGCGCAAGAAGTGTCAGTCTCACTCGCATGTCGTGCTCAAGAAACGCCGTTCGGCGATGCCAAGAAAGCCGCGCGTAATCCGCGTCGAGCTCGGCCAAGAACTTGGTCGACAGCTCACGTTCTGGGTCCGCGTGCAAGATGCATCCATCGGCTGCCAACACCTGCTTGAGTTGCCGTCGAATCGGAGCGTGGTGGTTTTCGTGGTAGGTAACGTCCGAGAGTAGAACCAAGTCAAACGTGCCATCGACATTGCCCTGTGACCAATCCACCTGCTGGGTTGTCGGCGGATGTGCGCATCCCGGCTGCGCCTTGGCATTCCACGCGGCAAAACGCACGGCATCGGCCTCGAAGTCCGCCGAGCACAGCTGCGCACCGAGCGCAGCGGCTTGGATTCCCGGGACACCAACTCCACAGCCCAGGTCCAAAACCCGCAAGCCCGAGAGCACCTCTGCACCGACAGTTGTATGAACGCGGTTCAAGTGGCGTGCTATCGATACCGCCGCGGGCCAGATACGGCACCAATAGGGCGGCTCCTTGCCCAGGAGAACGTCGGCAGCCCAAGACCCCTGACGTATCCAGGCGCGATCATCGGGAATGACGATCGAAAGCTGCCCCGCGCCAACCGGGATACGATGGCGACGCAACGGGTACCGCTTCAACACTGCGTCCTGCTGTGCTTCGGGCACGCCGGGCATCCGCATACCTTTGGTCATTCCGGACCCAGGCTAGCCAACTAGACTGAGCACCACACCAGCCACAATGGAAAAGCGGGCCTCGGCACCGGCTCGCCATCAGGCCAAAGAGGCAGCCGACCGAGCAACGCCCGCCAGGGTGAACGGCGACTCCAGCGAACAGGTCGCAAACGGATAGACCAACAGATGACACCGGCCAGATGGTCTGCCCCTTGGAATTGCATGATCCCACGAGCCCCGACGTATGAGGGCAACTGAGACACCCGAGCCGCTTGGCTCTTGGGTCGCTTGGCTATTGGTCGCGTGGCACTCGAGCCCGCCTGGCATCGCGCGGTTTGACACGGTCCCTAGGTTTGACACGGTCCCTAAAAATGAAACAACCCCGCCGTCCTAATGGACGACGGGGTGATTCGTATAATAACCCGGCGCTAACCTACTTTCGCGCATAGCACTATCATCGGCCCAAGCTGCTTAACTGCCGTGTTCGGAAAGGGAACGGGTGTTTCCAGCG
>JBNMND010000418.1:0-4484 GCA_051274975.1 Planctomycetota bacterium | reverse complement strand
GATCGAAAAGCACGAGTTCGGCGTCGTCGCGGCCTTCAAAGCGCAGGAGCGATTCGCCTTCGATCGCTGCGCCATCGCCGGGTCCAAACTCGACGCCGTTGAGCACGAGGGCGCCGCGCGCGACATGGAGCCAACCCAAACGGTCGCGGGAGAACTCGAGCTGCGTGGCTTCGCCACGGTCCAGGAGCCCGGCGTAGAGGCAGGTGTCCTGTCCGATGATCAATGAACCGTCGCGACCATCAGGAGAGACCACCAACCGCAACTTGCCGCGGCGATCCGCGACCGAGAAGTGCGCTTGCTCGTACCGCGGCACAGTGTCGCGACGTGCCGGCAGCACCCACATCTGCAGCAACGTGGTCTGCTCGTCGTCACGCGCGTTGAACTCACTGTGGGTCACACCCGTACCAGCGGACATCAATTGCACGTCGCCCGGCAGGATCTGGGAGCCGTTGCCCATGCTGTCCTTGTGCTCGAGCGCACCGGAGAGCACGTAGGTCACGATCTCCATGTTGTCATGGGCGTGGGTGCCGAAGCCCTGAGCGGGCTCGATCGCGTCCTGGTTGAGCACGCGCAACTCGCTGAAACCCATGAAGTCCGGGTCGCGATAGCTGGCGAACGAGAAGGAGTGATAGGCATCGAGCCAGCCATGGTTGGCGTGGCCGCGGGCCTCGGACGGTCGCTTGGTGATCATTTGGCTTCGGTAGTGAGTGCTTGATGGAGCAGCCGGTTGGTCGTTCGCGGGTTGAACGCGGGGTTACCGCGGGCCGCCGGCGATCCTTCCATCGAGGGACCAACGGCCACCGCCGACGAAGACGAGGCTGAGAGCGGCACCGATCACCAAGAGGTGGTATTCGAAGCCTTCGCCAGGCTGCGTGCCCATCCAGTTCATGAAGAAGCCGTGCTGGCCGTGCACGGTCGCGATCGCGCCGAGCATCAAGCCAATAAAGCCAAGCGCGACGGCCCGCGTTCCGAGGCCAGCGAGCAATAGCAGGGGGCCAAGCAGCTCCAGCAGAATGACGCCGGCGGCGGCGAATCCGGGCATCCCGACCTGCTTGGTCAAGAAGCCCATGGTGCCGTCCCAGCCGTAGCCGCCAAACCACCCGAGCGCCTTTTGCGCACCGTGCCCAAACATGACGACGGCCAAGGTGACGCGCAAGGCCACCGGACCAAGTGTGGTATCGGTTGCCAGCAAACGGGAGAACACACCGGATCGGGCCGATGCTTTATGGGACAATTGTTGACTAGTCATGTAATTGGGTGTGGGTGTGGTTCTAAGCAAAGGACTGGGTTCGGGAGGACGTGCAGGCCGCGCGGCCTACGTCGACCCCTGGTTGCACGTGGCCTGGTGGCGGACCTTGTTGAGCAGTCGGATCAGCTCGCCGAGCTCGTTCTTGGTAAGCCCTGCCATCGCGGCCTGATTCAGCGCCTCAACGGGACGGTCGAGCTTTTTCAGCAACGCCTTACCGGCAGTGGAAATCCGACAGATGACCTGACGGCGATCGGTCTCGGAGCGATCCCTCTCCACCAGATCCTTGGCGGTAAGACGATCGATCAGTCGGGTGATGCCTGGCGTGCGCTCGATCATGCGATCGCCAATATCGAGGGTCGGAATGCCTTGGGCACCCGCCCCACGCAGGATGCGCAGAACGTTGTATTGCTGCTGGGTCAACTCACCGTGCTTGGCCATCAACTCGTAGAACGGACGGCGCACAGCCTCCACTGTCAGCATCAAACCAACCATCGCCTCATCGCTACGCGTGCGGAACGGGCGCTCTTGCATGATCGCCTGCTGCACACTGGAGAGCGGCGCGTCATCGGTCGAGTTGTCACTTTTGGGGCTAAGCACACAACCCTTATCGGCCCAATTGGTTGACATGTCAAGTATTGATGCATGAATTATCCCAGCCAGTTCAACGACGTCGCTCTCGCCGCGGAAGTATCCGTTTTGGCGGTCGATGGCGACCGCCTTGAGGTGGATCACTAGTGACGTGGTCATTTCCTCAACGCTGGCCAGCACCTCGCCCGATGCCTCAACGGGTAGGTCGACATCCTCAACCAGCTTGCCTAGCACCTGAGTCATCACCCGGGCCACCTCGCCTACCGTCAAGTTGCTCGGGCCAGTGACGGTGTAACGTTCCCCGGCGTGGCGAACGGGGTCCTTGAGGACACCCACCACAACGCGGGCGATGTCGACAGCTGAATCGGGGGCGTGTTTCTCCGCCCCGAACACCGGCCTCGTGCCTGGCGACGAGCTGCCCGCCACACAACACGAGGCCGCAGAACCACCTAGAGCGGTGCCGGCATGCGCGACTGGTGGGACGAGCAGTCAGCGAACTAGAGTTGGCCGCGGCCTTGATCTCTGCCTCGAGGCCGCGGTTGGTCGCAGCGACGATTCGGGCATTCACGTGCTGGGTGCGTTCTTCGCCAACACGTTCGTAATCGCCCTCTTGAAGCACTCGCAGCAGCTTGTTCTGCAGCTCAAGTGGATCTCGCCCACTTCATCGAGAAACAACGTGCCCTCGTTGACCGCAGCGAAACGGCCCACACGATCCTTGACGGCGCCCGTGAAGGCCCCGCAATCGCCGACCCCAAGCATGAGGCACTGCATGTGTTCACCCGCGCCGTCGTGCAACAGCGCGGCATGGTGTCCCGGCGTGAACTCGAGACGATCTTGACCCGCCGGCTATACCAAGCGGCACGTGCTTGAGGTTGTGCTCGACGTCGGCCTGAAGACACTGATCAACGAAGAACGCCGATGCACTTCGCAACTTGCTGACGATCGACGCGACCAAGTGGCAATACACCCACGGGGTGCGCAACGTCGAGACGATCAGCCCTGACAACTGGAACGTCGATCAGCGACTCCTAGATCGCGCGGGCAACCAAGAGATCCAGCTCGCCCTATTCTACGACTACGGTAGCAACCCGCCGCTCTACCCGGAGTGGCAGGCCTACCTGCGCAAGCATCAGCCACCAACGCTGATCGTCTGGGGCAAGAACGATCACATCTTCCCCGGTGAAGGTGCGCACCCTTACAAGCGTGACCTCAAGAACCTTGAGTTCCACCTGCTCGACACTGGCCACTTCGCACTGGAAGAAGACGGTGCGGTGATCGCGAAGACGATGGGCGCCTTCCTCCGCAAGAACGTGAAGTAGGACCCCGTCTTGGACACCTAAGTGGTGGGCGATGACGGACTCGAACCGCCGACATCCTCCTTGTAAAGGAGGAGCTCTACCAACTGAGCTAATCGCCCTTTCGGGGCGGGAAGTCTAGCGACTGAGGCCGCTGCGTCTAGCCATCCGTTTTTGACGGGGCGAGCTTTGGCACTTCGTAGCCGTCGAGTGGCGTCAGGGTGAAGCCGGTGACCGGGTCGATGTTGTCGATCCAGGCTCGGCGGAAGGTCCAGTCGATCAGGTCGGCGGGCAGGCCAAGGAAGGCGTGGCCGACGGCTGCTAGACCGACGGCCGGGGCAAGAATCAGTTCGTCGGCGGAGTGCTCGCCGAGGCCTTCGTCAGCCCAGAGGCTCAGCGGGTAGGTGATCGGCAAGGTCGCGATCGACGCGACTCCGCCGATGATGCCACCGACCCAACCGCCGATACCGGCGCACGTTCGCACCCAGGCCGGGCGGCCGAACTCGGGCGGAGGTGACCGGTCACCGAGCATCTCGATCGTGTTGGGGATCGCGCACGAGGTGCACATCAGAACCGGCAACACGGACCAGCGGGATAGCCGTCGCATCATGCGTCGCATGGTAGCAGTCGACTGGCCCGCTTGCGCCAGTTCTTGTTGGTGACTTACCCGACGGCGGCGCCCCAACGAGGTTCAACAAGCCCGACGGGAACTACCTGCCGGCCTTGCGGCGGCGATGCTCGTCGAGACGCACCGCATCCTTGGCAGTGTCGTATTTCTCGTCGAGAGCGCGCTGCAACGCCTTCTTGGCACCCATGCGTTGGAAGGCGCGGCGCAACCGTTCGGCGACGATCGGATCGCCATGTTTCTCGCCCTCGACAACCTTCTCGGCGTGGTCGATGACGAAGCCGGCCGAGTCGAGGTCGCCTTTGACGATCCAGGCTTTGGCTAGGTAGTCGGCGGCATCAATGGCCTGGCGTGGTGAGGGAGAACTCTCGAGCGCCCCCTGAAACCGCTCGATGGCTAGGTCAACCTTGCCGGCGGTCAGCAGCATGCGCGCCATCCACAACCGAGCGCTTTGCGCGCGACCCGTACGCGGGTCGACCGCCTCCGCCTTCGCGTAGGTCTTCATCGCATCCTCGGTCCGCAACTGACGTCGCTGCATATCTGCGGCTGCAAGCAAACCGCGCTGGCCATAGCGAACGGCATGCGCCTTCGCCGCGAACAAGTAGTCCTTCTCAGCAAGCGGCGCACTGCCGTGACGACGCCACAACTCTGCCGCATGCCACGCCGCCTGAGCGGCAACCTGTGGCTCGGATTCGAACTTCGCGACCAACCGATCGAAGGCCGCCGC
>JBNMND010000417.1:0-4486 GCA_051274975.1 Planctomycetota bacterium | reverse complement strand
TCGTCTTTGACAAAGAAGCTCGCCATTGCGCCGGCTGGGTATGCCCTTGCCATCTTGACCGCGGACGCGAGCGCGTATGGTCATCGGCTCGGCGTGTGGTTTGCGCGCGGCGAAGGTTAATCGGTGCGGTCCGGCACCTGCTTCGACGGTGACAATGCTCGGTTGGAACTTGATGCCATCGGCTTCTGGCCAGATCAGGAACCTCCAGTTGGGAAGCTTGTCGACGGTCCACGTGGCGCCCTTCATGCTGGGCACGCAGAGCGGCTCGGGGTGTTCTGGTTGGCCGCCAAGCTGATCCGAGGCGATGCGTAGAGTGACCTTGTGCAGGTCTCCCTTTACCACTCCGGTCAAGGCAATCGACAAGGATGTTAGGTCGGCCGTCGCCGGGGTCAGTTCGACGAACGTGTCGCCCGCCACCCGGAGAGTGGTCATCGTGAAGCCTTCCTTCGGAATCCACGCAGCGACCGAACAGGAACAGAGCGGTACACCCGCGAGCACAAACTGACCGTGTTCGTCGGTTGTGGTTTTGGCGACGACCCGTCGCACCGCTGCGGAACCGGTCGCGAATACCGCAGCGTTGGCGACGGTGTTCCCGGCCTTGTTGCGCACCGTGCCACGCAGTGTCGCTGCCTCCGGCAATACGATCTCCATGGAGTTTCGGTTGTATGGCACGGGTTGCGACGTGCGGCAGAACCCAATGGCGCTCGCGTGCAGCCTCAACGTGCGCGGGCGATGCAGGCCACCGATCCGGAATCGTCCTTCCCCGTCCGTCGTTGTGCGCATCACGGTTTGGCCCGATACCCGGCCGCCGATCTCAATGTTTGCGACCGGGATGCCTTCGCCTCGCACGTCGACGACGCGGCCGAACAACGTGAAGGCTGGTGCCTTGGTTGGCGATTGGGGGGCGCAGATGGCGGCCAGGCAGATCAGCGGGATAGCGATCATTGTAAATCTCCTCGATGTGCCAGGGTAAGACCCCATCGCGGCAGTGCTGTCAGCTTCTGATTTGGCGGCGAGCGGATTCTTGGGCTCGATCATTGATGGAGAGACCCGTGGGGCAGCCAGAAGGGGTCCCGTTTCTCGGCGAAGTTTCTGCGGTACGCCTGGCTACTGCCAATTCTCCCACTCGCTGTAGGCCTGCGCGAGCTCCGCCTTGAGCCGCACTTCCTTGGCCTGCAGCTCCTTCATCTTGCTGGCGCTCGCGTAGTTGTCGGGATCCAGCATCGATGCCTGCACCGCTTCGATGTCGCCCTCGAGCGTCATGATCTTGGTCTCCAGCCGTTCGAACAGCAGCGGGTTGCGAATCTTGCCGGTCTCGCGTGCGAGCTTTGGCGGTTCGGCTGGCTTGGCGTTGCGTTCTTTGGCCGCTGAGTCGGCGGCGCGCGCGGCGGATCGTTCGGCGGCGAGGGTGCGTTGGCACTGTTCGAGACCTTGATCGAACGTGCGCACGGTGCCGTTCTCAACCCACAGCACGCGGTCGGCGACTTGTTCGACCAGTTGGCGATCGTGCGTGATCAGCACAACCGTGCCGGGGAACTCCTTCAACGCTTGTTCCAAACCCTCAGTGCCGGCGACGTCGAGGTGGTTGGTTGGTTCGTCGAGGCAGAGAAGGTCAAACTCGGCGCGCGTCATGCGTGCCAGTGATAGTCGTTGCTTCTCACCGCCGGATAGATCGCCGACCGGCTTGTCGATCTCATCGCCCATAAACAAGAACAACGCGAGGTGATCGCGCAGGGTGCGGTCGTCGACGGTGCGGTCGAGTTCGCGCATCGCGTCGATCACCGTGCCGTGCTGCGGCAGGTCGTTCTTCTCCTGACTGAAGTAGCCGATGCGCAGGTTGTGCGCGTGCTTCAGCTCGCCGCCGGCGGCCACGCCATCCTTCGCTAGCAATCGCAATAGGGTCGTCTTGCCTGCGCCATTACGACCGAGCAGCGCGGCGATCTCGCCAAACCAAATGCGGAACTCACCGTTCTCAATTAGCAGCTTGGTACCCGCCTTGACGCGCAACGCTTCGCCTTCGATCGCGACCTGACCAGCTTGACCGCGCGTCGACTGACCGAACGTCAGCTTCATCTCGGTGCGCTTGCCCTTCGGCTTGTCGATCAACTGCAAGCGCTGCAGTCGCTTCAATCGACCCTTCGCTTGCGCAGTCTTCTGACCGGCCATGTTGCGCTTGATGAAGTCCATTTCCTTGTCGAGGAACTCGCGCTGGTTCTTGAATTGCCGTTGCTGCGCCAGCAACGCGAGGTCGCGCTGCTTGCTATAGGCACTGAAGTTGCCCTTGAAGCGGTTGGCGACGCCGTTGCTGACTTCGACGATCGCGTTGGCGGTGCCGTCGAGGAAACGGCGGTCGTGGCTGACGACCAACACCGCGCCGGGGTAGCGCACGATGAAGTCTTCCGTGAACTCGATGCCTTGAAGGTCGAGGTGGTTGGTAGGTTCGTCGAGCAGCAGTAAGTCGGCCGGCGTCGTCATCAAGATCGCCAACTGCACGCGCGACTTTTCGCCGCCGCTGAGTACCGAGATGTCCTTGTGCCAGTCGTCGATCGGGAAGCCGATGCCGGTCAGTACCTTCTCGACCTGGTGCTTGCGGTCGTAGCCGCCGCCGGCTTCGAACGACGCCTGCAGTTCGCCGTAGCTGCGCAGCGCACTGTCGCTGCCTTCGGCCATCTGGGCTTCCAGTTTGCGCATGCGCGCCTCGAGCTCGGCATGTTCGCCGGTGCCGTGCATGACGAACTGTTCGATCGTCGTGCCTTCGGGCATGCGCGGCATCTGGGCGCCGTAGGCAATGCGAAGGTTGCGCTTCGGATTGCGTTGGCCGGTGTCCGGTGGATCGATGCCGGCAAGGATTCGCACCATGGTGGTCTTGCCCGCACCGTTGTCGCCAACGACGCCGATGCGATCGCCTTCGTCGATACGCAGCGACAACCCATCGAGGATGGGGAAGTCGCCGAAGCGGCGCACGATCTTATCGAGAGTCACCAGAGTCATTGGGGCGAGCAGGATAGCAACTGATTGTCCCAACGACGAACCATACGCGTGCGCAATGCGAACCGCGTTCGGCGGGCCGCTAGATGGTGATTGCCAGTTTGGCTTCGTTGGTTGCGAGCAGCGGCCTTGGATGGGAAGATTCGCTCGTTGCCGCCTGACGTTGGTCAATCCGGGTCGTGCGGCGATCGCTAGCTATTTGTTGCCAACCACGAGGGTCTCATCTGTGAATCACGCGTCTGCAACGTCAGCCTTTGCGGCCATCCTCTCGTTCGCCTGCGCCGCCGGGGCGCAGAGCTTTGCGTTCCCGAACTTCGCGAACGTCAACGACCTGACGATGAACGGCGACGCCGTGCAGTCGGGCAGCGTGCTGCGGGTCACCGACAACTCCCCTCAGCAAACGGGTTCAGTTTGGTATTCGACGCCGGTGCCCGTAATCGAAGGGTTCACCACCGAGTTCACTTTCAAGATGACGACTTCGACCGAGGGCTTGGCCTTCGTGATTCAGGAGTCGCCGTTCGGAGCCAATGCGATCGGCGGAGACTTGTGGGGTCTTGGTTATGGCTTCGGCAACTCCGGCGTCGGCATCTCCAATGGCATCGCGATTGAAATCGATTCCTTGCAGCAGGGCTTCCTCAGTGATAGCAGCGGCAATGAAGTCAGCATCCATACGTTGGGATCGCTCGGCAACAGTGAGAACGAGGGCGCATCGATTGCTCGCGCGACGGCTCCGACGGACCTCAGCAACAACGGGGTGCACGTCATGCGCGTCAGCTATACGCCGGGCACGTTCGAGGTGTTCATCGACAACATCCCAACACCGCTGCTGACCGTGCCATACACGATTGAGAATGGTGGCACGTTTGCCGGTGGTGGTGCGGTTAGTGGCCTTGGTTTGAGCGGTTCGACTGCCTGGGTGGGCTTTACCGCGACGACTAGCACCACGACGAACCAGCACTCCGAAGTCTTGTCGTGGAACTGGACCTCGCAGTTCGTGCCCAACCCGTGCTACGAAGGCAACGTGCTGCACGGCGCTGGTGGACCATTTGATGTGTTGACCGTCGACAACTCGGCGGGTGGCTTCTACCGCGTCGAACGACTACAGGTTGCCGACCCGTGGACGGTTGAGATCGAGCCGCCTCCCGGCGAGACGGTCGCGCCGTTTGTGCTGATGGGCACGCTTGGGCTCGCGACTGCGGCGACGGTGACATTGACGCCATATGGCACCGCTTGCTTCCCCGAGAACGTTCTTGGCATGGGCGCCTTCATGGCGCCGCACACGTTCTCGGTGCCGCCGGGAGTCCGGCTCAACTTGGACATGACCTTGCAGGCCGTGATGGCTACGAGTTCCGCTAACCCTGCACAGTTAGAGATGACCAACGCAGTCGGTGTCTCGTTTGTTCCCGGCCCGGCACCGACTGTCACGGCGATCAGCGCCAACTCCGCGGCCGTAGGCGCAGCGATTAGCGTGACTGGTACGAACTTCTCGCCGTTCGTC
>JBNMND010000416.1:0-4487 GCA_051274975.1 Planctomycetota bacterium | reverse complement strand
AGAACGCCATGCGAACCCCTTGCAGCTTGCCCGTAACCAGCACATCGCTCGGCTTGCCGAACGGCGTTTCGAGGTCGACGGTCTCGCGATCCTCAAGACCGGGTAGGTCGTAGAGACCTGACCCACCAATGATGCCCAACGTCTTCTCAGTCATGATCCGTCTCAGTATTCAGTAGTTAGTCTTGGTAGTCGTCGTCGTAGCGCACGATCGAGCGCGGCTGCAGGTTGACGCTACCGGGTGCACGCGGCGCGCGCGGTTCGTCGCGATCCGTCGGGCGCGAGTACCAACTCGGCGCGAACAGTCGCTTGATCACCATCGTCGCGTAGGCACCGCGCGGCAGAGCGAACTGCAAGCTCGCCTTGACGTTGCCTTCGTGCATTTCGTCCGGTTCGATGCGCACGTCGGTGACGTTGGTCGGCTTGACCAGCGCATCGCGCTGCTCTTCCTTCCAAATCATACCGGGCACTTCGTTGGCAATGAAGTCACCGCGCTGCAGCTCGGCGTTCTTCATCTCGCTGATCATCGACTTCTTGAACGGCTCGCTACCGCCATCGCCGTCGACACCGAACAACGGTGTGCGCATGTCGACCAGCTTCTCTTCTCGCTCGGGTGCGAGATACTTCCAAGCGATCAGGTCGCCGGCGAGCGTCGACAAGCGCAAACGCTGCGCGCCCTTGACGGCAACGCGCAGCAAGTTGCTGACGGCCCGGTTCCACAAGAACGACTGGTAGGCGAACGCGTGGATAACGCGCAAACGCAGCGGCACGAACTTCAGCGCCGTGCGGAAGTCGCGCGGGTTGCGGATCAAGAACTCGAACAGCGGCTCGTAGGCGGGACCACGCGCAATGCGCGCGCAGGCATCCCAATCGCCCCAACGAAGCTGCAGCGTGCGCTTCAACTTGACGTCGCCAGTGATCGCGACGGGCGACGGTTCGGCGACCAGTTGCTGCAGCGCTCGCTCGTAGTCGCCGATCAGCACACTGAGCATCGGGAAGCCCTGGCCGTGGCGCAGGCTGCCGAAGCGTTGGTCGTCGAAGTAGTTTGGGTAACCAGTCTTCACCAACGACGGCATGCTGCGCCGCAACGCTGCTGCTTCGGTTGGTCGCAGGTCGCGCACCACAATCGTGAATGCATTGCCCTGGCTCATCTTACTGGTGATCGGTCGGTCCATCGCCCCAACGGGTGTCAACCGAAGGTTGGGCAGCTTGAGCTCGACCGCTTGTCGCTCGATCGTCACGAACTGGTCGGTAACCGCTTGCCGGTCCTTGAGCCCCGCGTACGCAATCGACGAGCGCTGCACTCCGGCATCGCGCGCGATCATCGTCAAGGCCTCAGGCGTCGACAGCTTCTCCTTGTGCAGCTTGTGCACAATGAAGTTGCCGTTGGGCACCTCGTTCCATTCGAGCAATTCACGAACGCGGAAATCGTCTGGCGTAATCTTCAGTCGCACTGGGTTCTCCGCGGGCTGCGGTGCTTCTCAACGTGTCGCAAAGCGACCGCAAGATCCTCGGGCATAGGTGCGTCGGCAACCACTTCGGTGCCGTCAACATCGAAGAACACAACCTGCTCGGCATGTAGGAACATGCGCTCTAGCAAGGGACGCTCTTCGACACCCGTTCTCTTCTTGTAAGCTGCTTTGAGGCGCGACAGCAACAGCCGTTCGCCTCCGTATGGCACGTCACCGACGATCGGGTAGCCGATCGACTGTAGATGCACGCGAATCTGGTGGCCACGGCCGGTCGTCGGACGCAGCTCCAACAGGCTGTGCCGACCGTAGCGTTCGCGCACGCTGACGTCGGTGTGGGCCTCGCGGAAGCCGGTGCGCTCTTCGCCACTGGCAAGGACCATTCCAGGGCGGCGGCGATCCGGGCCGAGCCAAGAATTGACGCTGCGCTCGTTCCAGGTAGGCACTCCGGCCACCAGCGCCACGTAGGTCTTGCGCACCCGCCGCTCACGGAACTCAACGTCGAAGTGGCGGGCCGCATCGGCGCCCTTAGCCAGGATCAGACAGCCGGAAGTATTTCGGTCGAGACGATGCACGATGCGGAGGTCGCCGTCGGGGCGCAGGGTCTCGAGCAACCCATGCACGCCAGCCTCCTTGCCGCTGCGATCGGGAACAGAAGGCATGCCGGCGGGCTTGGCCACAACGAGAGCCGAAGCGGTCTCCCTCAGGACGGTTAGTTGCTGGCCGCGAGCTTTGGCAGAGCGGCGTCGCGTTCCAGGTACCGAATCGAGCATCACCACGTCCCCAAGGCGCAGCTTGCAATCGTGCAGGCACAATTCACCATTAACGCTAACTCCTCCACTAGAAAGAAGTTGGCGCAAGTCTCCACGGTGAACATCGGGGTGCGAGCGAGCTAGGAGATCAAACAATCGAATCCCAGCCAGATCGCGCTCGACCACCAGGACTTCGGGTGCGGGCGGCGACAAGGCGCAAAGAGGATACGGACCTCAGCACGATCCTCAACCCCTTCCCGGGCCCGGAAACGCA
This sequence comes from Planctomycetota bacterium, assembly GCA_051274975.1. GTDB lineage: Bacteria > Planctomycetota > UBA1135 > UBA1135 > UBA2386. The sequence goes on along the minus strand of JBNMND010000416.1, from coordinate 1,995 downwards.
TAAGTACCACACATGTACAGCCGGCACGAGGAATTGCCGACCAATCCTGCACATGGGATGATCCCATCCCATATACGAGAATGAATTGGGACGATGCCTCTCAACCTAGATACAAACCCCTACAATAACACGTCTTAATGATTTACAGGCCGATTGGCATGGCGGTTGCACTAGAGATAGACATGCAGATGAGAGGATCGAACTCAAGAAAGCAACTAGCGGGAGCCCAAGGCCTGCGTCGTTGCGGACGAGAGTTCGATAGGAGACAGAACAGAGAGCTGTGTGGAGAGACACCACGTTGGTGGGGACGGTTGGCGAGACCTAACCACCTGACGTTGGTCGGCGACCTTTGCAGACTTGGACCGGTGGCGAGCTGGAAAGAGACTGTTGCGCGGTGCTTCGGTACCACGACACCCTCGGGTGTTGCGCGGGCTGTCGACCTAGGATGAAGGGTGAGTAACCCCATTCCAACTGTCCGGCTCCCTCAGGGGGGCCGGACAGTTTTTTTTGTACCGACAGTTCCCGCACAGCCTCCCCCCGCCAATTGCCGATGACAAGGGCATGCGGTGCTCGGTTGTCATCCCCTGCCACAACGGTGTCGAATTGACCCGTGCGTGCATCGCGAGCCTGCTCGAGCAGGAGACACCACCTCTCGAAATTCTGATCGTCGACAACGCCAGCAGCGACGGCACGGCGGATCTCGGCGAACTGGCCCCCACGGTTCGAGTCATTCGGCTGACTAGCAACCGCGGCTTTGCGGGCGGCGTCAACCAAGGCCTGCTGAACGCCTGCGGTGACACGATCCTAATCGTCAACAACGACACGCTGGCGGCAACCAACTTGCTCGATGCCCTGCACGACGTGCTCGACACCGACAGCAACATCGGCGCCTGCGCCCCCGTCAGTAACCACGTCAAAGGCGACGCACACCTGATGATTGGCGAGTTCGGCCAAGACACGAAGAACCGCAAAGCCCTCGCCGACGAACTGCAAGCCACCGCGCCACTACTGCAAGACGCGGACACGCTGGCCGGACTTTGCCTACTGATCCGCAAGTCGACGCTGCACAAGATTGGCCTGTTCGACGAACGGTTCGGCCACGGCAACTACGAGGACGACGACTTCTGTTTGCGCCTGCGACTGCATGGCTACCGGCTGGTGATCGCTCGTCGTGCATTCTTGCATCACGAAGGCCACGCGACGTTCAAGTTGCTCGGGCTCGATCTCAAGGAGCAGATCGCAAAGCGACTCGAACAGTTCCGCGACAAGTGGCTGGACCACCCCGCGGGCCGCGCCACCGTGGCCGGCATCCACGGCAACTACGCACTAGCTGCACAAGCAGCCGAGCAAGCCCAGCGCCACGCGCCGCTGTGGCCCGACGCCGATTGGCACATCGGTCGCCACCACGAACGCAATGGCAGCGCCCAGCAGGCGATCACACACCTGAGAGCGTTTTTGCAACTGTGCCCGGAGCACGTCGAGGCGAGACTGGCTCTGGCAACGGCGCTGATTCGCGCCGGCCGCTACGCCGAAGGCCAGCAGATAATTGACAGCACAGTGCGCCGGCACCGACTAACACCAAAACAAGAATCGCAGATGCTGCAGCGCCTCGGCCAACTCGCCTACGGCGAAGGTCAATATCCGCAAGCTGCGCTGCACATGCGCACGGCGCTTGAGATCCAACCGGGATCGGGCGAACTCAACAATTGGATCGGCTTGTGCGAACTCGCCTGCGAAGATCTGGCTGCGGCGGCCGTTGCATTTGAAGCCGCGTGCGAAGCGGGATGCGCGTTGGCATACACCAACCTTGGCATCTGCCACATGCAGATGGGCAACCTCGACGTCGCCATGCAGCATTTTGAGAAGGCCATCACTGAGCTGCCGGATGATCCCGTCGCTCGCGCCAACTACGAATCCGGCGTCGCGGCACAGCAATCGACAACGATCGCAACAAGCTAGCTAACGAACTCACTTGCCTGCGTCGCTCGGCACAGC
>JBNMND010000415.1:0-4531 GCA_051274975.1 Planctomycetota bacterium | reverse complement strand
GACGGAGCCGCCGCCGACATCCACTAGCAGCGACTTGCCGCGGCTTAGATCGATCTTGGTCTCGATGCCGAGCTTCAGCAGCTGGGCTTCTTGCGCGCCGGAGATTACATCGATTTCAAACTGTGACGCGTCGCGCACGCGTTCGATCAGATCGTGGCCGTTCTTGGCGGAGCGCATCGCGGCGGTGGCGATCGCGCGGGTCCTTAGCACGCCATTTTGGTCGCAGCTCTTTCGGAACTTTCGGAATGCGTCGGCGGTTGCCGCGATGGCCGGTTCGTCGATCAGTCCCGTTTGGAACACATTCTGACCGAGCCGGACCGCGAGGCGGTGGCTCTCGACGGTGCGGTAGTCGCGACCGTTGGTCTCCGCGATCAGGAAGCGGATCGCATTGGAGCCTATGTCGACGATGCCGATGCGAACGTGTTCGAACATGGGATGGGGGGAAACTAGGTCGGGGCTGGGTTCGGGGCCAGCGGATTACGGCCGCACATTCCGTCAGCTGCATTGAGAATGGCGGAATCGCGGCTGCGTGGGCATGGAGCGCACGAGCTGCTACAGTCCTGACCATGACTTCGACGCCGCCCGGAGACGACTCCGCGAAAGATAAAGAACCCACCGAGGAGGAGCTGTCCAGCACCCTGCAGCACGTGCAAAACGTGCAGGGCGAGGACGGGGATGTCTCGTGGAGCAATTTGCACGACAAGATCGTCAAGTGGGTTGGTGAGGCCAGCTATGGCCAGAACATGCCGACCGACAAGAGTCGCGAAGACCTGACGCAGGAAGTGCTGATGCAGATCTTCCGCGACATCGGCGAGTTCCAGGTCGAGCCCGGCGCGTCGTTCTCAGGTTGGGTTCGCATGGTCGCGGACCGCAAACTCAAGGACTATTGGCGCCGCACGCGTGCCAAGAAGCGCGGCGGTGGCAAGGTCATGCATCTCGGCGACTTCGATGAGACCGGTGGGCGCGAGCGCTTCGCCGATGAGAAAGTCGAACGCCAGAGCATGCTGGTTCGCTACAAGGAGCTGCGCGGTGCGTTGGACAATGCTCTCGAACAGCTGAGCGACAAGCACAAGCGCGTCATCGAGATGCGCATGTTCCAGGGCAAGAGCTTTGCGGAGATCATGCCGGAGCTTGGCTACACGAAGGAAGTGACGGTGCGCTCGCTGCACATGCGGGCTCTCCAGCGACTGCAGGAGTTGATGGGCGAGTTCAGCGGCGACTGAGTCGCGCTTGGATCTGAGTCGTTTGAGTTTGGTCCGGGGTGGCTGACTCTAGCGTGATCTCGCCTTGAGGCTGCCGACGACTCGGTGGCACCGCTAAGTCGGAAGCAAACGCAGTGCGGTCCGGAATCCGGCGCGAGCACAGGCTAGACTCCCCTGGCCTTTTCTCCCCTGCCAGCATCGCCGCGATCCATTGCTTCGTCTAACCGCCTTTTTCCTCTTTGTCGGGTCCGGCTTCTGCGGACTGCTGTACCAGATCGTCTGGTTGCGCCTCGCCCTGGCATCGTTCGGCATCATCACGCCGGTACTGTCGGTCGTGTTGTCGGTGTTCATGCTCGGCCTCGCGCTGGGTTCGTGGCTCGGCGGTCGTCTGGCGACGAAGCTCACGAAGAAGTCCGCCGGCGCAGCTGCCGTTGGCTATGGCATCGCCGAATTTGGCATTGGCTTTGGCGCGCTCGTCGTGCCGTGGGCGTTTGATCTAGGCGAAGTCTGGTTGCTCGGGTTGGGCGAAGCGTCATCGACCGGCTACCTTGGCATGTCGGCGGTCGTGATCACGTTGTCGATCCTGGTGTTCACGACACTGATGGGCGCGACGTTCCCGTTGATGATGGGGTTCTTGCGAGCCACCTCACGCGGCGACGAAGAGACGTTTAGCTACCTCTATCTCGGCAACGTGGTCGGCGCGATGATTGGTGCGCTGACGACGGCGCTGCTGTTGATCGAGACGCTCGGCTTCCGCAACACGCTGTTGGTTGCTGCCGTCATCAACGTCGTGATCGGTGTGGTCGCGATCATGATGCCGCGCTTTGTTTCTGGTAGCGGTGATGCTGCGCCGGTGCGCACGCTGGCGCCACCGCCGGCGGATGCTAGCGAACTGCAATCTGGCCACCGCTTGCGTCTGGCTTTGCTATTCGCGACAGGCTTTACGTCGATGGCGATGGAAGTCGTCTGGACGCGCGCGTTCACGCCGGTCCTGAAGACCACGATCTACGCCTTCGCTGCGGTGCTGGCGACCTACTTGTTTGCGACGTGGGTTGGCTCCGCGCTTTACCGCGTGCATTTGCGATCCGGCAAGGCTGCTGGCACGCACAAACTGTTGGCGATGCTGTTCGTTGCGTCGCTGCTGCCGTTGGTGATCAACGATCCGCGTTGGCACGAATCGTCGGTATTGGTGCTGTTGAGTCTCGTTCCGATCTCGATGTTGCTTGGCTACATGACGCCGCAGCTCGTCGATGATCACGCTCGTGGCGAACCTGGTGCCGCCGGCAAGGCCTACGCCGTCAATGTCGTCGGCTGCATCCTCGGCCCGTTGTTTAGTGGCTACGTGTTGTTGCCGATCTTTGGCGTCAAGTGGGCGCTGTTGTCGATGGCGCTTGTGTATCCACTGTTCTTGTTCGGGCGCGCCGCGATGAAGGCCGACAAGGTCGTGTTGCTGAGTAAGGCTGCTGGCGTAGCCGCGTTGTTGCTTGCGCTATTCAGCACGCGAACGCACGAAGACCCGAGCGTCTATGAGCACGCTGAGGTCCGGCGCGATTCGACGGCGAGCGTCGTTGCGCATGGGGAAGGTATGGACCGCCGCTTGTTGGTCAACGGTGTCGGCATCACGGCGCTGACTAACTTGACCAAGATCATGGCGCACTTGCCGTTGGTGATGCGCGAGAAGCCGCCGGAGTCGACGTGCGTGATCTGCTTCGGCATGGGCACGACCTTCCGTTCCCTTGGATCGTGGGGTGGCAACTTCACCGCTGTCGAACTGGTGCCGAGTGTCACCGACTCGTTCGAGTTCTTCTGGGATGATGCTGCGACCATTCGCGCCCAAAAGGGAGCCCGCATCGTCATTGATGACGGCCGGCGCTTCCTGTCGCGCACCAAGGAAAAGTTCGACCTGATCACGATCGATCCGCCACCGCCGGTGGAAGCTGGTGGCTCGAGCTTGCTCTACTCGACCGAGTTCTACGACGTGCTCAAGCAGCGTCTGACGCCGACCGGTGTCTTGCAGCAGTGGTTCCCGGGCGGCGAGCTGGCGATTTCCGAAGCGGTCGTCAACACGCTGGCGAAGTCGTTCCCTCACCTCAAGGTGTGCCGTTCGTTTGAACCGCCGCACGTTGGCCTGCACTTGCTTGCTTCGCTGCAGCCGTTGGAGATCCCGACCATTGAGCAGGCGATCGCCCGCATGCCCGAGGCGGCCAAGAAGGATATGCTCGAGTGGAACTACGGCATCAAGATGAAGCTCGCTTGGCGGCTCATCCTCGCCGAGTTCAAGCCAGTCGAAGACTTCCTGCCGAAGGACCGCAGCATCGTGATCACGGACGACCGTCCGTTTAACGAGTATTTCTGGCTGCGACGCCTCGGCGGCAGCAAGTAGTCGCTCGAGCCGGTTGTCGTTGTGGCGGGGCGCCGGGCGCCCTGCTGACCTGATCTGGCGGGCGCCTGATCGAGGTGGTGGTCAGATCTGCTTGATCCGACCCCGGAGGTCCGCGCGGCGAAATCCGCCAGCGCGTTGACCGTCGGCCCTCCGCTTAGGCGGAGAGCGTCTCGTCGTTGATCTTCTTCTTCGACGACTTCTTCTTGCCGCTGTCCTTCTTTGAGGACTTCTTCTTGCTCGGCTTCTTTGAAGACTTCTTGGTCCTCGCCTCCTGGAACGCGTCGCGCGCCATCATCAGCGAAGCGCGCGCCTTGGTGCCAGGATGCATCGAGCCATCCTTGCCCGGCAGGAACAAGCCGCCACTTGGTGGCGTGTCCCTAAAGCGAATGCTCGTGCGATCCTTCGGATCGGGGGTCGACTTCGTGGTCGGCGCAGCGCCGTGGATGTGCACGTTTACCGTGCCGTCTTCGGCGTTGATGATCAGCGTGCCGATGCCGTTGAAGGCGTGGCTGCCGTTGCCGTTCTTGCCGCCGCTTTCGCCGTGACCTGCACCATGGCTGCCGTACGAGTGCACGGTGTCCGTGGAAACGGTCGTCGTCGTGTGCGGGGCGTGTAGCGTCACGGTCTTGGGCTTGCTGCTCTTTGCCGACAGGTCATCGAAGCCAAACAGCATGGCGCCTGGCTTGATGCCCTTCGGTAGCGGGTGGCCCTTCGGCAACTTGGTTGCAAGCATCGGCGGTAGGGACTTGTCGGTGAGACGCACGCGCGCCTTGTTCACTTGCTTGCCGCCAAACACCACGCGGCCGGAGACCTTTGGCTTGACCGGTCCGCCGCGGCGTGCGCTGCTTGGTCCAGCCGGTCCGCCGCGTGAACGACGGGCGTTGCTCGGTCCGCTTGGTCCAGCCGGACCGCCCTGCGTGCGAAGCGCTGGCTTGCTGGTAAACCC
>JBNMND010000414.1:0-4569 GCA_051274975.1 Planctomycetota bacterium | reverse complement strand
GTCGACAAGTCCTGGGTCCAACCGGCACCGAGTGACGGACCTCACTAACCTGCACGTCGCATATCTGCACACCCGGCAACCGGCCGATGCTCGCATTGCTCTGTGGACCGACGAAGGTGTCGAACCACTACGAGCAATGCTGCCGCCAGAGCTGGTAGCCGCTGCGACGACGGTCGACGCGCAGCTACTGCTCCCGACCGAAGAATCAGAACTCATACCGCTAGCGAGTGTGCCCACCGAGGAGCGGGAAGACGACAAGGGCGTCGCTCGCATCGCGCCAGCGCTCTGGACGATTCCAACCCTCGGCATCCCGCTGCGCCAGGCGGTCCCGTGGCTGATGTCGCTCAACGCCGCAACCCAGAACCCGGCCATTCGACTCCTCGCAGCTGCCAGCCAACTCGTTGGCAAGCTGATCACGCGCGGCGACTTCGCACCAGCACCAGAAGGCGTGCTGAAGCATGTGCCGTTCTGGACCAAAGAGACGCAATGGGTCGTCGCGGCACTCGCCGAACTCGTGCCGGGCAACCTCTGCACGGCGCGGATATCCGTACCAGACGATCCGGTCTACGCGGTCACTCAGCGCAACTTCCTGGTCAGCTTCATCGGGCACGCACTCGACCAACTGGTGGCCGTGCAAACCGACGCTGGTCAGACCCTAGCGCCGCGCTACGAGTCCGCCGAACGCCTGCCACGCGAGTTTTGGCAGACACCAATGACTCCGGTGTTGGAGATCCTGGTCCCCGACACGCCGCTCGAAGAAGGCGTCCCGTGGGGGCTCTCCATCCTGGTTCGCCCGGTGCCGAACGTCGCCTACACCGAGACCATCGAGAGCCTGCACCAACGCCTGCAGGCGTCGCCGTTCCGCAACGAGATTGCTAGCGAGACCGTGCACCGCGTCGAAGACACACTCGATCGCGTCGCCGAGAAGCTGCCCGCCCTGCGCCGTGCTCGCAATCTCAGCGACGGTCGCGCCAGCCTGACCCGGCAGGAGCTCGACCAGATCCTCGACCACATCCCGCTGCTTGAGAACGAAGGCTTCGAGATCACACTGCCCGGCGTCGAAGCGATGCAGCGGCTGTCCGCGCGCGTCGCGATCGTCGAGGGTGGTGGTCAGGACAACGATCCGCGACCGTGGTTTGAGTTCCGTTGGAGCCTCGCGCTCGGCGACCAAGAGCTCACCCAGAGTGAGTTCGAACAACTCGTCGACGCCAAGACGCCACTGGTCTTCATCGACAAACGCCCCGTGCTGTTGTCGCCCAAGGACCGCGAAGCCCTCAAGGACTTCAAGAAGCGCATGCTCGACGGCGGCGAACGCATCAGCTTCTTCGAAGCGTTGCGCCTGCGCCTCGGCGGTGCCTCTCACCTGCACGGCCTCGCGATGGAGTCCATCGCGAGCACGCCACGCCTCGAGCACCTGCTGCAAAACCTCGAGCGCATCCGCGCCGTCGAGAATCGCCCGGTGCCACCCGAGTTCATCGGCGAACTGCGTCCGTATCAGGCACGCGGTCACGCATGGATTCACTTCCTCGTCGACCAAGGTTTCGGAGCCTGCCTCGCCGACGACATGGGTCTCGGTAAGACGATTCAAGCCATCACGGTCATGCTCGACTGGCGCAAGCAGCGCAACAGCCAGAACGCGATCCTGATCGTCTGCCCGGTCTCGGTGCTCGGCAACTGGCGCCGCGAGCTGAACAAGTTTGCGCCGTCCATGGTCGTCGACATGCACCACGGCAAGGGCCGCGCCAGCACGAGCGACGAGTTCCGCAAGGTGATCGAGACCAACGACGTCGTGCTAACCAGCTACAACCTGCTGCAGCGCGACGAAGAGCTCATGCAGGAAGTGACGTTCGACGGCGTCCTGCTCGATGAAGCGCAGAACATCAAGAACCCGACAACGCGCCAATCGAAGGTTGCGCGCACGCTCAAGGGTCACTTCCGCCTGGCTCTGACTGGCACGCCGCTCGAGAACCGGCCGCTCGACCTTTGGTCGATCATGGACTTCCTCAACGAAGGCCTGCTGGGTTCGCGCCAACAGTTCACGCAGACGCTCGAACACCCGATCGTCAAACAACGCCGCCAAGGCTCGATGTCGGCACTCGCGCGCCTCGTGCGTCCGTTCGTGTTGCGTCGCCTCAAGACCGATCCAGAGATCGTCGCCGACCTGCCGGAGAAGACCGAACAGATCGTCACCGCGACGCTCACGCGCGAACAAGCGATCCTCTACGAGTCGGTCGTTCGCAAGGGACTGCAAGATGTCGAGAAGGCCGGCGAAGGCATCCAACGTCGTGGCGCAATCCTCACGACGCTGCTGCGCCTAAAGCAGGTCTGCAACCACCCGGCGCACTACCTGATGGACGGCAGCGCGCTGCCTAGCCGTTCGGGCAAGCTCGACTTCATGACCGACATGGTCAGTGAAGCCGACGAAGAAGGCGACCGCTGCCTGATCTTCACGCAGTTCAAGGAGATGGGGTCGTTGATCAAGACCCACTTCGAGAACATCCATGGCCGACCGGTCCTGTTCCTGCATGGCGGCATCCCGCAGAAGGAACGCGATCGCATGGTCACCGACTTCCAAGAGTCGCGCGTCGACGGGCCTCGCCTGTTCGTGCTGTCACTCAAGGCAGGCGGCACCGGCCTCAACCTGACCGCCGCCAACCGCGTGTTCCACTACGACCGTTGGTGGAACCCCGCCGTCGAAGACCAAGCCACTGACCGTGCCTTCCGTATCGGTCAGCAACGCAACGTCTTCGTGCACAAGTTCGTCTGCAGCGGCACCCTCGAAGAGCGCATCCAGCAAATGCTTGATCGCAAACGCGAGGTCGCCGATGGCCTGCTCGCCGCCGGCGAAACCTGGATCACCGAACTGAGCAACGACGACCTCAAGCGCCTGCTGACGCTCGATCGCACAGAGGCAATGACGTGAGCATCGGCGAACGCAAATCCGTCTCGCTAGGCGAGCGCTGGCGTCGCGAAGCTACGCGCGACATCGACGACCAACGTCTGGCTGCCGCTCTCGAAGCGCTGCCCAACATCCGCAAGCCAATGGTGCGCATCCGTCCCGGCGGCATTGGCGCCGAGATGGAAGGTGCGATGGGCTCAATCCACGAAGTCAGCCTGCAGATCCGCACGCTGCCGATGAAGGAATGGCCGACGCTGATCCGCGTGCTGCGCCGCAGCAAGTCGATCATCGAAGCCCTGGAGCAAGCGCGCGTGCCACGCTCGTTCGACCGCCTGGTCGCACGCGTCATCGGCCAACCGCTGTTCCCCGACGCGCGCAGCGTCACCTACGGCTGCTCGTGCGACCTGCCCGAGGCGCCGTGCCGCCATGTGCTAGCGCTGCACGAACTGTTCGCGCGACGTCTCGACGAGAAGCCCTGGGAGCTGTTGATGCTTCGCGGCGTCGACTTGCACGGCACTCTCGCGAAGGTCAAGCAAACCGAGCCCGACACCGAACTACCGCCGCTCGCCTATGGCGTGCCAGAAGAACCGGTTCTGTATCCCGACGCCGAAGACGCCGACCTCGACCAAAGCCTTGGTCTGCAAGCGTTGCGTTGGTTGGTCGGGGACGTCTCACCGCGCGCGGTGTACGCAACCCTCGAAGCGCTCAACGCACTCCAGGACGAACCGCCACCGCCCGAAGACGAGTCGAAGACGCCAGTCGACACCACGGCACCGATCGTGACCACGGACGGCGCTGCACCGCCCGCGATTGGGCCACCACTGGCTCAATCGAAGCCACCGGAACCACTCCCGAGTGCGACCGAAGCTGCGTTGGCGGACAAGCCGACGCAAGATCTCGACGACTAGCCAGCCACTCGGGAGCACAGTGCTGCTGACCAAGTGCTGCTGACCAAGTGCTTCTAACCTAGCTCTTCGTGGCGCCATCCAAGATGCGCGTCAACGCTAAGCCGATGTGCTGAGGCTCCGGCGATGCGCGCCGGAGTGCTCGCCTCAAGGTCACCCTTCAGGGATCCCGTGCCTCACGCCCACGCTACGTGGCCTCACGCCCACGCTACGTGGCGCGCGTGCGGATCCCGCACGTGAGCGTTTCCCGCCCTGCGGTCTACCGGTTGCCACGCAGCAGCCGGAACGGCCGTCGCGCCGCCAGATTCTGCTCAACGGGCTCTTCGCAATCACTAGCTGGGCTAGCGTCTCGCGACTCAGCCAGGCAGGGGGTCGTCCCAACCGGGCTACCGAACACAAATTCGGCGCTCACAGGGAATGAGGCCCCACCCCAGGGGTCAGTTTCGTAGTCAGCGTCTGGTAGGAAAAGCATCTTTGAACTCTTGAGCAATGCGCGTGCCAGTAAGGACCGGCAATAGGCTGCCCGGGTAAGGACCATTTCGACGTAGTTCGTCACGCCCAATTACGATGACATTGTCGGATTGCCGTCGGCTTCAAGTTTCTCAGCTTTCGACGGCGGATGACCGAGCCACTTCCACACTGGGACGTGTGCCCCCACACGGCGCAACGATCGTCTTGACTGGCTCGCCCGACTGGCCAGCACCTCAGAAGGTGTCATCCAGGGCATCCTCGCCACCAAGGGCGAGGACCTGGGGGCTTACGACG
>JBNMND010000413.1:0-4572 GCA_051274975.1 Planctomycetota bacterium | reverse complement strand
AGCTGTATCCGCAGGTGCAGTTGATCGATACCGGCTTCAACGGCGGGCCGTGCCACGCCCGCAACGTCGGCGCCAAGGCTGCTAGCAACGAGCGGGTGTTGTTCATCGACAACGACGTCGTGCTCGAGCTCGGTGGCTTGGCGAAGTTGGGCGCCTGCATGGACGAAGACGATTCGATCGCGATGGTCCAGGCGCGTTCGGTCTGCGGTGATGACCACAACGTCGTGCACTACGACGGCGGCGAGTTGCACTTCCTCGGCACGTTGGTGCTGCGCAATTGGTATCGCGACCGCAGCGAGGCCGATGACGCACCCGGACCGATTGGGGCAGCGATTGCATTGTGCTTCTTGGCCAAGAAGAGCGTCTATGAAGAGGTCGGCGGGTTCGACGAGAACCTGTTCATCCTCTACGAGGACAACGAGTTCTCCTACAAACTGCGCATGCGTGGCCACACGATCCGGCTGTGCTCGCAGGCCGTGTGCGTGCACAAGGCTGGCACGGTTGGTTTGAGTGTTCGCGGCGAAGCCAAATACCCAGGCAAGCGCACCTACCTGCACAGCAAGAACCGCTGGTATGTGTTGTTCACCTGCATGCGGTGGCGCACGTTGCTGTTGACGGTGCCAGCGCAACTTGCCTACGGCGTTGTGTATGCAGCGTTCGGCGTGCGCCGTGGCCACCTCGGATCGTGGCTCAAGGGCAAGTGGGAACTGCTGTGCCTGTTGCCGAAGGCGATCCGCGCGCGCGGTCCGGCGCAGAGAGGACGAACCGTTCCTGACCGGGACCTGCTGGTTGCGTTGCCTATGACGTTGAACCCGGGTCTTGCCGACAAGGGCGCAGGTGCCGCACTGCGCCGCATCATGGACCGCTTCTTTTCGGTCTACTGGCGCTTGGTGCGAGGCCTGTGTGGCTGATGCATCGCCGGCAGTCGCGGGAGGTCGCCATGGTTCTTCTGACCAGCCGATCGTCGCGGCGCTGCTGCTGAACTACCGCGGTGCCGACATGACGCTGCAATGCGTGCGCGACTTGTTGGCTGTGACCGACGTGCCGCTGAGCATCGTCGTGATGGACAACCACTCGGGCGAAGACGAGGTGGCGCAGTTGCAGCAGGGTGTGGCGGACTTACCGCGCGGACTGCACGAAGTGCACGTGCTGCCGTCGCCTGAGAACCTCGGGTTCGCCGGCGGCATGAATCGTGGCATTGAGTTCGCTGCGCGGCAGAAGATCCCGTTCGTGCTCGTGCTCAACAACGACATGCGGTTGCCGAAGGGCTTCGTACTGCCGCTACTCGATGTGTTGCGCAACGATCCGGCGGTCGGCGCAGTTGGTCCGACGGTGGTGCATCCGGATGGCACTGTTTGGGCGGAAGGCGGCGAACTTGGCTTTTTGCCGAATGGTCTGCGGCTGATTCGTCACGGCCAACTTCCGAGCGACGTGACCGATGGTCCCGCTGAGGTCGGCTTCTTGACCGGTGCTTGCATGATGATGCGCACCGATGCGGCCGGTGAAGTGGGCGGCTTTGACCGCGACTACTTCATGTATTGGGAAGATGTCGAGATCAGCAGCAAACTGCGTCGACGCGGCCTGCGCATCGTCTGGCTGCCGTGGGTGCGAGTGCAGCACCTTGGCGGACAATCGTCGGGCGGCGGCCGCTCGCCGCTGCGCAAGTTCTTCATGGCGTGCAACGCCGTGCGTTACTTGAAGGCACACGGTTCGGCCAAGGCCTGGGCCGGCTGGTTGGTGTTCGATGTCTTGCTGTGGCCGATCACGTTTGCGATGGGGCCAGCTGCGGCGTGGGCCAAGATGCGCGGCACGATGGCCGGATTGTCGGGGCACAAGGCGAACGCCAACGACGTGGTGCGCTTCCTCGACGAGCAGGCCTAGGAGCTACTGGAAGTCGCGCATCGCTGCGACCCAATGCGCCGCCCGCTCCTGATGCGGTAGTACTGCCAGATCAGAACGCAGTTGGCGAAGCTTCACCGTGAGCACAGCTCTGCTTAGGTCGCCGTCGTCTCGGGTCTGGGTCGCATTCACGTCGAAGCACAGCCCTGAGCATGTTGTCGTGGTCGCATCGATCACGATATCGCTGTTGGTGAGCGCTGCGAACTCTCGTTCGATGGCTTCGTCGATCGTGCCGGGCTCGCCGGTCGTCACGGTTGCGATCACTGTCAGCGACCCTCCTTCTTTGCATTCCATCGTGCTGGCGAGCACTTCCTTGGCGAGCAGGATGGCCTTCGCGTCGAGTCCCGGCTGGATCCAAGACCCCGAAGGAACGCTCGACCGACTGCGTGCGCGCGTCAGTGCCGTTAGCGAGTCGACTAGCAAGATGACGTCGTGACCTTGTTCGACTTGGCGCAGGCAGCGGTGCCAAGCAAGTTCGGCGACGGCGACGTGGCGTTCTGGTGGCGATGCGAAGGCCGTGCTGATCAGGGTTGCGCCCGAAGCGATCATGTCCCGCGCCGTGACGATGTCTTCCGGTCGCTGGTCCAGCATGCAAACGGTGACGTCTGCATCAGGGTGTTGCTCACGCAACGAACAGGCTATCAGTGCGAGCCAGCGCGCCCGTTGCCACTTGGCGGGTGCGTGCATCAGGATGCGGCTGCCAAACGACATCGGTGCGAGCGTCTGCATCGCATGCAACATCAGTTGCGTGTCGTCGTTTGCGTCTGGCTGGTCCTCGGTGAACGTGAGTGGCCGGCTGGCTGCGATCGCCGTGCGACTTGCGAACCCCGTGACGCCCATCAACTGCTCGGGCGGCGTGTCTTGCACCAGGTCGACATGCACCAGTGCGAAGGTGCGTTCGGTGCTGCGCGGTGCGCGAAGTTCGCCGCGAATGCGATGGCCTGAATGCAGGTTGAGGCTGCGTACCTGGTTGGCGCTGACGTAGGCGTCGACGGACGTGCTTTGGAAGTCGAGCGCGACCATGCGGATGAAGCCAAAGCCCTCGGGCAAGACATCCAGCACCCCGTCCGCGGTGACCGTCTCGCCGTTCTCCATCATGTTGGTGGCGATGGCGTGCACCAGTTCGTCATGAACCAAGTGCGGGCGCAGGTCGATGCCGCGCTCGGTTGCCGTCGCCAGCAGCTGCTCGCGGGTCTGCTCAAGCAGTTGGGGGAGCGAGGTCATACGTTGGATTCCAGGCGCAGAAGAAGGGCGTCGATCGTCTGCTCGGTTGCAGACAAATCGCCGTTGTTGTCGATCACATGCTGCGAGCGCGCGCGCTTCTCAGCTAGTGGTAGTTGGTTCTGTTCTCGTCGCATCAGTTCGTCATCGGCCCAGCCGCGACCGCGGGCCCGCTCGGCCCGGATCTCGTCACGGGCTTCGACGAACACAATCGTGTCGCATGCTTCAAATAGGCCCGCCTCGAACAGGAGTGGCACATCCAGCAGCGCCGATTGGCCCTGTGATTGGGCGAGTTCGAGCGCCTCGGTGATCCGAGACCGGACCCTCGGGTGCATGATTGCCTCGAGTTGGGCCTTCGCATTGGGGTTCCGAAACACGTGATCTCCGAGTGCCGCCCGGTCGAGTTTGGTGCCTTGGACGAAACGTTCGCCGAGCTGAGTTGCGACTTCGGCGAGTACCTGAGGGTCTTCGGCGACCGCTTTCGCGTGGAAATCCGCGTTCACGTGAAGGATTCCGTGGCTGCTAAACAGGCTTGCGACCTTCGATTTTCCGGCCGCAATGCCGCCCACGAGCCCGATGACTAGGGGGGTTTGGGGTCGGAATGGGCGGTTTGGGCCCGGATTCCCGGTAGGGGGTGCCGGCATGGGGTCATCGTGGGGGAGAGTTCGCGGCTAGGCAAGTCAGCGGTGTAAGCCACCTTGACCGGGACCGTACCAAACCTAAGATCTCGGGACCCCTGTGGTGGCTCGTGCCCTCGTGTCACTCGCCCTACGTCTTTCGAGTCCGACTTAGAAAGCCCCCTTTCTCCCCGCCGCTACGTCCCTGCTATTTCTGCTTGCCTCCTAGGCACAGCAGGACAACGCAAACAAGCACAGACCCCTTGGAGTTGGTTCAGATGCACAATCGCCAGACCGGTGCCGCCCACGTCCCGATCATGTTCTTCCTTATTCTGCTGGTCATGTTCCTGGGCGCCCTCGGGTTTGCCTATGTGCAGCAGACCACGAATGCAGAAGTCGTGAAGGCCAGAGATGCGGCCCTTGAAGATTCCCGCGTTCATCAAGAGCAAGCGCTGCTTGTTCAGCACTACATCGAGGACATCGGCAAGGTCATCAACAAGCCTGGAAAGTACACGGGTCGCGACAGGAAGAGTCTCTATGGCACCGCCACGTTGGAATACTCCGGCGTGATGGACCCCGATGCCGTCAAGAAGCTGCTCGACGACGCCACGATCAGCGCCAAGCTGTCGGTTGCGAGTTCGCTCGAGAACGTGCTTGGTTCGATGATCACGAAGATGGACTCGCAAGATCAGCGAGTCAAAGACGTGGAGCTCGAGAAGGACAAGGCGCTGGCCGACAAGCTGACCGGCGACACTCGTTTCACGACGGTTTCGACTACTGCCCAGAATACGGCCTCCGAAACCTCGACCAACCTCGACCAAGCGGTTGCGGAGTT
>JBNMND010000412.1:0-4579 GCA_051274975.1 Planctomycetota bacterium | reverse complement strand
AGGGATCAGCCTGTCCATCGGAAAGGGCGAAGTACACGCCATCATGGGGCCCAACGGCTCCGGCAAGTCGACGCTCGCCAACATCCTCGCTGGCCGTGACGGCTATGAAGTGACCGGTGGTTCGGTAACCTACAACGGTGAAAACCTGCTCGACAAAGAACCCGAAAATCGAGCCCGCGACGGCATCTTTCTGGCCTTCCAATACCCGGTAGAGATTCCTGGCGTTTCGAACATGTACTTCCTGCGGACCGCGCTCAACGCGATTCGCACGCACCGTGGCGAAGAAGAACTCGACGCGGTCGAGTTTATCGGTCTCGTCAAACAGAAGATGAAGGACCTGCGCATGGACGACGCCATGCTCAAGCGTGCCGTCAATGAAGGCTTCTCCGGTGGCGAGAAGAAGCGCAACGAGATTTTCCAGATGGCAGTACTCGAACCGCAACTCGCGATTCTCGACGAGACCGATTCTGGCCTCGATATCGACGCTCTCAAGTTGGTCTCCGAGGGCGTGAATTCGCTTCGCAGCCCCGAGCGCTCGATGATCGTCGTGACGCACTACCAGCGCCTGCTCGACTACATCGTCCCCGACAAAGTTCATGTGCTCGCACACGGCCAGATCGTGAAGTCGGGAGGCAAAGAACTCGCGCTCGAACTCGAAGAGAAGGGCTACGGCTGGGTCGAAGACCTCGCCGCTGGTGGCGAGCTCGCCACCGCGTAGGAAATTGAAGATGGCCGCCCAACAGCAAGACACCGCGACATTCGTCGAAGCCTTTGCAGCACTCGAGCGCAGCGAGCCGACTTGGCTCGCCGACCGTCGTCGCCTCGCGATCGAGCGGTTCTCGCTGCTCGGCATCCCGACCACTCGCGACGAAGAATACAAGTACACCGGCCTCAAGTCGATCGCCGGCGTGAGCTGGAGCCCTGCCACAGGAGCTACGGCTGACCTTCCCGACACCGACTACGCTGGCGAAGAGTCCGCACGCATCGTGTTCATCGATGGCACGCTGGCGACCGCCACCGGCGATGCCTCGTTGCTAAACAGTTTGAACGCGCGGATCAACGACCTCGAAGGTCACCTCACCCGTTACGCCGACTTTGAATCCCACGCGCTCACGGCTCTCAACACCGCCTTCTTCACCGACGGCGCAGTGGTTGAGATACCTGAGGGCACAGTCGTCGAAAAGCCGATCCACATCGTTTGGGTTTCGACCGGACAAGCGGGAGTCGCGTCGCACCCGCGCACGCTGATCCTCGCTGGCCGCAACTCGCAGGCCTCCGTCATTGAGTCATTCGTCTCCACCGGCGACGGCGCCTCCTGGACCAATGCCGTGACCGAGATCGTTGCCGAAGAGAACGGTCGTATCGAGCACTTCCACGTGCAACAAGAGGGCGACAACGCGATCCACACGAGCTTCATCGAAGGGCTCACCGAGCGGAGCGGCTACATCTCAACCATCTCGTTGAGCTTTGGCGCGCAACTCGCCCGCAACGACGTCAAGGTCAAACTCAACGGCGAAGGTGCCGAATGCGCTCTCGACGGACTGTTCGTTGTCAGCGATAAACAACACGTCGACCATCACACGACCATCGATCACGCCTCGGCCCACTGCAACTCGCACCAGCTCTACAAGGGCGTGCTCGACGACCAGTCACGTGGTGTCTTCAACGGCAAGATCATCGTTCGCAAAGACGCACAGAAGACCGACGCCATTCAGAACAACAACAATCTATTGCTCTCGCGCAAAGCCGAAATCGATACCAAGCCACAGCTGGAAATCGACGCCAACGACGTGCGCTGCACGCACGGTGCAACCATTGGCCAGTTGGACGCTGAAGCCCTGTTCTATCTGCAATCACGCGGCATCGGTAAGAGCGCCGCCCGCAACTTGCTGACCTATGCCTTCGCAGCGGATCTGCTCGAGCGTGTCAACGTGGAACCGTTGCGCGACCACTTTGAGCACGTGCTGATGCGCGCTCTGTCTGAAGACCCGAGCGCCGAGGAGACGCACGCATGAGTTCGCCTGCTGCCAACAGCGTCGCCACGCTCGACGTCGAGCGCCTGCGTCAGGACTTCCCGGCGCTGCACCAAGAAGTTCACGGCAAGCCGCTCGCCTACCTCGACAACGCCGCCTCGGCACAGACGCCGGTGCAGGTAATCGACGCGATCCGTGGCTTCTACGAACGCGACCGCGCCAACGTCCACCGCGGTGTCCACGAACTCAGTCAGCGCGCGACCAAGAGCTACGAGCAGGCACGCATTAAGGTGCAGCGCTTCCTCAACGCCGAAGCCTACGAAGAGATCATCTACGTGCGCGGCGCGACCGAGGGCATCAATCTCGTCGCAGCCACCTGGGGCCAAGCAAACGTCTCCGCTGGAGACGAAATTCTCGTCTCAGCCCTCGAACATCACTCCAACATCGTTCCGTGGCAGATGCTGTGCGAACGGACCGGTGCCAAGCTTCGCGTCATCCCGATGAATGAAGCGGGTGAGCTGCAGCTCGACGCCTACGCCGACATGCTCAGCGAGCGCGTCAAGCTCGTCGCCGTCAATCACGTCTCTAACGCACTGGGAACCATCAACCCGGTCAAGCAGATGATTGCCCAAGCGCACGCTGTGGGTGCCGTTGCGATGATCGACGGCGCCCAAGCAACGCCACACATGGCTGTTGACGTCCGCGACCTCGACGCCGACTTCTACGTGCTCTCGGGCCACAAGGTCTACGGCCCGACCGGTATCGGCGTTCTCTACGGCAAGCGAGCCCTGCTCGAAGCGATGCCCCCTTACCAAGGCGGCGGCGACATGATCGCCTACGTCACCTTCGAGAAGACGACCTACAACGAACTGCCTTATAAGTTTGAAGCGGGCACGCCCAACATTGCCGACGCGATTGGCCTCGGCGCCGCTGTCGACTATGCGCAAGCGGTCGGCCTGGATGCCATAGCGGCCTACGAAGCAAGCCTTCTCGACTACGCGACAGAACAGGTCTTGGCCCTCGGCGGCATCCGCCTGGTCGGCACCGCGAAAGCAAAGGCCAGCGTGCTGTCGTTCATCATCGGCGACGTACATGCCCACGACGCGGGCACCATTCTCGATCGCGAGGGTGTCGCCGTCCGCGCAGGCCATCACTGCGCGCAGCCGGTCATGGATTTCTTCGGCGTACCCGCAACGACTCGCGCATCATTTGCCTTTTACAACACGCGCGAAGAGGTCGATGCACTCTGCCGCGGAATCGAGAAGGTCAAGGACTTGTTCGGCTAATGTCTGACCTGCGCGATCTGTACCAAGAGCTGATCATCGATCACTCGAAGAAGCCGCGGAACTTCCGCGTCATCGACGATGCGACGCGCAATGCCGACGGCTTCAATCCACTCTGCGGCGACAAGCTGCGCCTGTATCTGAAGATCGACGACGAAGGCGTGATTCGCGACGCCGCGTTCAAGGGCGAAGGGTGCGCTATTTCGACCGCGTCAGCTTCAATCATGACTTCGATGCTCAAGAACCAGACGGTCGAACAAGCCCGCAACTTGTTTGAGACGTTTCACCATATGGTCACGCGACCCGAAAGCGAATTGGACCCGGCTCACGCTGGTATCGGTCTGGGAAAGATGGCCGTATTCGCAGGTGTCAACGAATTCCCCGCACGCGTGAAGTGCGCCACCTTGGCCTGGCACACGATGAAGAATGCGTTGGACGAGGCAGAGATAGCAGCCCAAACGGAGTAGTTCGATGACGCCTGAAGAGAAAGATTTGCTCAACGAAGGGGTGCTCGAGGCCGTGCAGGATGTCTATGACCCTGAGATCCCGGTCGACATCTACAAGCTCGGCTTGATCTACAACATCGACATCTCCGATGAAGCCGACGTCGCTATCCGCATGACGCTGACTTCGCCTAATTGCCCCGCTGCGCAGTCACTTCCTGAGGAAGTGAAGACCAAAGTGGGCGCTGTCGAAGGCGTCAAGTCTGCCGAAGTAGAAGTCGTCTTCGAGCCACCGTGGTCGCCAGACAAGATGGACGATGCCGCGAAGCTGACCCTGAATATTCTGTAGCCGAAACCGAGGGAGGAAGTCATGCAATTTAGCGCCCAAGAAGAGTACGGACTCCGGTGCCTGCTTCGTCTAGCGGCTCGCGGCGGCGACAGCATGACTATCCCTGAAATTAGCCACGCCGAAGGCATCTCGGTGCCCTACGTCGCCAAGCTAATGCGCTTGCTGCGCGACGGCGGCATCGTGACCAGCGAGCGCGGACAGTCGGGCGGCTATCGGCTCGCCAAACCCGCAGCGGAGATCTCCGCTGCACAAGGTCTCGCGGCGCTCGGCAGCAAGTTTTACGGCGGCGAGTATTGCGACCGCTACTCCGGCAACGAAGATGAGTGTACCCACACCACGAACTGCTCGATTCGTTCGCTGTGGCAAGCGGTACAGACGGTCGTGGATCAACTGCTCAGCAGCACCACCATCGCCGACCTCTCACGCAACGAAGAACAAATGACCCGCTTCGTCGATGACCTCGTTATCTTGACCGCCGGTCCCGATTCGACACCCGTTCAGCTATAACTCATGCTCACTCAAGAACAAGTT
>JBNMND010000411.1:0-4583 GCA_051274975.1 Planctomycetota bacterium | reverse complement strand
ATGGTCACGGCACTAGCGAGCTTCTACCGCAAGATCCCGTTTGGCCACGTCGAGGCAGGGCTGCGTACCGGCAATGTGCACAACCCGTTCCCCGAGGAGATGAACCGCGTGCTCGTCGGCCGCATGGCGAACCTTCACTTCGCACCGACCGAAGGCTCCGCTGCCAACCTGCGTAAGGAAGGCATGACCGATGGCGTGCACGTCACCGGCAACACCATCATCGATGCGCTGCTCTGGGCGGCCGAACGGGTCGACACAACACCGTTCGTGCCACCGGCTGGCAAGAAACTGGTATTGGTCACCGCCCACCGCCGCGAGAACCATGGCGAACCGCTCGAGAACGTTTGCGCAGCACTTCGCGAAATCGCCGATCGTGTCGACGTGAAGGTGCTCTACCCCGTTCACCCCAACCCGAACGTTCGCGAGGTCGTGCACCGCGTGCTCGGCAACCACGATGCGATTGAGCTGGTCGACCCACTCGACTATCCGAAGATGGTCGCGGCGATGCGCGCGTGTTATCTGATCCTTACCGACTCAGGTGGCGTGCAAGAAGAGGCGCCTTCGCTCGGCAAACCCGTGCTGGTCTTGCGCACGACGACCGAACGGCCGGAAGGTGTGATCGCTGGCGCAGCACGCTTGGTCGGAACCGACCGCGCAACAATCGTCAACGCCGCCAACGAACTACTCGACAACGCGGTCGCCTATTCGGCGATGGCCAAGGTCAAGAATCCGTATGGCGATGGCCACGCGGCGCATCGAATCGCCGAGCTCTGCGGCAAGTTCGTCAACGCGTAGCGGGGAGCGGGGAGCATCACCCTACCGGCAAGAAGACCGGCAGTCATTAGCGGCGCTCGCCCATCACGCGCGCATGCAATCCATGGTGGGTTCTCCACGCCCGGGCCGCCCATGCGACAGCTAACGGTTCACATCTCGATGGGCAACTTCACACGCACGCATCGCGTGCTGGTTCGCCCCCAGCGCTTGGTGTGCGTGTCATTGCACGGATGACAATTCGCCTGAACTAGACGAGACCCAGTTCGATCATCCCGATGTAGACGAGCGGCAGGCCGATGAACAAGAACAACATCAGCCATCCCGTCCACTCTTCGCGGCGAAGGTGCTTCTTGTCGAGGGTGCGACAATTGCCTATCGGCGGCAAGTGGTAGTCAGCACCACGGCGCTGCGGTGCTCGCGCCCGCGCGGTGTATGGCCCGGGCTCCCTCGGCTCGTAGGGGTTCTCCATAGGTCTAGTTTAGTCGCCCTCGATGGGGTGACAAGGCCCTCGCATACTCGCGGTGACGGCACCTATTCGCCATCATCTTCGCCATTTTGGCTATTGCGGCGCAATCCGAGCCCATCGCGCAACTTCGTTGCCACCCACTGCAATCCCGACGGATGACGCCGGCAGCAGACAGACAGGGCGACCCGCGACACATCGGATATTTAGAAGTGCGGTAAGACGGTGAAGCGCCGAACGACCAATAGGCTGATCACCGGGCTTCGCGCCAATAAACTGCATGACAACCGACGCCAAACTACTTCGCGAGGTTCGCTCCTGCACCATCTGCGCCGAACACCTACCGCACGGTGTTCGCCCAGTTGTGCAGATGCACAAGTCGGCACGCATCCTGATTGCTGGCCAAGCACCGGGTCGCAAGGTGCACGAGTCGGGCGTTCCGTTCGACGATGCGAGCGGCGACCGCTTGCGTGAATGGCTCGGCGTCGACCGCGACACGTTCTATGACCCTAGCCGCATCGCCATCTTGCCGATGGGCTTCTGCTATCCGGGCACCGGCAAGAGCGGCGACCTGCCACCGCGCCCAGAATGTGCAGAGAAGTGGCGCGCGCCATTGATGGCGATGCTGACCGACCTGCAATGGACGTTCGTGATCGGCGCCTACGCGATGAGTTGGCACCTCGACTTGAAGAAGCCAGACGTGACCGGCACCGTTCGCGACTTCGCCGCCTATCGCAAGCGCCGGGTGACACCGCTCCCGCACCCGAGCCCGCGCAACAACATCTGGCTGCGCAAGAACGAGTGGTTTGAGACGGACGTTCTGGCCGAGGTTCGCCGCCGCGTAAAGCAGGCACTGCGGTAACTTGCACGCCCGAGATCTGACAACGCAACGACTGGACATGTCTTCGCCTACAGGCTACCGCTTGGTCACATGTCGAATGCCGGCGACGACGACCTGATCTTCAAGGCACTGGCCGACAAGACCCGCCGGAACCTGATGGACTTGCTGCGCAAGCGGGCGCACACCACGGACGAATTGTGTGAGCAATTCGAAACGACACGGTTTGCCGGGATGAAGCATCTCAAGGTGCTTGTCGACGCCAACCTGCTGCTAGTCGAACGCCGCGGCCGCGAGCGCTTCAACATGCTCAACGCCGTGCCACTGCGACGCATTCAGCGCCGCTGGCTGCGTCAATTCGACGTGCAAGCCACCGACCGAATGCTCGACCTCAAAACCGAACTCGAGCAGAAAACCACGACCCGGCGGTCACATGCACGAAGACGCCGGCGGCGGCAACGGCATGATCTGGGGAACCGTCGTGCACGTGCAGAAGGGCAAACTACTCGAAATGAGCGGCACGTATGGCAGCCCACTAACCTGGTTCGGCAATTACGACCTAGTCGCTCACGAAGGCGGTAATGAGCTACGGTTCACAGAATCTTCATTCGGCCACGTCACCGAAGAGGAAATGGCCTGTAAGGACCACGGCTGGCGCTATCTCTACGATGGCTGCATGCGCGACCACCTCGAAGGCGGCGAACCACCCGCTTGGCAGGACGTGCCGGCGAGTTCCTGTTGATCCCATTGCGCACATCGGCCTACTCTGCCCGCAGACCCCGGTGCTCAAACACCTAGGCCATATGGAAAAACTCGTAGACGGCGTCCACCACTTCCAAGACAAGGTCTTCCCCGAAAACCGGGAGAACTATGAGAACATGGCGAAGTGGCAGCAAAAGCCTCTCGCGGTGTTCGTAACCTGCGCGGACTCTCGGGTCATGCCGACGATGTTTACGCAATCGGATCCGGGCGACCTGTTCTTCGTGCGCAACGCCGGCAACATTGTGCCACCGCACGGCAGCCAGGCTGGTGGCGAAGCGGCCACCATCGAATACGCCGTATCGGTGCTCGGCGTACGCCAGATCATCGTTTGCGGCCACTCACAGTGCGGCGCGATGAAGGCCATCATCGATACGCCCGAAGCACTCGAGCCGCTGCCCAACGTGCGCCAGTGGCTGCACCACGCTGACGCGACGCGCCAGATCGTCAACCACAAGTACAAGCACTTGAAGGGCGAGGAGCGCTTGGTCGCCGCAATCGAGGAGAACGTGCTCGTGCAGATCAACAACCTGAGCACGCACCCGGGCATCGCGATGCTGTTGGCCACAGGCGAACTCAAGGTCTTCGGCTGGTATTTCGACATCGCGACCGGCCAGGTCCACCACTACAATCCGAGAACCGGGCAATTCGAAAAGCTGACCCACGAAGACCAGGGCGTCAGCGCCATCCCGCTTCGCCACATTTAGCGCGGTCATCCCGCCCGCCCCGCCGCCACCAGCGGCCGGCGACAAGGGCGATTCCACCACCGACGCGGATTGCCGCCGGTCTGCATTTGGAAAGCGGGGCAACCGACCCTATCCTGCTTGCCCCAAACCATGACCTACGACGTTCTAGTGATCGGTGCCGGCCCCGCCGGCTACGTCTGTGCTATCCGCTGTGCCCAACTCGGCTTGAAGACTGCGGTCGTCGAGAAGGAAAGCCTCGGAGGCGTTTGCCTCAACGTAGGCTGCATCCCCAGTAAGGCTCTGATCGCCGCCAGCAAGCTGGTGCACAAGATCCAGACGGCAGACGTCATGGGCATCAAGGCCAAGTACGAAGGCCTCGACGTCGGCACGCTGGTCGCATGGAAGGCCGGCATCGTCAACAAGCTGACCTCCGGAGTCGGCGGCCTGCTCAAGGCCCACAAGATCGACACGATCATGGGCGACGCCAAGGTAGTTGCTGCGGGCAAGGTCGACATCACGTCCAAGGACGGTAGTAAGACGCTCGAAGCCAAGAACATCGTCGTCGCGACCGGCAGCACCCCCATCTCGGTGCCCGGCTTCGACTTTGACGGTAAGAACGTCTGGGGTTCGACCGAAGCACTCGCGCCGAAGAAGATGCCCAAGCGCATGGTCGTCATCGGTGGCGGCTACATCGGCCTCGAGCTCGGCCTCGTCTACCACAAGCTCGGCACCGAAGTGCGCGTGCTTGAGTTCATGGATCGCGTGCTACCCGGCATGGAAGCGGACCTCTCGAAGGAGATGGGTCGCTCGCTCAAGAAGAAGAAGGTACCGGTCAGTCTCAACACCAAGGCCGTTGGCTACAAGAAGGTGAAGGGCGGCCTCGAAGTCACCGCCGAAGTGAACGGCAAGACGCAGACGTTCGAATGTGACGTCATTCTGTCGTGCGTCGGTCGCTTCCCGAACGGTAAGGGCCTCGGACTCGAAGAAGTCGGCGTCGAGGTCACCGATCGCGGTTTCATCAACGTCGACCACACCCGCCAGACTAACGTGCCCGGCATCTACG
>JBNMND010000410.1:0-4621 GCA_051274975.1 Planctomycetota bacterium | reverse complement strand
GGCTCTGTCGAAGGGCAAGGGCGTCGGCTTCTTCCAGATTGGCGGCGGCATCGCTGGCGACTTCCCGATCTGTGTGGTGCCGTCGATCAAATACGATCTAGAGCAGCGCGCCAAGCCGTGGGCCTACTTCTGCCAGATCAGCGATTCGACCACGTCCTACGGCTCGTATTCGGGTGCGACCCCGAACGAGAAAATCACCTGGGACAAGCTCACCGAGAAGACGCCGATGTATGTCATCGAGTCCGATGCGACGATCGTGGCGCCGCTGCTGCTCAGCGCGCTGCTCGAGTGCAAGGCCAACCCGAAGGCGGCCGATCGCATCATCGCGAAGTCGCGGCAAGAGCAGAAGAAGTCGCGCGCGCGCTAGCGCTTGCGACGCACGCTACTCCGGTAGCGGCTTGACGCGGATGTCCTTGTACCAGACTTCCGACCCCGGATCGTGCACTTGCAGCGCGAACGTGCCGCGGTCGAGCAAGCGACCCGCGAGGTTCTTCGGGCGCTCGACGTCATCGGGCTCGATGTAGTCGACCAGCGTCTTGCCATCGACGGACACGGTGACGTGCTTGCCTTCGACGCGCACCGCCATCAAGAACCAAACATCGTCCTTAGCAGGCGCTTCCTTGATGTCGTCGACGCCATACAAGCCCGCGGTGCGACGCCAATCGCCTTGCGAGTTGTTGACCTGGACCTCGTAGCCCTTCTCAGGCCAGCCACTCTTCTGGAACAGGGTGTGGAAGTAGATGCCGGAATTTGCGTTCGGCTTGGTCTTGACCAGCGCACGCAACTCGAAGTTCTTGAACGTGTGTTGGTAGACGGGGCCGCTGTAGAACACGTGCGCACGGTCGCCGCGCACGACCATCGCGCCTTGCTTGACGGTCACCGACTTCGGGTTCTCGTTGACCGTCCAGCCACTGAGGTCCTTGCCGTTGAACAGCGATGCAAAGCCACCGCCATCGCCCAACTCGCGGATGCGCAGGTTGCGCCATGCGACGCGGTACTTGGGATCGCCGCCGACACCGTGCACCTGCAAACCAAGGAAGCCGGTCGGCGACCAGTCGTCGGTAATGTTCGCAACCTGGACACCGTTAACCCACGTGCGGATCGATGAACCGAAGCAGATCACGCGATAGTGGTTCCACTCCCCGTTTTTGTAAGCCGCACGCCGCGCTGGCTCATCGCGGTCCTTGCTCAACCAACCGCGACGCGCTTCGTCGTAGACAAAGCCCGCATGACCATTGGTCGAGATCTCGACCTGGTAACCATGCACGCGACCCTTCTTATGCGAAGGAATCGAATGGCTGCGAATCTGCACGCCACTGTTGAGTTGATCGTCGAACAGCTTCACATCGAACTCGAGTTCGAAGTCGCCATAGAACCGATCGCTGCACAAGAACGAGTTGGGACTGCCCTTGACCGTCGTGCCGAGGATCGTGCCGTCGACAACCTCGTAGGTAGCGGTACCGTTTTTCTGTGTCCAACCACTGAGCGACTTGCCGTCGAACAGACTGGTCCACCCGTCCTGGGCAGTAAGCGGTGCAACGAGCGCGCACGAGAGCAGAAAGATATGAGTCTTGAACATGAGGAAATGCAGGGACGTTCGCGAATGTGCAACGATCCACGGGAGCGCGGTCAGGTCAACGATGGGGATGGCACAGCGAGGTAACCGGTTTGGCAGGAGAACGGGTGAGTCGATCCTCCGAAATCCCTTTGCCTCACGTTCTTGCCCAACACTAGGCTGCGGGCACATGCACCAGGATCCGCAGCAATACCGCGCCGCAGCGATCGCCATGGTCGCCTACCTGGCGGCCGCTGGCTGCTTCTTCGCGATCGCCTCACTGGCCGACCACGGAGAGGTTGGCTACGCGATAGCAGGCGGGCTGTTTGGGCTCGCAGCTGTGCAGAGCTTCATGCGCTGGCGCGCTGCGAAGTAGGCTAGCCGGCGGAGCTCAGGCGTTCGGGTAGGCCTAGCCCACCCGAACGCCGAGCATCACGCGGTCGCGAACTACTGAACTTCGATCAGCATGTGATCGACGGACAGAACGTCTTCGCCAATCGCATTGCGAGAGTTGTTCGAATCGCTAACGCGAATACGCACGGACCCGGACGCGCCACTCGGCAGCACCCATTCCTGGTAGACGTTGTCATCACTGGCCTTGGTGATCGTCATGGCCGTCTGCCACTGGCTGCCAACGCGCACCTGCATGATGAACGTGTCGTTGTCAGGCGAGACCGTGCGGTGCGCTTGCACGCGCAACGTGCGGGTGCCGCCCGACGGCACGTTGTCAATGCGCCACTCGTGCAGCAGGCTGTTGCGCTTCTTCGACGTGCGCTCGGTGATCGTTTGGTACGAACCATCGTCACCGTGGGTCAACGTGTAGGAGCCGTTAACCACACCGTGGTTATTGCTGTCCGACGTGACCAAGAACGTCTGCACCGTGGACGGATCCGTCGTCGCATTCGCGGTGTTGGAGTAACCGGAAGGACCGCCACCGTTGACAGCGCGGACGCGATACCAGTAGGTCGTGTTGGCCGAACGACCGGTGTCGTTGTAGCTCTCCGCATTCGCGCCGAGCGTGGCCGCGGCCGAGAACGTCGAACCGTTGGTCGAGCGCTCAACTTCGTAGCCAGTCTCATCGTTCGCCGTATCGGTCCACGCCAAGTTGACCTGGGACGAGCCAGCGGCCGTTGCACCAAGGCCACTCGGATCCGAAGGCGGCGCGGTCGGCGCGGCAGGTCCGGAGACATCCAAGCCAAACGCGCCCGCCGCACCATTGTAGCCGCCAACGCGGATGTAGTAGGTGCCAGCGGAAACCGAAGCGGAAACCGTCGACTGCAAGCTGCAGGTGTCGTCGTTACAGGCGATGCTGGTCAGCGAGCCACAGCTGCCAGAGAACATCTGGATCGCGGTGTCGTAGCTGGCCAAGCCGCAGGTGCTGACCGAAAGCGTGCCGGTGCTGCCCGCCGTGTAGGAGAACCACACGTCGTTGCCACCCGAAGCACAGCTCCACGACGGCGACGAGGTGAACGAACCAATGGAGGTGAAGCCACTGTTCGTGCCATCGACGAGCGGAACCGCGTCGACACACTCGTCGTTCGCAACGCCCGAGGTCTGACCCGGGTATGGCAGCGAGTGTTGGTCACAAGCCCACGCGAGGTCGGCGTAGTTCGGCGTGCCGTTGTTCAGATTGCCATCGTCATCGTCAGCGATGAAGACTTCGAGAACCGCGGCTTGTTGGTTGGTCGCATCGGCAGCAATCGTGCTGATGACGAGGTTGTTGGTCAGCGTGATGGCTGCGGCGCGGTTGCCCAACGTGGTCGCCATGCGCTCACGAAGCTTCCAAGCAAAGCCCATCCACGATTGGCCGGCGGTGTGCACCGAGCAACCCGAGCACGGGTATTGCACCGTGTTGTTGCCATCGCGAAGCGGCACGCCCGGCGATTGGAAACCACTACCGAGCAGCGGCGTGTCCATCAGGTAGCAACCAATGATGTCGCCCCACCCTTCGCTCAAACCGTTGGTTTGCGAGATGCCGCCGTAGCGATCATCGAGGCCATGGCCCCATTCGTGCGCAATCACCGACGAGAACGCCGTGTTCGCGCAACCGCCACCGTCTTGGTAGAAGTTGATCGTGTTGCCGGAGTAGTAGGCGTTGCAGGACTGGTTGATGTTGATGGTGACACCAACGCCGCTCGCCGTCGCCAGCTGCGACGAGTTGCCAAGGATGCCACGAGCGAACTCGTTGGTCGCATCGACCCACCACGACGTCGTCGTGTGCGCCGCTTGGTTGATGCTGGCGCTAGACGTCAGCAACTGGATCGTGCTCGAAACACCGGGGTTAACCGTGTGCGAAACACTCGGTGCGGCGGTGCCGGAAATGGTGCTGTGGTGGCGACCGTTCAGGTTGCCGATGCTGACCGAAACCGACGAAGCGATGTCGACCGTGAACTGGCCGTTGTCGTCCGTGATAACCGTGCCAACGCCCGGCACACTGATCTCGAGACCAGGCATCGGAACGTTCTGCAGCGACGCGCCGGCATCGACCCCCAAACGCGACCAACCCATCACGGTGACCGTGGTATTGATTGGGGCGAGCAGCAGCCGTGCGGGAATCGCCGGGAGCGTGTGGTTCTTGTGGTTGCAGCCAGCGATACCACACTCGTGCTTGTCGTTGACGAACGTCAGCGTCTTGCCGGTGTGAGCATCGATGTAGTAGCGACCGATCTTGCCGTCGCCGTTGGCGGCGATGTTGCTCAGCGAGACTTCCCACGCGAGGAAGACATCGGTTGGGCCATCGGCAGCCATGTCGCCCCAGATGACGAGGCGCGGCGCCGTGAACGGCGTCGGTTGCGAAGCGGTGCTCGGTGCTTCACCGAGTTGGTTCCACGCGTTCAGCCATGCGTGGCCGGCTTCGACCGTTGGCGTAACGACGAAGTTGTCCGGAATCGGCCAGAATGTGCTGCCGACCATCGGCACGCGGCCGACCATGTTGACGCGCACGTCGGCGCGGCCGCCGATCACTTCGAGGTCACGGTAGTACTGCTGGAACTTGAAGGTCCAGACGCGGTGCATGCGAGCACCAATCGTCTCGCGGAAGCTGGAACGGCCAATGCCGAGCAGGCC
>JBNMND010000409.1:0-4629 GCA_051274975.1 Planctomycetota bacterium | reverse complement strand
GCTCGAGCGTCGCTACTCGGTCGGCGCTGCCTACCTGCGTGGCCAAGCCAAGACCGAGCCTCGTCCCGGCGGCAAGCCGTTGGTCATCCAAGCCGTCACCGGTCTCGACGAAGTGCAGCGCGAGTTCGGCGAGCACATTGTCGACGGCAAGATTCCGACGGTGGGCGCGCCCCAGGCGCAGACCTACGAAGGCGACGGCTTCCTGATTGTGCGCCACCCCGACAGTGACGTTGCCCGCAAGATCGTGGAGCAGATCGTCAGCCGCGTGCGCGTCGAAGTTGGCTGAGTGGCTGAGTTGGTTGAGTGCCCTGAATCTCTGGGCATTGTGTTCTGTTGACTGTTACCCGTTCGAATTTGTCCTCCGCACCGCGGGCTGAATCTCATGAATGTCGTCTACCTGAGTCCTGGATTCCCGGCCGAGATGCCGCTGTTCGTGCGCGGTCTCGCGCAGATCGGTGCGAAGGTCTACGGCGTTGGCGACCAGCCGGTGCAGGCGCTGCCCGAAGATGCCCGCGCTGGATTGACTGACTATTTGCAGGTGGGTTCGTTTGGTGATGAGGCAGCGGTGGTCGCTGAGGTTCGTCGCTGGATGCACGGCAAGACGATCGATCGCGTCGAGTGCATGTGGGAGCGGCTGATGTATCTCGCCGCGACGCTGCGCGAGACGTTCTCGGTGCCGGGCATGAACAAGGCGCAGACGGTGATCGTGCGCGACAAGGAATTGATGAAGCAGGCGGTCGAGGCGGCCGGCTTGCGCGTGCCGCGTCATGGCCGGGCGCGCAGCATGCAGGAAGCGTGGGCGGTGGTGGAGCGCGTCGGGTATCCGGCGATCATCAAGCCGATCGATGGCGCTGGCAGCGTCGACACGTTCCGCTGTAATGATCGCGACGAGTTCGAGGCCGCGCTCAAGCGCACCCGTCACGTGGACGAACTGTCGGTCGAGGAGTTCATCGAAGGCGAAGAACTGACTCACGACACGGTCTGCGCCAATGGCAACATCCTGTTCGAAAACGTCGCGTGGTACCTGCCCAAGCCGATGATCCTGGCGCAGAACCCGTGGATCTCGATGCAGAACATCGTGCTGCGCGACATCCACGCCGATTTCCCGCGGCCGGGTGTCGAGCTTGGTCACGGCGTCTTGAAGGCGCTTGGCTTTGAGTCGGGCTTCACGCACATGGAGTGGTTCCGGACTGCGTCGGGCGAAGCAGTGTTCGGCGAGATCGGTGGTCGTCCGCCTGGCGCGCGCTTGGTGCACGCGATGAACTACTCGGCCGACATCGACCTGTTCACCGGTTGGGCCGAAGCGACTTGCTTTGGCCGACTCAGCCAGAACACCGAGAAGAAATACAACGCTGCCATGATCTTCAAGCGCGCCGAAGGCGACGGTTTGGTGCGTGAGCATCGTGGCCTTCGTGGCCTGATGCGTCGCTACGGGGATTGTGTCGCGAGCATCGACTTGACCCCGATCGGCGAGCCGCGCCGCGACTGGCGCAAGGTCGTCGTCGGCGACGGCTGGATTGTTGTGCGCCACCCTGATCTGGACCAGTGCCTGGATATCAGTGAGCGCTTCGTCAAGGACTTGACAGTCATCGCGGAATAGCGGTCCCGCGTAGCATCACCGAGAGGCCGGTGCTACCCCAGACGTCGCGAGAATGTCTGCGATGTGGCCAATCGGGCCCGCGATACAGTCCATTTGCCGCGAACTGACACGAACCCCAGGGAAATTGCCGCTGGCACTTCACCTGGGCTCGTCGACACCCGTAGACTGCCGGCGTCGATGAACATGAATCACCTCAAGACCGCGACTTCGCGGCGTTTTGTCGTGGCGCGAGCTGCGCTCTTACTAGCCTTCGCCGGCCTATGTGTCGCGCCGGCCACTGCCCAGACCCGCAAGGAACTGGGCCGCATGTGGACGTTCGAGTCCGCACCGCTCGGCTGGTTCCAGCAAGCCTATGACTGGCAGCCGACCCAGAAGTGGCTGGACTCGGCGCGCCTCGCGTCGCTGCGTCTCGGCAACTTTAGCTCCGACGGCAAGCATCAGTACTTCTGCTCGGCTTCGTTCGTCAGTGCCTACGGCCTGATCATGACGAACCACCACTGCTCCCGCGATTCGATCGTCAAGGTGCAGGGCGACAACGATTGGCTGAAGGACGGCTTCTACGCTGGTTCTTACGAAGGCGAGATCAAGGTCCCGGGCCTGATCGTCTCGCAGATGATCGCCCAGAAAGACGTCACCAAGGAAGTGGGGGAGAACGGCGAGGAAGCCGTGCTCGCCGCGGCCAAGGAAGCGCAGCCGGAGCTGTCGCACCAAGTCATCGCGCTCTACCAGGGCGGCATCTACCAGCTCTACAGCTTCAAGATCTTCGACGACCTGCGTCTGGTCTGCGCCCCGCACGGCCAGAGTGCGCACTTCGGTGGCGATCCGGACAACTTCTGCTTCCCGCGCTGGGGCCTCGATTTCTCATTCCTGCGTGCCTACGAGAACGACAAGCCGGTTGACAGCAAGGCCAACTGCTTCAATTGGCGCACCGAAGGCGCCAACGAAGGTGAGGCCGTCTTCGTGACGGGCAACCCAGGCAGCACCGGTCGCTTGAAGACGCTCGCGCAATGCGAATACAACCGCGACCACTACTACCCGACGCTGGTGCCGCTCTACGAGAACGCCATCAAGCGCATGAAGGAACGCGCTGCGACAGACGCCGCGTTCGAGAAGGACAACCGTTCGAAGATCCTTGGCTACGAGAACTCGCGCAAGGCACTGCAGGGCTATCTCGATGGCCTGAGCAATGCGCGCATCATGGCGATCAAGTCGAAGGCGGAAGCCGACCTGCGGGCCGAAGTTGCCAAGAGGCCGGAGCTGCAAGAAAAATACGGCGATGCCTGGGACAAGATGGCTCTGATCCAGGTCAACAAGATCAACGAGCTGAAGGGTGGCAAGAACCTCAACCAGGTCGCCGCGCAGTTCAAGGAAGAGGAGGAAGAGAACGAGAAGCGCATCGGTGAAGCGTGCTTTGCGGTTTATGGCACGTCGATCCCGCCGGATGCGACCATGTCGCTGCGTCTCAGCGATGGCGTCGTCAAGGGCTTCGAGTTCAATGGCACGTTGGCACCGCACTTCACGACCCTTTACGGCCTGTTTGCGCGCACCAACGAGTTTGGCGGCAAGCACCCGTTCGACATCCCGCAAGCATGGCTCGATGCAGAGAAGACGCTCGATCTGAAGACGCCGTTCAACTACGTCGCGACCTGCGACATCATCGGCGGCAACTCTGGTTCGCCGATGATCGACAAGGACTTGAATGTCATCGGGCTCGTCTTCGACGGCAACATCGAGATGCTCGGCAACAAGTATGTCTTCGATGACGAAGTGTCGCGCAGCGTGTCGGTGCACCCCGCAATCATCATTGAGTCGCTGCGCAAGATTTATGGTGCCAAGAAGCTCGCCGACGAGCTCGAGCGCAAGAAGTAGCAACCCTCACGCGAAGGCCGCAGTGCTTGCGGTCTTCGTCCATAGGTGTTCTCAATGACTCGACTCGTGTGCTTGCTGGCGTTCGCGCTGCTGACTGCTTGCTCGATGAATCCGGAGCGAGCGTTGCTGTCGCTGGACCTGCCAATCGCGACCACGCAGGTGATCTTGAGCACGACTTCTGGTTGGCATGATCCGACCGCGACCGTGCGCTGCTTCGAGCGAAGCGGCGCGGGTTGGCGAGTGGTGGAGCTCGGTATCCCGGCCAACGTGGGGCGCAGCGGCCTTGGCTGGGGCCTCGGCATGCATGTCGCTGGCGAAGGGCCGCAGAAACGCGAAGGCGATGGGCGGGCTCCGGCTGGCATCTTCTCGCTGGGCACCGCGTTTGGTTACGCGGCGGCTGCGCCGGATGGTTTGACGGTTCCCTATCGCCAAGCGACCGAGCGCGACTACTTCGTCGATGCGCCGGATTCGCCGGTCTACAACCAATGGCAGCGCATCCCGACCGCGGAGCCGAACACGCCGAAGGCTCATTGGAGCTCCTTCGAACGCATGCGACGCGATGACCCAGTCTATGAGTTGGGCATGGTGGTCAATCACAACGCCGGCGACGCCGTGGCCGGTTGCGGCAGCGCCATCTTCCTGCACGTTTGGGCAGGTCAAGGCAAGTCGACCTCTGGCTGCACCGCGATGTCGCGCGATGCTCTACTGCGCGTGATGATGTGGTTGCGCAGCGATGAGCAGCCGCTGTTGGTGCAGGTGCCGCTCGGCGAGTTACATCGCCTGCAGCACAAGCGTTAGGCCGTTAGCGCGGCTTTTGGAACTTACCCTGTAGGGCTTGTTGCACGAGTTCGACGCAGGCCTTCGAGGTCTTCGTTTGGCGCTTGTCCAGCAGCAGTCGCGTTAGAGCGGACTGCACGAGCAAGCGTCGATTGTGGCCGAACGCGACCGAGTGCTCGATCTGTTTAGGGCGCACCAGATTACTGATCGATGTCAGCCAGTCACGCAGCGCCGCCGGCTCGAATTTGCGGCGGTGCACGACTTCAATCACCGCCCGCGCCAGGGTCATCTTGCCCGCGCAGTCCGGCCGCAAGGCAGCTGGCTCGCAACAACTAGGTGACGCGCAGAGCCAGGTTATGCATGGCGGTTGCTACGTGTGCAGA
>JBNMND010000408.1:0-4631 GCA_051274975.1 Planctomycetota bacterium | reverse complement strand
ACAGCCGCGCCCACTGCCCCTGCGTCAGCTCGTGCCGCGCCAACAAGAACGGCGACAACGTCACTTCGTGCAGCGTCTCGCTGCTCTGACTCTGCGGATCGTAGAACGGCGCGTCCTTGTCGTGCGACTGTGAACCCAGCGTCACCGTGCCACCTGGCAACAGCACGAACACGATGCCCGTGTCGCCCGTCACCTTGATCGATCCATCTGCCTCGTGCTTGGGAATCACGATCGCCGACTTGGCCGTCGTGCCATCCCACGCGCTGCGCAAGTCGTAGAACTCCCACAGCAATGTCACCGGGTTCATCCCGATTGGCACCAGCCCGATCACCGCCTCGTCCGGCAACCCGATCGACTTGCCCGCATACAACTTACTCGCCATCACACCGTCCGCCTGCGCAATCGCGGCACGCGCTTCTGTCCAGGTGGCGTGGCCGTCGTGCGCCGCATGAGTCAGCTCGGTGACCTCGCTGGCCCAGCGAAGCCGCTGCAGCACGCCGGCTTTCTTGCCCTTCAGAATCTCCAACCGCTCCAGCAGATCCATCAGCGCGCCGTGCAAGAAACCCGCAGCCTTCTCATCCGGCTGTGAGCCGAACTGCCACGAACGCAGCGCATCCGCCAGCACCTGCAGTTCGTGCTCCGCTGCAGCGACTACGTCTTCTCCAGCGTCACCGCCAAGCGCCGCAATGCGCGCCTCCAGATCCGTCACATACTTCTCGAAGTCCGCACGCCGCGCACCCGCCAACTCGACGTTCTGCCGCGCAACCGACAACGCCTCCTGATCACGCCCACAGAAGAACAATGCCCACGAAAGGGTGTCCCCGAACGTCGCCTTGTCGTCACCCTGCACAGCAGCGACTGCCGCCCGCGCACAAGCCAACGCAACTCGTTCCTGACCACGCGCACGCTCCGGCTTCTCCCAGTCGACGAACGGCCACGCGATCGAGTTCCACTCGCTCGGTGTCTTGCTGCGTAGCTCCGCCGGCAACTCCGGCTCGACCCAAGCCTGCTTGCCACTGCGCACATCCTGCGCCAGCCGCATCGCCTCGACGCGCTTGTGCAACGCATCGTAATCCGGGAATCGCACATGCGCCCGCAGCTGTGCATCGAGTGCTTGCGCCGTCATCGGCAACGCCTTCGAGCGCAACGAAGCAACCGTGCCGCGGATCGACTGCTCCTTCGCAAGCAAGGCTTCGACTTCCCGCAGCCACGAGCCCATAGCCGTGATCTTGTCAGTCCATGCCGGATACAGCGCCGCTTCGTCGGCCATCGCACGTTCGTATTCCACCACACCCGACAACTGGTCGAAGTCGCGCACCTTCGCCGTGAGTTCCGCAGCCTTCTGCTGCACCTCGGTTGCCAGCGCCGTCTTCTCCTCCGCGAGCCTCAGATTGCGCGCAGCCTCGTCGTCCGCTCGCTGCTTCTGTTCCAGTGCGTCGTCCTTCGCCTTCGTCTCTGCAGCCGCCAACTCCGTCTTCTCCCGGGCCAGCGTCGCATTCGCCGCCGCCTGTTCGTCGGCGGCCTCCCTGGCTTCCTTCTCGGCTGTCGCCAGCACCGCGTTTTCGTTCGCCAGCCATGACGTCAGCACGATGGCGCCGACCAGAATCAACACCGCCGCCAACAGACTCGCTGCCAACGGCTTGTTGCGCTTGACCCACAACTTCAACTCGATCAACGCCCCGGTGCGATACGCCTGCACCGCACGATCATCCAGAAACGCACGCAGGTCCGCAGCCAACGCCAGCGTATCCGCGTAACGATCCTCGTGATTGCGCGCCATCGCCTTGTCGACGATCGCCACCAGCTCCGCCGGCACACCCTTCTGCAGTTGGGAGATCGGTTTGGGCGGCCCTTCGACGACCTCCTTCAGGATGCGGTAGGCGGGTTCGCGTAGGCCGGGCGTCGTGTACGGCGCGCGGCTGGTCAGCAGCTCATACATCATCGCTCCGATCGCGTACACATCGGCGCGAAGGTCGAGCGGCTCACTCTTTGCCTGCTCCGGTGGCATGTAACTCGGTGTGCCGAGCTTCTGGCCGTCCATCGAAACCACCGACGCGCCCTCGTCGCTGTCGCTGTCACGCTTTCTGACCGAGTCGATGC
This sequence comes from Planctomycetota bacterium, assembly GCA_051274975.1. Taxonomy (GTDB): domain Bacteria; phylum Planctomycetota; class UBA1135; order UBA1135; family UBA2386. The sequence goes on along the minus strand of JBNMND010000408.1, from coordinate 2,531 downwards.
GCGACAGCGACGACGCGCCGTCTGGTCGAATGCGAACGTCGCGCCGATCCTCTTGACCGGTGACCTTCGCCAACCCCCAGTCCATCACGTAGACTTCACCGAACCGCCCGACCATCACGTTGTGCGGCTTGAGGTCGCGGTGCAAGACACCCTTGTCGTGCGCAAACCCCATCGTGTCGCACACCTTGAGGATTACCTCCAGCGCCCGTGTTGTCGTCCAGCCGTCTTCGCGGTGGTAGGCCTTATGGAACACGTGCCCCGCATGCCCTCCCTTAATCAGGCGCATGGTGAAGAACACCTTGCCTTCTGCATCGAGTCCGAGTTCGTGCACCGGCACCACGCCTGGGTGGTCAAGCTGCGAGGTGACTTGGGCTTCTTCGATGAAACGGCCGAGGATCTGGTGGGCGAGCTGCTGTTCGTAGTCGTCGCGCGGCGCTTCGCGGTCGAGCAGCACCTTCATCGCCAGTCGGCGATTGAGCTGCCCGTCGTGGATCTTCAGGATCGCGCCCATGCCGCCGCGGTCGACTTCTTCTTCGATGTGGTAACGATCGGTGTCGAGCCGCGGCGCATTCTCCAGCCGCTTCAGCATCTCCGCCGTCTGCGTCGACTGCACCTGATCGCTGCGGGGTGTGCTGTGTTCGTCAGGGGTGGGGGGCTCGATCCTGGGGGTCGCACCCCCGGCCTCCGCCAGCAACCCGAGCACGCGGTCCCGCCGCGTTGGGTTGTCAGAAGCCTCGCGTCGCACGAATGCCTCACGCTCGTCGGCAGGAAGATTCATCGCGCGATCAAACAGATCGCTCGCGGCATCAATATCTGGGGAATCTCCGTCGCTGGTCCCTGTCATAGCTTGCTGGCGAGTATCGCAAGGTTGCTGACGGAGGACACGACTTGACTCGCGAAATCGCAAGCTGAACTGTTCTGTACGCTGCCAGGCACAGAAACAACTCATTCGGACGAGAACACTTCCTCAAGCATCGCCGCGGTCAGGATGGTATGCGCGATGCGGCACAGAAAGCGCATGCGCTCAAGCCGCAGGTTGATGGCCTTGAGCAGGCTGCCACGTTGCCGCGGCTCGTAGCGCGCCTGTACCAGCATCTCGGTGACGTCGAGCGCGTGGTTCTCCAGTCGTTGCGTCAGCGTGAACCGCGCCGCTTTCGGCCAGCGCGCGGTGTGGTTGAAGAACCATGCAACGAATGCTTGCCACTTCTGCAGCACCAGCAGTTCGGGCCCGGCTTCCGCGGCGGGTGGGCGGTCGAGTGGCAGGCTCACGACGTGGCCTCCGCTGTGATCTCATGCTGCTCGGAGGGCGCTCTGTCATCGCTCGGTGGCACTTCGGGCCACAGGATGGCGAGCAGTTCCTGGCCGTGCCGCGCAACCTTCTTGTCGCCGAGGCCGTGGATCTCGGTGAGGCCGGTCTTTGTCTGTGGGCGCTGCCGAACGACTTCTACGAGCTGGCGATTCGTCAATACGACGTACGGCGGAACACCCTCGGCATGCGCCTTATGGCGGCGCCACGCGCGCACCAGCTCGAACATCGCCTGTTGTTCTGGCGTGAGATCCTCGAGCAGGTCGGCGACGGGTGTGGCTGGCGCTCGCGATGGTTCGGGTGGTGATTCCGTGGCTGTTGACGTCTCGACTGAGTGAGTCGTAGTCGGTGGCTGCGTTGCCGGCTCCCGTTCGCGCCAGGTCGCCACACACACCAGCATCACCTCGTCGCCTACATGTATGAGGTGCTCGCGTACGTGCTCGAGCACGACCTTCTGTTGCAACGCGATCAGCGGCGCGTCGTCGAATCGGCCGAGCTGAGGCGAGAATCGCAGGGTCAGAACTTTGGCTCGCATGGGTGCCTCCCTGGCCCCGCCTCCCATCCCCTACAACCACCAAATGGCAGGAAATCTCGCAGATTTTAAGTGCCGATTCTAGGCATTTGTACACCCCTCGCTCGCTGCGCTTGCTTGGGGTGTGCAAACCGTGAAGTGGTGAGGTCAGAAAGTGATGATCCTGGCGGGGCGCAAGCCCAGGAGGTCGTCGCGGAACGTCGGTGCATTGCGGCTGCGGTAGGCCGACCGAGCGATCGAAGCGGCGAAGCCGAAACTGCCGCCGCGGAAGACACGGTAGGAGGAGGAGGTGGACCCACCAGATCGTAGGCCGTCGCCGACCTGCTCGCTGCCGTAGTCCCCATACCAGTCGCGGCACCACTCAAAGACGTTGCCGTGTACGTCGTAGAGGCCGAACGCGTTTGCGCCGAATGAGCCCGCGGGAGCATGCACCACGTGGCCGTCTTGCCAGGACTCGCAGTTCCAGGCAGGGGCCGCGCGCTTTGCGTCCGCGTCCGCGACATTGCCCACCGTCTTCAGCTCCAGCAGATCGACGATCCAGGGACTCGTCGTGCCGCCACGGCAGCCATACTCCCACTGCGCCTCAGTCGGCAGTTCCATGCCATGACGGGTGAGCAACGTGTCACACATCGACCAGTCCACCTGCTCCACCGGGTTCGACAGCGTGAGCTTCTTGCCGGCGATGTTCCTGCC
>JBNMND010000407.1:0-4642 GCA_051274975.1 Planctomycetota bacterium | reverse complement strand
CGCCTGACATCCTGCGTCAAGGGTCTCAACCAGAGAGACCTCGCGTTCGTCATGCAGCTCGGTGACTTCATCGACGACGGCAAGGACAGCTTCGACGATGTGCTGCCGATCTGGAAGAAGCTCAACGCAACTCGCCGCAGCGTGATTGGCAATCACGATTTGCCGTTCCTGCGAGAGCGCGTGCTCCGCAAACTCGAACTGGAATCGCCCTACTACGACTTCGCGGTCGGCGACACGTGGCGCTTCGTTGTTCTCGACGGGATGGACGTGAGCCTCTACGGCTACCCGAAGAATCACCCAAAGCGACGCGAAGCGACGAGGATGCTTGCCAGCCTTAAGGAGCGCAAACTCAAGAACGCGCAACGCTGGAACGGAGGCATCGGCAAGTCACAGCTCACGTGGCTCGAAGGCGTGCTCATCGACGCCGCGAAACAGCAGCAACGCGTAGTGCTCTGTTGCCACTTCCCCATCCTTGAGAAGGCGAGTAGTGCGTTCCACTTGCTGTGGAATCATGTCGCCGTGCGCAAGCTGCTGGCGAAGCACGAGTGTGTCTTCGCGTGGTGTAACGGCCACGATCACAAGGGTGGCTACGCTCAGGACGCCGGGATCCACCACCTGACGTTTGCCGGAATGGTGGAAGCGCCCAAGAAGAACGCGTTCGCCGTGGTGCATGCGTTCCACGACCGGTTGGTGATCGAGGGCATCGGCAAGCAGTCGAGCCTGACGTTACAGGTGCCCGTTAGGAAGCCGGCTCGCAAGCTCTAGCATCAGAGAGGGCTGCGGCACGTAAGACCAAGAGGGTCGACGTGTGACGCTCGCCGCTGCTCACAGACAGCCAGCTCACAGACGGCCACTGCCAGACGGCACTGGGAGGAGGCACTGCCAAGGAGGCACACCCAAAGAGGCTCTGCCAAGGAGGCACTGCCAAGGAGGCACTGCCAGGCCCTCAACTACAGGCGGTAAGTGATGCGACCACGTGTCAGGTCGTAGGGCGACAGCTCGGCGCGAACGCGGTCACCTGAGGTGATCCGGATGCGGAACTTGCCCATCTTGCCACCGGTCTTGCAGATCAGATCGTGATCTGAGCCATCGACGCGGACGCGGTAACGACCTGCTCCGAGCGCCTGCAGGACTTCGCCTTCGACTTCGATTGCTTCTTCCTTAACCGAGCCCGAAGGACCACCACCAGAACCTCTGCGGTGACGACTCATATGCGCTGACCCAGGGTCATCAGGCCGAGCGGAGAATCCGCTTGCAGGAGGTCACTGCGCCGAGGGGCGCTCAGAACGTCTGACACGACGCCGATGGTTGGAGCTTCTTGAATTGCGTGCATTATTAGTCCGCCCAGGTTAGGGCCAAAAGTGGTCGCCCGCGAGAACGGGTTGAGTCATCACTGCCGGTAGCCGGCGACTGGACTCGTGTCTAGTTCCCCTATCGGCCTGACCACATGGCCTCATTTACAGGGGAACCGAGGAATCGCCGGGTGAAACGGAGAACGGCTTGCAACAGCCCGCCCAGCCAGCGATAGATGGTGCAAACCGCTGAAAACAGCGATTCGCGCCCCCACAGCATACCGCAAAGCCGCAGGACCGGAAGCCCCCCCAGTATCGCCTCACCGATCCTCGCCACACGCCAACCCATTACTGGGGCCCGCGATGCGCCTGGAGCCCGGTCACCTCGGGGTGGCCCATCATCCGACAGGCAGCCCAAAAAAATAGATGCTCGCCGCAACCACAGTCAGCCTCCCGAGACGCCCCGCGCGCCCATGACGGCCTCGAGCTACCGCCTGCGCTTGCGCTGATCCAGGCGATCACCGGACGGTGGTTGCACGGGCATCGACATGCCGCCGCTTGCCGAAAGCTCGCGGAAAAGCTGATCGCGCAACGCTGTAATCTGCTCTTGGTATGCCGGCACGGTGATCAAGTTGTGCCGTTCAATCGGGTCCGTTTGCAGGTCGTAGAAGCCGTCGATATCCCACGTGCCGTGGTAGTAGATGTACTTGTAGCGCGCCGTGCGAATGGCAAAGGTCGTCGGCGTCGCGGGGAAGTTCCACTCCCAGTGGTACTCATACAAAACGTGATCGCGCCAGTCCGCCGGTTGCTCGCCGCGAAGGATCGGGGCAAACGACGCGCCGTCAAACGCGTGGTCCGAAGACGGAGCCTTGGTTACTCCGGCGACGCCTAGCATCGTTGGCGCGATGTCGATGTTTTGGATCATGTGATCGCTGTGCGTGCCAGGCTTGATCATGCCCGGCGCCCACGCCAGCATCGGCACGCGCATCGAAGTCTCGAAGGCATCACGCTTGTCGTAGAAGCCGTGCTCGCCGAGATGAAACCCGTTGTCGCCCATGTAGACGATCAACGTATTGTCGCCCAAACCACCTTCGCGAACCGCGTCGACAACGCGCCCGACGTTCTCATCGAGACTGTGCACTGCCTCGGCGTAGCCACGGTAGAGCGCGTCAAAGTCAGGCACGGGATCGTTGTCGAACGCCCCCGTCTCCATGTGGTCGATGCCATGAATGGAGTAGCGGCGATCGCGCACCCACCGAGGCTGCGAACGATAGTTGCGCTCGGTATTCGCCATGGTCTCTGGATAAGCGATCTGCTTGCCGCCATAGCGGCCCGCGTGCCGCTTCGCCGGTACGAACGGATAGTGCACGGCCTTGAACGACAGGTACAAGAAGAACGGCTTGCCCGAATCACGCCGCGCCTGCAACCAATCCACAGCGAGACCAGACAAGATGTCGGCGTTGTAACCGGTGAACTTGCGCTGCTTGCCATTGACGTTGATGACCGGATCGAAGTACTGGCCTTGGCCGCGAAAGCTCGCCCAGTAATCAAAGCCAGGCCGGACGCTGTCTCGATCGTGGCCCATGTGCCACTTACCGACGAACGCCGTTTGATAGCCAGCTTGCTGCAGCATCTGCGGAAAGAACATCGTGCCAGCAGGGATGGCGTGCTGGTTCCCGACGACCCGGTGATGGTGCATGAACTGCCCCGTCAAGATCGATGCGCGGCTCGGCGAACACAGGGACGTGCTGACAAACGCGTTCCGGATGTGCATGCCTTCGCGAGCCAACCGATCGAGGTTCGGCGTCTCCAAGAACGCCGGCGCTTGCTCCATAAACCCCATGAAGTCATGCCGATGATCATCGCTCAGGATGAAGATGATGTTCCTAGGTGACGGTTCTTGGCAGCGGGCGGCCGAGCAGACGGCGAGCACCAAGAGGCACGGCAAGAGAAATTGCTTCATGAGTTGAGGCCGCGCGTCAGCGCGGAGCATCCATTTGTCATGCCATGCACTGCCTCGATCAACTGCCCATCGGCAAGTCATCGAAACAGTTGCTCGTCTTGGCTCTGCTCACGCGAACATCACCTTGATGCGCCCTGATTTAACCTGGCCCATCAACGTGAAGCAGTCACCCATCGCCTGTTTCGCACGCGTCTCGCTCAGCATTTTGCGAGCCCCCCATGACAACGTGCACGATGCACAGTAGGGAGTGGTCACGACGCGGGCGTTCGCCTTGGCTGCCTGGGCGTGCGCCAACTTCATGCAGCACGTGCTACCGGCCAATCGCTGCAGGCTGGCCAAGCGTATTGCCCCACCAAGCCGACAATCCCGGCCGGCAGCACGGGCTAACGAGCGCGCGCCCACTGCACGCAAGCCTACCGCTACTTCTTTCGGAACATCGCGTGACGCTTGTCGCCGCCCGACAGCAAGTAGGCCATCAAGTCGCGCAACTCGTCTTGATTCATCGCGGCGACCGTGCCCATTGGCATCATCGACATCGGCGACAACTCGATGCTCGCAACCTCGCCCATCGCAGTCTTGGTCAGCTCGCTGAAGTCATATGGATTGGCGGCGACCGCAATCTCCGTGTCGTTCTTGTAGATGATGCGCCCGGTGACCGCGCCACCACGCTTCAGGGTCACAACGCTCGCTTGGTATTGCTCGGAGATGGTGTGACTCGGCTCGCAGATCGATGTCAGGATGTCCGGAACCGAAAAGCGTTTCGCGACCGAGCCGAGGTCTGGGCCGCAGTGACCGCCGCTACCTTGGAAGCGATGACATGCAATGCAGGTGCCGGCAGAGAACATGCGCTTGCCGTTGGCGAAGTCCCTGGCGACGAGTTCGGCCTTAAGCACCTCCGTCGCCGTCTCGGTTGACCAAATGCCAGCAGGGCCCTTGGCAGCCGGCAACGTGCTAAGGTCCAGCGGCGCGATATCGCCAAGCAACCATGCAACTGCGGCCGCCTTGTCGGCAGGCAAGTGGTCGATGGCGTCGTTGCGAATCGCGCGGATGTAACCGTCGAAGCTCTGGCCGCCACTCTTCTCCAGCGTGTCCTTCAACCACGAGAAGTAGTCTTTGCGGGTAGCCAAGGTCCAACCGTTCTGCACGCGGCGAAGGCAGTACGCATAGTGGATGTTCTGGCTGTTGGGCGTGTTGGCCATCGCCTTCAAGATCGGCTTGCCATACTTGTGCCGGGTCAACATCTGCTCGTCGTAGGCGAGCGTCTTGGTCTGCGTGACCTTCATCAACGCGATGGTCTTCTCGACGACCGTGGACGCATCGAGATGACTGAGCACGCGGCAGAGCTCGGTGTTGATCGCTTCGTCCTTCGCTGGGAAGAGCGGGTCAA
>JBNMND010000406.1:0-4652 GCA_051274975.1 Planctomycetota bacterium | reverse complement strand
CACGATCATTCCGGAGATCGATGTGCCGGGGCACTCGACGATCTTACGCAAGCGCTACCCGGAAGTGTTTGGCAAGAGTCCGACCGAACTCGCGACGTTGCCTGAGGCGCAACGCGGTATGGAGCGACTGCTCGACGAGTTCATGGAAGTGTTTCGCGCGACGCCGTTCGTGCACGTCGGCGGCGACGAGGCGTATGGCGTGCCAGGCGATGTGCAGCGTGACTTCCTCAATCGTTTGTATCGCTACCTCAAGACCAAAGGGCGACGTGCGATTGCGTGGGAAGGTCCTCAGTTGGGGAAGGGAGAACACAAGGTCGACACCGATGTGTTGCATGTGAATTGGCGCACCGTCAACTTCCCGGCACAGCAGATGGTGGAGGCCGGCTCCGAGGTCGTCAATGCGGCGTGGGATCCGATGTACATCGTCGATCACTACCCGCAGACGATGTTCACGGCAGTGCCCGTGCAGCGGTGCTATGAGTGGAACTTGCGTAAGTTCGCGCATGTGAATCACGGCATGGCAACATTTGCGAAACCGCACATCACGATGTCCGATAAGCGCATCGTTGGCTTTTGCATGCCGTGGTGGGAGGGACGCGAGAACAACGTGCTCGGGCTGTGTGTGCCACGTTTGGCGGCGGTGACGAGTGCGGCGTGGAACCGTCAGGGCGAGAACAGTTTCTTCCGCTTTGAGAAGCGGCAGGCTGCGTTGTTGCCGCTTCTCGAGAAGTTGATGGGCGTCGTGTTGTCGCGCTTGCCGATTGCTGCGCCGGACTTCCAGAAACACAATCTCGCATACCTCGCCAAGGTCACGCCGTCATCGGGCGCGAGCCAACCAGTGTTTGGTCCGCAGCGCTTGACCAACGGCTTGAAGGACCGCTTCTTGGGATATCCGACGCAGCCCAACGTACTGGAGATTGTCGTCGATCTTGGAGCTGCGAAGGACGTGACCCGAGTTGTTGTGCACGAGACTTCGGTTGGCGGTAGCCACGAGATCTACGAACTCATGGTTTCGGCCGATGGCCGCACGTATGAGCAAGTCGGCGCGGCCAAGAAGGGCACGCGCGGCGAGCAGACGTTTGTTGAGCACAAGTTCGATCTGCGCACGATCCGTTTTGTTAAGGTCGCGACCCACGGTTGCCATGGGCTGACCTTCCCGTCGTTTAGTCGTCTTTGCGAGATTGAGGTGTTTACGAAATGAGTGGTGACGTGATGCATGTGGACTGTCGCAACTGTGGCAAGGCCGTGTCTGCCGAAGACATCAACATCGACAAGTTGGTTGCCAAGTGTGGCTCTTGCCACGCGGTGTTCGGCTTCGATATAGAAGGCGGGAAGAGCGAGACGCGAGCGCGCACCAACATCGCGATACCCAAGTCGGTGACGGTTGAGAATCAGGGGGGGGAGTTGGTGATCACCTACCGTTGGCGAAACATCATCTTGGTCATCTTCTTGATGTTCTTCGCGCTGGTTTTGAACGGCGCAACCTGGATGTTCCTCCTGGGCTCGATGGATGGCCCGGGGTTCATCACGGGGTTCCTGGCGATCTTCGTTCTGGTGGGGGCCGGCGTTATCTACCTGACGCTCGCCATCATCCTCAACTCGACGGAGATCCGTGCCTCGTCACGGCAACTCACCGTCAAGAGCGGACCGCTCCCGTTTCCTGGTTCGGTCGACGTGCGCTCGGAGGACATCGACCAGGTCTGGGTCGAAGAGAAAATCACGAGCAACCGTTCGAACAATGGCCACAACAGCACGAGCGTGCACTACCCAGTGTTCATGCGCATGAAGGATGGCACCAAGAAAATGTTGATGCGGTACAGCCGAGACAGCGACCTATCGTTGTTCATCGAGCAGGAGATCGAGACGCACCTTGGCATCGAGGATCGCGCGATGCGCGGTGAGTTTTGAGATCGCTCTGAGGTCGCCGAGCAGCTGCTGGCCCGCTCCCGTGCGGCGCATGGTCGAGCGTAACTGAGTCCGCCTGGCATGCCCTGAGGGGCATTGTTGTGACAGGTAAAGCTGAGTTGGGGCACTGTTTGCGTCCAGCGATCAGTGACACAATGCTTCGGCTCCGGCTCCGAGCGACAACACTATGCAAGCCCAACTCCCTCTCTCGATCCTTGCCACCGCCGCATGCCTCTGCGCGCAAGGCGACTTTGACTTCGACAAGGTCACACCGGGCACACTCGGTGGAACTCTCACTTTGGCAGTTGAGAACGCGCCTGCCAGCATGCCGTTGCTGACCATGGTCAGCGTGACCGCTGGACCGACGCCGATTGCGTTGCTCGATCCGGCAGACTCACGTTCGGTTGCCGTTGGCATTGAGTTGCTCAGCAACTGGTCGTTCCAACTGACGAGTGCGACGGGCGCGAGCACGATCAGTGTGCCGCTGCCCAACTTGCCGTCGGTGCAGGGCTACATCTTCCACTGGCAGGCGGCGACGCTGCCAGGTGCGACGACGTTGTTCGACCAGATCAGCAACCCGGTTACGACGCATCACGTGCAGGTGCAGACGAGCGCGGCCTTGCCGACGCAGCTGCTGTCTGCCCGCCCTGCGGCCACGATTTGTGAAACGCCCAACCGTCCCGGCGGCGGCGACTTCTTGTTGATTAGCGGCGGCACCAGCGAGTTCTTCAACTTCCGCACGCTCGACTCGGAAGCTGGCCCGGCGCCGACAGCCCCGGCTGCGCTGTATGCCGCTGCGACGCTAAACGACGGTCGCGTCATGTTCACGGGTGGCCTCGACGGCACCGGTATGACGACCACGGCTTGCGAAATCTACGATCCGGCGAGCAACACGTTCTCAGTAGTTGCGGCGATGCCTGGTCCGCGCGCTGGCCACGCGGCGGCGACGTTGGTGGACGGCCGCGTCATGGTCGTTGGTGGCACGAACAACTTCACCGACTTGACGACCGCGATCGTCGGCGTCTCGAACGCGGTGTTCCTCTATGACCCGGTTGCTGATAGCTGGTCGAGTGGGCCCAACATCGGTGGTCGCCGCTTGGTGCCGGCGCTGTCGCGTTTGAGCAACGGCATGATGATGATCTCCGGTGGCATTGAAGCGACGGTGTTCTTCGGCATCCCGATCGCCGTGACGTCGACCACCAAGGCACAGCGCTACGACCCGATGACGAACTCGTGGTCTAACGCGCCGAACATGCCTTCTGGCCGCGCCTACCACCAGGACAACCAGGTCACGCTTGCTGATGGTCGCCTGATGCTGACCGGTGGCGTCTTGGTGCCTAGCTTGCTCAACGTCGCCAACGCGGCTTCGATCGCCGGTGCCGACATCTACGACCCGGTCGCTAACAGTTGGCAGGCGACGACGATGCTGCACGCGCGCACCGGCCACACCGCGACGCTGTTGCCGAGCGGCGACCTCGTTGTCTGTGGCGGTTCGGAAGGCCTCCTGACTGCGGCCGTCGGCCTCGACGCAGTATCGATCTTCGATCCGGCCAACAGCACCTGGACGGCCATCGCTCCGATGATCTCGGTTCGCATCGGCCACACCGCCAGGGTGCTCCCGGACGGTTCGCTGGTCCTGCTTGGCCCGGGCACCGCCGGCGAAGCGATGCACTTCTAAGCTGCGCACGACCTAGCAAACGGGACCGTTCCTGCAATGCAGGCCGGTCCCATTTTCATGTACTTGCAGTACGCAAGGCGTGAGCGCAGGTGCCGTACGCAGGACGGCTAGCTGCCGACTTGGGTGCGGACGGTGTCAGTCAGTGTGAAGTCGACACCGCCGCCTAGGTTGCAGCCGCCGTTTGTTGTGAAGGCGTCAATGCCCTGTAGCCACCATTGCAGTCCGACCAGTGCGGTGTCGCAGGGGATGGCGAAGGTGAACTCGCCGCCGAGCATGGCGTCGGCGGTGGTGCCGACGGTGCAGTTGGGGCACACCGCGATCGATACTGGCGTGAAGCCGAGGGCAATCGCTTGTGCCAGCCCGGTGCCGCCTTGCACCGAGTAGGACACGATGCCGCCGATGTTGGGCGCGCCGCTTGTTTGCACGGTGGCGGTGCCGCAGCCGATCGTGGTCGTCGTGAAGCTGCCGGTGTTGTTGTCGTAAGAAACTGACAGATCGAATGCGGTGCTGCTATTTGCCGGTGCGGAGACCTTGATCAAGTAGGTGGTGCCGGCAGTGACGCTTGCGGTCGCGGCACTGTGCACGCCACAGCCGTTGTCGTCGCAACCGATCTCCGTCAGTGCGCCGCACGAACCCGACCAAATCGAAACTGCCGTGTCGGTCGCCGCCGCGCTGGCGCAGGTGTCCGCGCGCAGCGTGCCGGAACACGTTGCGGTGTATTCGAACCACACGTCCGGGTCGCTCGCATTGCCACAGCTCGCGGCGGGTGAACTGGCGGTGGCGCCATCCAACTCAAACGAACCATTGGCGCCAAGGGTGACCGTCGCGGCATCCGCACAGTCGTTGTTGGCCGGTTGCACCATCAGGTCGGATGTCGAGAAGAACACTTCGGCAGCCGGGTCATTGCGCTGCCACGCGAGCCAAAGAACGTGATGGCCTGAACGGTCGCTAGGAATGTCGATGTCGAACTCATAGTTCGAGCCGTTCAACGTCACGTTGGGGCGGCCGATAAATTCCATGTGGGACCAACGCAATGGCGTGTTCGGTTGCCAATCGGCCGTGGTCATCC
>JBNMND010000405.1:0-4652 GCA_051274975.1 Planctomycetota bacterium | reverse complement strand
AGCTGCCAAAGCTCCATCGAATCACCTTCGTTCAAGCCAGTATCTCGGAGCAGTTGCTGCAGCCGCTCAACGACTGTGCATCGTTGCGAAGCGTCGACTTCAACGACTGCCTTATAGGCAGGGAAAAGCGCCAGCTGAATGGAGTCCTGCGTGACGACATCGTCACGCGATGGCACTATCGCGCGGCTTGGTAAGCGATCACAACACCACGCGACGACTGAAGGGGTGGGAGAGTCGGTTGGTTCGGTTCGGGTGGTCCGGGCTGCACGTTGCACCGCCTACACCCCACGGCATGGTGATTACCGGGCTGGGCAAGGACCAGAACGGCACGCCCTACTTCCGCGTGAAGAACTCGTGGGGCACTGGCTACAACAAGTTCGACGGCCAATTCTACACCTCCAAGTCCTTCGTTGAATACAAGACGCTGAGTTGGGGCTTGCACAACGACGCGATCCCCAAAAATCTGCGGCAGAAGCTCGGCATCGACTAGCGAGCCCACGCGCTCAACCATTGTGCGTCAGCCGTATATGGTCGGCGGTGGGCCTTGGTGGTTCCGCACGTGGCCGCACGCGCGACATGTGAAGCTGGTGAACGGGATGCCGTAGCCGTAGTCCTCGATGCCGGGTACGTCGTCGAGGTAGTCCTTGACGACGAGGTCCTTGCTGTCGCAGGCGTAGCACGCGCCGGCAGACCGGGCGACGGGTGGATCGACTTCGTCGACTGGCTCATCGGGCGGATCGAGGAGCATGCCAACGCGGTATCCGCCGACATGAATATCGCCGACTACATGCGATCGTCTACGTGCCAGCGATGACGTAGCCGTTTGCCATGCGGCTCCACCTCAGCTCGCGGACGACGGTAGCAGCGTGCGGGGCCGGTAGAGGCTTGCTGGTTCGAGGGATGCAAGTGGTCGATCGTGTAGATGCCGCCGATCACATCCCACGCCTTCGCGGCAGGCGCACCCAGCCGGACGGCGGGGTGGATAGAGTGGTTGGCGAGACATTCATCACACGGTGATGCGTCGACGTTGGTCTTGATGCAGCCGCTCCAAGATCTGCAGGTGCGGGGCAACCGAGCCTTCTTCTTGTCCTCGGTCGGCGGTGCAACGGATCTGGACGAGGCAGCAGAATCGCTAGCTGCTGCCCAGTTCCTCGCCAGTGCGCCGGTGTCCCTTCGCTGTGCTTTGCAGCGCACGAGGGCTTTGGTCCTCTTTATGCCAAGGGTTGCCTCAAAAGGCATTGCGTCTGTTGCTCGGCGCGCACAGTTGTCAGGAGCCGCATTGGTTGCGCGCGTTGACGCTCGGCTATCTATCGCATCCACACCGCTTGCTCGGCGACGGCCGGCAGGCGCGACGTTGTCATCGCAAGGCGCGGTTCTTGCATCCGCAGAACTGCTTGCTCGACGTCCTCGTTGAGGCGTTTGCAGCGAGTCGCACGTGATCGCAGCGCCGCCGCCTCCGCGCCGTTACGAACCGCGCTTGTCTTCGAACTCGCCGACAGGGATCGATCGTGGTCGGCCGTCGTCATCGATCGCGACGTAGCGGAACGTTCCGGTCGTAACGAGGTGCCTCGGCTTACCGAAGTCCGAGGCGAGGGCGCGGGCCCAGGTCTGCAGTCGGATGTCGGTGGACGTGCGGCCGACGCGCGTCACTTCGCCGTAGACACAGACGGTGTCGCCGACGCCGACTGGGCGCACGAACGTGAGTTTGTCGGCGGTGACGGTGACGACACGGCCCTGTGCGACTTCCTTGGCGAGGGTGCCGCCGCCAAGGTCCATCTGCGCCATGATCCAGCCGCCAAAGATGTCGCCGTTGGGGTTGGTGTCCTTTGGCATCGCGACAGTGCGCAGCACCAGCATCCCGCTGGGCGTGTTGGGTTCTGAGTCTTCAGCCATTTGCCTAACGTGCCGTGTTGGTGCCCCCTAGGCCAGGGAGAGTGCGCGCGAAGTTGGGGACGTCGCCACTTACCTCAGCAGCGCAGCGCCGAACGCTTCTTACCGGCCCGGCCGGCCTTCTCGATCTTGGCGATGTAGTCGGACGCGACCGGCACCTTGCAGGATGTGCCGCGCATGTCGACTTCTACCTTGCCGATCTTCTTCGCGGTTGCGTGGGCTTGCTTGGCGAGCGGCGTGACGGCCGAGCCGACGGCGATCACGAAGCCGTTCATCGTGTAGCGCACGCGGTTCTTGGCGCCATCGATCTCCTTCTCCACGCGCTTGAGCAGGGCTTTGATCTTGGCGAAGTCCAGGTCGTCGTCCGCGGTGGTCGTCATGATCCCGGCATAGGTGCACCAACCCGCAGCTGCGACGTGCTCTTGCTTGGCATCCATCCACTTGAGGGCCAGCGACTCGGCATGCTTGCTCTCGGCGGTGACCCAGGGCACGACGTACTCGGAAGCCCAAACCCAAGCGGCCTTCTGGGCCCAAGCCTGGAGCTGCGACTTGTTCATCTGCGCGCCATCGGCGACCAGACCCGCCAGATACATCGCGTCGAGGTTGCCTGTGTCGTACAGCTCGAGTGCCAGTTCGTGTTGCCCTTTGATCGACTTGGCGAACACCTTCAAGTCGGCAGCCGAGACCCCGAACGAGTTGCCGTCCATGCCATGCGACGCATAGATCTTGCGCGTCCTCTCGGTGCCCTTGGCCTTGAGGGCCTTCATCATCTTGTTGAGATCAGTCATGGTCGTGTCGTGGCTACGGCTTCAGGTCAGGTGAGTAGTTGAGGGCGAACTCGAAGAAGCTCGAAACCTCGAGGATGTCTTTGCCGACGAAGCGAACCCGGTGGGCATCGAGTTGCTCCACGCTCGGTAGGTACGCGAGTAGCTCAGTCGGCCGATGGTTCTTGAACGTGATGTCCATCGTGACGGCCCCTTGCAGCGCGCGTGCTTGGATGGTGCTACGTCGTTCGAGTGCGCGCCGCGTCGCCGCGCGCAAGACGTCGCACGCATCCGCTGGCGTCAACGAATCCGCACTGTGGTACGAAAGCGCACGCTTGACGATTGCCTGTTCGCAATCGGGAAGGCCGGTTGCAATTTCAGCACAGACGGCGTCATCGCCACTGAGCATCAAAATCGGCACCTTGAAGTGGGCCGCGATGTAGGCGCTCAACTCGGCTTCGCACACCAGCGTGCCGTTCAGGGCTACTTCAAAGATGTTAGCGCTCGACATGGTGTGGGCGCGCACTCCGCGCGGGTTGTGCGAACCCGAGTGGTAACCCAATAGGATCACCCCGTCGAACGAGTCATCGATGCCTTCCATCATGCCGAGCCGCCGCGGCCACGACTGCACCAGGCGCACTCCGGCGGGCAGTCGTTCGATCTTGAGGTTCAGACCTGTGCCGTGCGAGTCGCTGACGGTGATGTCTGTGGCTCCGGCTGACTGTAGCTCGTCGATGACTGCCAGCACTTCATCGGTGTAGAGTCCGCAGGCTTCTTTCCAGGCGAATCCTTCGGGGCCGAGTTGGGCGTCGGTGACGACGCCGGCCACTCCCTCCATGTCCGCGGAGATGTAGATCTTCACGCCATCACCCTACGAGTCTTATCGCTGGTTTGCGACATGGCATGGTTGCAGGTGAGTTTGTTGCGGGTTGACGGCTAGGTGGACGGGGGAGAAAATCGGTGGGTTCGACTGGTCCGGCCCGCACCTTGGTTGTCCACGATGGTCACGATCACCTGACGTTGAATAAGTCCTTCCTGGTGTTCTCGGTCCTTTCGATGCCACTGCTCTTCGCACTGGTGGATCGAGGTGTTCTGTGTGAGCCGCTACCCGAGGACTATTCCTTCGCTCGCGGCGTCGACTTCCTGGCCAAGGCATCTGCGGATTAACGCACGACGCGCAAGTGCGTGACGTGCCACACGAACGACTGGGGCCTTGCGGCGCAGCCGCTGATCGCGCCCAAGTCGGTTGAAGTGGATCTTGGTCGTGGTTTTGCGCAGGGCGGCGTTGGTGCACGGATCCCAAGGATGCTCACGGAAGCTGCCGATACGGTGATCCCCGATTGCCAACCAGCCATGTCGGCTCGGGTTGCATGCAACATTCTCAACCGCATGACGGAACTTGGAATGCCGACCTCATGCGCGGCTAGGGTGTGAATCGAGGCGTTTACCGGGGCGATCTGTCGTGGGGTGGATTCACGCACCAACGGCGCGTGACGGCCTGGTTCCTCGATGACAGACTGCTTCGAGCAATCAACTACGCCACCGGTCTGCGAACTCGGCCGTAACCGGCAACGGCTAATTCGTCATCGAGCGATTTGAACTGACCAATTCGCCCTCGAATAGGCCCGGCCGACCTTTCGGATACCACGACATTCACACACAATTCATTTGCTGTCTACCAGCGGACAAGTGCCAACCGCGCACTCGACCAAATCGGCTCACGGCCAGCCGCATCGAACGTCAGGTACATGCTCCCCGGCGGTACTTGCGCGCGCAGAACGTGCTTGGGGCCCGGCTCGGTGTGCCCCGCGCCGACCGCGATGCAGTTCTGAGCCAAGATGGCATCCAGCATGAGCGTGTCGACGTCGGCGTAGAGCGTCTCGCCGCGTACCAGTGGATGAAGTCTTGCCAGGTCCGCGCTGACCTCAGCCTGCGGACTTTTGAGCTTACGATCTCGGCTACGCGGGTGGGGCACCGGCAATGCCGTCAAGATGGCCA
>JBNMND010000404.1:0-4661 GCA_051274975.1 Planctomycetota bacterium | reverse complement strand
AGCAACAGCTCTTTGCCTGCCGCTTTGGCTTGTTCGATCACGCGCCCCGCTTCGCCGAGCAGATCTTGTTCGACCAAGGATGTGCCAACCTTGTGGCCCATCTGGCTCAAGAACGTGTAGGCCATCGCGCCGCCGATGATCAACTTATCGACCTTCGGCAGCAGGTTCTCGATGACGGGCAGCTTGTCTGAGACCTTGGCGCCACCGAGGATCGCAACGAACGGGCGCTCGGGCTGGCTCAACACCTTGCCGAACGCATCGAGCTCCTTCTGCAGCAGCAAGCCTGCCGCGGCTGGCAGATACTCGGCGACACCGCTAACCGAACTGTGCGCACGGTGCGCGGTGCCAAAGGCATCGTTGATGAAGACATCGCCGTTCTTGGCGAGTGCCTGACGGAACGCCTTCACCCTGTCGGGGTCGGCCTTCTGACTACTCTTGTTGCCGTCCGCATCGACGAGCTTGCGCTTGCCTTCTTCTTCGATGTGGTAGCGAACGTTTTCAAGTAGCACTACCGAACCGGGCTGCAACGTGCCGGCGGCACAGGCGGCTTCGGCCTCGGCACCGACACAGTCGCTAACGAACTGCACCGGTCGTTCGAGCAGTTTGGCCAACGCATCGGCGATCGGCTGCAGCGAGAACTTCGCCACGCGCTCGCCGTTCGGCCGGCCAAGGTGCGACATCAACACCACCGACGCGCCTTGCTCGAGCACGCTCTGGATCGTCGGCAGAGCCGACACGATGCGCTGATTGTTGGTGATGGCGAGCGTCGCCTTGTCTTGCGGCACGTTGAAGTCAACGCGCATCAGTGCGCGCTTGCCGGCAAGGTCGAGATCCGAAAGGGTCTGAAAGTTCATGGCGTCGCTCGCTATCAATCAGGCAATGGGAACTGCAGCGACTAGATCGCTGCGGCGACCTTCTTGCTGAGTTCGACGACGCGGTTGGAGTAACCCCATTCGTTGTCGTACCAGCTGATCAGCTTGAAGAAGTTCGGGTTGAGCTCGATCGACGAACCGGCGTCGAAGATCGACGACGCGGTGTGGTGGATGAAGTCCGACGAAACTACTTCGTCCTCGGTGTATTCGAGGATGCCCTTCATGTACGTCTCCGACGCCTTCTTGATCGTGGCCTTGAGTTCGTCGAGCGACGTCGCCTTCTCGGTCTTGAACGTCAGGTCGACCACAGACACGGTCGGTGTCGGCACGCGCAGCGACATGCCGCTCAGCTTGCCCTTGGTCTCCGGGAGCACCAGGCCGACGGCCTTGGCAGCGCCAGTCGACGACGGGATGATGTTTTGCGCGGCGGTGCGGCCACCCTTCCAGTCCTTCTTAGACGGCCCATCGACAGTCTTCTGCGTCGCCGTGTAGGCGTGCACCGTGGTCATCAGCCCCTCAGTGAGACCAAAGCCCTCCTTGAGGATGACGTGCACCAGCGGAGCGAGACAGTTGGTCGTGCACGAAGCGTTCGACACGATGTCGTGCGCCTTGAAGTCGATCTTGTCGTCGTTGACGCCGAGCACGATCGTCGGCATGTCGCCCTTACCGGGAGCCGTGATGATGACCTTCTTGGCCCCGGCTTCGATGTGGCCGCGCGCCTTTGTGTCTTGCACAAACAGGCCGGTCGCCTCGATCACGAGTTCCACGCCCAATTCCTTCCACGGCAGGCCGTCCGGCGTGCGCGCCGAAACCACCTGGATGTCCTTGCCGTTGACGACGATGACGTCATCCTCTTCCTTGTCTGGCGACGACTTCTTTGAGCTGACCGTGCCTTTGAAGCGGCCCTGAACCGAGTCGTATTTGAGCAGGTAGGCGAGGTTGTCGGCCGGGACGATGTCGCCGACGGCTACAACGTCGAGTTCTTCGAGCAGGTTTTGCTCAGCAAGAGCACGGAAGACGAGACGGCCGATACGACCAAAACCGTTGATAGCGACGCGGGTTGACATGACGAGGTAAACTCCTGTGTGGTTGTTGACTGCGTGGAAAATCGCCAAGCAGTCTAGCGACCCGCTCGCCCTATCCAATGGCAAGCCCTATCCAATGGACAGTTTCGTTCGATTGCTAGATACCTGTGCGCGCAGCCTGTCGCGCTACGAGAACGTCACCGCTGAAGGTGCCGTGCTGGTGGCGGTTTCGGGCGGTATCGACAGTTCCCTGCTCCTTCTGACCATGGCCCGCCTCCGGGACGAGGGCCGCCTGACCGGCAAACTCGCGGCTGCGCACATCGACCACGGGGTGCGCCCGGACAGCCGGGAGAACGCCCAACACGTGCTCGATCTCTGCGACCGGCTCGATGTGCCTTTGACGGTGCGCAGGCTGGAGTTCGATGAAGAGTCTCCCAGTGAAGACTCAATGAGAGACAAGCGCTATGAGGCGCTCAGCGAGGCCGCCCGCCATTTCGGGGCCTCTGTTCTGCTGACCGGCCACCACGCCGACGACAACCTCGAGACCGTTCTGTTCCGCATGCTGCGCGGCACCGGCCCCCGCGGACTCGCCGGCATCCCCGAGTCCCGCTGGCTCGGTCGCGGCGACCGACGCCTGCTGTTGGTGCGCCCCCTGCTGCGCACCCGACGGACGACGATCGAGTGCATGCTCGAGCGCCTCGGCGTGCTGCCGTTCCACGACACGAGTAATGACGACACGCGATTTGCCCGCAACGAACTTCGCCACGAGACCATCCCCGCGCTGCGAAAACGCATGGGCATCGGCCTCGATGTCGCCCTGATGACGGTCGCGAGCACGGCCCGCGCCGCCAACGAAATCGTCGAAGCCCAAGGCCTGCGCGTGCTGACTCAGCGTGCCAGACACCGCACCAACTGGCGGCTCGAACTCGACCTGCAAGAACTCGACGTCGATTCCTTACCGTTCGTTCGCGATGCCTTGCGCCAGGCGCACATCACGATGCACCCGCATGGCGAAACCCCGAGTACTGCGTGGCTCGATCGCGCGATGGCACTGCTCGACATGGACGACGGCAAGCGCGTTGCCGGTCGTACCGGCTTGATGGTCGAACGCATCCGCGATGGCCTACTGATGGTCGACACTGATCGCGCCGGGGCCACCCCCGACATTCTTGACGGCGACCCCAATCTCCCGATCGATGGCGAACGGCACCGCTTTGGCCTTACCGAGTGGTCGCTGCAAGCCCACCAACACCCAGTGCCGCCGCTGGTGCCGTCCCCTACAGTTGCTGGACCGCTGCGCGCGTTGATCGACCCACGAGTTTGTGGCGAGACGTTCCGTCTGCGCACGCGTCGCGCCGGCGATCGCTTCCAACCACTTGGTTCGAACGCGTCACTGGACCTGCGCCGATTCCTGCAAAGCCGTCACCTGCCGCGCTTCGATCGCGACCGCCTGCCGCTGGTCGTAGACCAGGACGACCGCATCGTGTGGATCCCCGGAATCGAAGTCAGCGAGATCGCGCGACTTCATCTAAACACGCACCGCTGCATCGAGATCATCGCGAACTGCGGCTAGCAGGATCGCTGCGTCAGCGTTGACTGCGCAGACTGTTGTCCGCGATGTCGAGCATGCCCTGTATGAACGCTGCGCCAGCGAGCGTGCCCATCGCCCCCAACAGGAACGCGAAGAACTAACCCTCCATGTGCCGGCTCGTGAATGACGCCAACGCGCCAATCACGAGGAGCAAGAACGGGATCCAGGCAAAGGCATTGATGAGACCTCGCGCCATGCCATACGCAGTCTCTCCTCGCAATCGGGAGCGAAGCTCGGTCCGAGAGCACTGTTCTCCTTGCAACGCACCTTGAGAATCGGTGGGCTGATTCCCATCTACTTGATCATGCCCGCTTGCTTGTAGGCGTAGAAGATGCGCACGAACTCCTGCATCTCCTTCTTAAAGCGCTGCCCGAACGACAGCACCAGGATGTGCTCGACGATCTTTTGCGTTGCGTCACTGGCTACGCCGCCGCCCTTCTTCTTGGCCTCGCGCTTCTCCTTGGACGTCGGCGGCGGTGAGCCGTCGATCAAGAACTTGACCTCAACGTAGACGCCGCCACCCGCCTTCGCGATCTCCTTGAAGTCCTTGCGCATCGTCTGCTGCGACTTCCTAAACTCCTCCATCTTAAAGCCCGCACCGACCTTCACGTCCGGACCGATTTCCACGACCACTCCCATCGCCGAAGTCAGAAACGGTTTCTGCAGCTTGCGCTTGCCGGTCGTCGCCTTCTTGTCGTTCTGGCTGCCGGGCTTTTCAAACGCCGCGCGCGCCAAGTCGATCGCTTGCTGTTTCTCATCTGGATGCGGTGGCGCATCGCCAATCAGCAGCGCAATCTTGTTGGCGCCAGCGTTCCACTTCATCTTCTTGCTCAACGCCATGTCGAGCCCACCGAGAACGGCCTCCGGCAAATCTCCGCCGCCGATCGCGCGCATCTTCTCGAGCTTCTTGCGCAGGCCCCTGATGTTCTTCGACAACCCCTGCACCACCTCGGCACCGTGCTTGCCGAGTTCGTCGTTGTCCTTGTAGTGCACGACGCCAACGCGCAACTTCGGTGAGATGCCGCTGAGGATGTCGGCCATCTCCCCGAGGGCAACCGCGAGCGCATCGATCGTCGGCTGCATGCTGCCGGTTGAGTCGAGGCACAGCATCAAATCGAGCCCAGATCGATAGAGGTCGAAGGCGCGTTGCGCCGCCGCCGACGTAGCACCGCC
>JBNMND010000403.1:0-4664 GCA_051274975.1 Planctomycetota bacterium | reverse complement strand
ATGGAAATCCTTGTAGGCGTGATCGCCTTGACCGGAGTCATCGTGGCTCTGGTGCTGTTTCTGATGTTCTGTGAGAGCAAGCTGGTCCAAAAGGGTCAGGTCAAGCTGCTGATCAACGGCGACGATTCGAAGTCGCCCGAAGTAGCGATTGGCTCCAATCTGCTGACTGCCCTTAGTGATCAAGGCCTGTTCTTGCCGTCCGCCTGTGGTGGCAAGGGCACCTGCGCGATGTGTAAGTGCAAGGTCTCCGAAGGTGGCGGTGACATCCTGCCATCCGAACTGACCCACGTGTCCCGCAGTGAAGCCAAGGAAGGCGTGCGCCTGGCCTGTCAGGTCAAGGTGCGCGGCGCGATGAAGGTGCAGGTTCCGGACGAAGTGTTCGGCATCAAGAAGTGGGAGTGCACCGTGCGCTCGAACCACAACGTCGCGACCTTCATCAAGGAACTCGCAGTCGACTTGCCGGAAGGCGAGACGATCAACTTCGAGTCCGGCGGCTACATCCAGATCGACGTGCCGAAGTACGAGAACATGAAGTTCTCCGACTTCCACATCGAGAAGGACTTCCGCGGCGACTGGGACAAGTTCAAGCTGTGGGACTTCGTCGCCAACAACCCGACGCCGGTGTTCCGCGCCTACTCGATGGCCAACCACCCGGCCGAAGGCAACATGGTGATGCTCAACATCCGCATCGCCTCGCCGCCGCCGCGTCAGCCAGAACTGCCACCGGGCTTGTGCTCGAGTTACGTGTTCTCGTTGAAGCCGGGTGACAAGATCACGATCTCCGGTCCCTACGGTGACTTCTTCATCAAGGACACTGAGCGCGAGATGCTCTACATCGGTGGTGGTGCTGGTATGGCGCCGCTACGCAGCCACATCTTCCACCTGTTCCACACGTTGAAGACCGGCCGCAAGGTCAGCTACTGGTATGGCGCTCGCTCGAAGCGCGAGATGTTCTATACGGACCAGTTCGAAGCGATCGAGAAGGAGTTCCCGAACTTCAAGTACCACGTCGCCTTGTCCGAGCCGCAACCCGAAGACAACTGGGAAGGCTACACTGGCTTCATCCACCAGGTTGCTTTGGACAACTACCTGAACGAGCACGACAACGTCGACGACATCGAGTTCTACATGTGTGGTCCACCGATGATGAACAGCTCGGTCCAGAAGATGCTCGACGACCTGGGTGTCGAGCAGGACATGATTGCGTTCGACGACTTCGGCGGCTAATCGCCTCCGCCACGCGTACGGTGCCTGGCACCGTACGTAGTAGGACATCGTCTTCCTTCGGGAGAAGGGCTCCCTCCGGGTCAAGGCGGTGCGAGGCGAATCCACAAGCGAACCATTCCTGCTTGTGTCCGGCGGCAAAGCCGAAGTCATGCTTCGAAGCTGACCAGGTCGGCGACCGTCACTTGGCTGTGGTGGTTCGCTCGCCGGTTCCGGCCCGAATCTTGGTTGTGCGTCAATGCGACTTAGAGCTCAAAGTCGTCAGGCAGTGGCGCCGTGATCGTGAGTTGCTCGCTGCTGTTTGGCATTGGCAAGACCAGCTCACTTGCGTGTAACAGGTGGCGTCCGGCAGGGATGCCGGCGACTGCTTCGACCGGTTGCCCTTGCAGCCAACGGATGAATTGCCGTTCATCGCCGCCGTAGAGCAGGTCGCCGAGGATCGCGTGGCCTGCGTGGGCGAGGTGTATGCGAATCTGATGGCGGCGACCGGTTCGCGGTTTGGCTCGCACCAGGGTGTTGCTGTCGCGACGTTCGATCACTTCGAAGTGCGTCTCGGCATGCGCGCCGTCGTCGGTGATGTGCACCTTGTGCGGGAGTCGGCTGTCCGGGTCGAGGCCGATGGGGGCGACTATCGTGAACGTATCTTGTTCCACCGATCCTGTGACGACGGCCAGGTATTCCTTCTCGATGCGGCGTTCCCGGAACGCGGCTTCGAAGTGGCGCGCGGCATCGGCATTGTGCACGAGCACTAGGCAGCCACTGGTGCCTAGGTCGAGGCGGTGGGCGGGCGCCTTGCCGAGCAGCGTCGCGATGTCGGCGCCGGGCCGACGCGAACTTGGCGTTGTTGCGATACCTGCGGGCTTGTTGATGATCGACCAGCCATCGCCTTCGTGTAGCACCGGAATCTCGACGTCGGGCACCTCGGTAACGATGCGCTGTGCGAGGTAGACGATGTCACCGATCGCGGGACGTCGGTTGGCTTTTGGTTCGATTCCGGACTCGAGTCGCACGCGGCTCTCGATCGCTTCTTGGATCGCGTTGCGCGACATGCGTGGCACCATCGCTTGCAGAAACCGGTCGAGGCGCATGCCGCGGTAGGCTTCGGTCACTGGGAAGGACTGTTCGCTCGCGGACATGCTGTTGGCGGCTAGCCTACTGCATTGTTCGTGCGGTCGAGTGCTGTCATGCCCGCTTCGGATGATGTGCTTGCGATGCTCGTTGCTACGGCAGCGCTCAGCTACGCGTATGCGATTGCGTCCGAGCTGTTCGTCGCGTGGTATTCGGGATCGGTTGGGCCGACGCGAACGACGGTGATGCAGTGCTCGTTGTTCGCTGTGTCTGCTGGCAGCGCGGGTGCGGCTGTCGCGTCGCTGTTTTGAACTTCGAAGTGCGCGTAGCTGACGGCGTTGCTGACCTGTACGCCCGACGCCGGAGCGAACGACACGCCTTGCCAGGTGACGCGGGTGCCGAGTAATTGCGGCAATTGAGGCACGACATAGCTCGCCTGCAAGGGGCTGGTGAGCGGCCCGCTTGCTTGCACTGATTCCGTTCCCGGTAGCAACATGATGGGGTCGGCGATCCCAGGTAGTGGTGTTGGTAAGCCGGCGGGGCCGAGCAGCCCAGCAACACTTAGTCCACGTAACTTGACGTGTTGGTTCGCGGTGAGGTTGGTGATCTGCAAGATCGCTGCGAGGTCGTAAATCTCTGCACCCGACTCGCCGAGCACGGTCATGCTCTTGTTGTCGATGCCGAACGACAAGTATTGGCCTGGCCGAACGACTAGCACCGCACCGTCGGGCACTGCTGCGATTGCGGTCGCAATGCTCGTGAACGCGGCGCCAGGGCCGTTGGCCTTGTCGACGACGAACGTTTGGGCCGTAAGTTGACTCGTGGCCAACAAGAGGGCGGCCACAAGTGTCGTGATGCGCGTGACTGGCATACGCAGATAGTAGCGGATCCGCGCGAACGGCATCTCGCGGTGGCCAGCTCGTGCGTTCAGACGCTAGCATTCCGCGCAATGCAGAAGCTGCGAACGTTCTGGCTGCTCGGCGTCACGATGATGGCGCTTGCTGCGTGCTCGGATCCTGTGACGGTGCAGAGTTTCACCGGCAGAACGATGGGGTCAACCTATGAGGTCAAGGTCGCGACCAAGCTGCCGATCGCCGACATCCAAGCAATCGTCGGCACAGAGCTGGCGGCATTCGACGTGGCGTTCAGCAACTGGCGCAAGAACTCGGAGATCCAGCGGGTCAATGCTCATCGCAGCACCGAGCCGTTCCAAGTCAGCGAGCGGTTCGCCAACGTGCTGCAGCAAGCCCTTGCGATCGCCAAGGCAACCGACGGTGCGTTCGATCCGACCCTGAAGCCGTTGAGCGATCTGTATCGCCGCGCCAAGAAGAACCCTGAGCTTGGTCTCGATGCTGACGAACTGCTGAATGCCAAAGAACGCGTTGGCTACCAGTTCGTCTCGATTGAGAACGGCAAGCTGACCAAGCAACGCGAAGACGTGCAGCTTGATCTCGACGGCATTGTCGCTGGCGCCGCAGCCGATGCAATCGGCGCGCAGTTGCTCGCGATCGGGGTTGATTCGTTCTACCTGCAGATCACCGGTGAAGTGCTGTGCCACGGCGTGAAGCCCGATGGCGCTACGTGGCGCATCGGCGTCGTGGATCCTGCGAGTGATGCTGCTGGCGGTCAACAAGCTACCGTGACCGTGCCGTTGCGCGACCGCGCGTTGTGCAGCAGCGGTGACTACCGCAATGCCGTCATCGTCGGCAACCGCGTCGTGCATCACCTGTTTGATCCGCGCACTGGCCGAAACCCCGAACACGCCGTGGTCAGCGCATCCGTCATCGCGAAGAGCTGTGCGGTTGCCGATGCGTTGGGTACTGGGCTGATGGTGCTTGGCGATGAGGCCGGCAAGGCCGCGTGGCCGGCCATGCAGAGTATTGGCGCCGAGAGCGCGTTATTCCTGAAGCCGGGTGTCGAGACCCAATGGCAAGATGTGAGGATCGAATGGCCAGCCGAAGATTCCTAGTTGTCGTTTCGTTGTGGCTCTTGGCTTCGTGCCAAGCAGTGTTGCCGACCGGCGCGCAGGGCTGGTCGTTGTCGGGACGAGCTCTCTACGCACCGGAGTTGTCCGCCGAGCTGCTGGCGCAGCGTGAGGCGAACCTCAAAGCCGCGCGCGACGTACTCGCAAGCAACCCAGAAGATCGCGAAGCGGCGATCTGGGTGGGGCGACGTCTTGGCTACCTCGGTCGCTACCGTTCGGCGATCGATGTCTACAGCGAAGCGCTGACTCGCATGCCTGGTGATGCGTTCTTGCTGCGGCATCGAGGGCACCGCTACCTGAGCGTGCGCGAACTCGACAAGGCACGCGTCGACTTCGCCGCCGCCGCGATCGCATGCCGTACGACACCTGACGAGATCGAGCCCGACGG
>JBNMND010000402.1:0-4684 GCA_051274975.1 Planctomycetota bacterium | reverse complement strand
CCATCTGCGCCCGAAGAAGACGTAATCGATCCGGGCGACCCGTCGGAAGACTAGTCACTCGCGCCAGGTTGCCAACTAGTCGCGAGTGACGAACGATGCGGGGTGCCCGCCTGCGGAAGCGCCTAGAAGCTCACCGTCGCAGTTTGTCCGGCGATGACCGTGACCGTGGTCTTTGGCGCTGATTCCGGATTGCGGTTCTGCATCGATAGGTAGGCGACTTCCCAGTTGCCTGGACGAAGTCCTTCCAAGAATCCCTTCTTGCCACGCAAGACCTGCATGACGGGCTCGACCTTACCGGTGCCGTCGTCGACAAACGTGGCCTGCACCGCGGAGAACATCTCGGTTTTCGTGAGGGTGACTTCGATGCGGCCCGCGGGTTGCATCGTCAGCTGGATCGGGCCCTTGGTTTGGCCGAGTGCGACGGTCGCGGTGGCGGTGGTGGGGGTCAGTGACTTGGCGGTAACACGTACCGCGAGCTCGATATCGGCGGCCACGCCGCGAAGTTTGAACTCGCCTTGCCCGTTGGTCTTCAGCGTCTTTCCGCCGAGTCCCATGCCGCCCATCATGCCTGCCATCATGCGGCCAACTTGACCTGCTTGTTCGTTGTCACCGGCTCTTTGTTGCGAGACGGTGACTTCGGCGCCGCTGACGGGGGTGCCGTTCGCATCACGAACGACACCAAGCAGCGTGGTCATGCTCAAGTCGATGTCGAAACGGTTTTCGCCGTCGCGCAGCGTGACCATCACGGTGCTCGGCATGGCGCGATCCTTGTGGGTGATGCGCACCCGGTGGTTGCCAGACGGCAAGCCGCTCAGACTGTAGAGGCCTTCTTCGTCGGACTTATTGTCATTGCTGCCGCCGCGAGTCATCAGACCCATCATCGCGCTCATGGCTGCTTCGTTGCTGTTGTCGCTTGCCTGACCCTTTTGGAAAGTCACCTTGGCGTCTTCGAGCGGTACGCCGTTTTCGCGAACGATGCCCGTCAACGTTGCCGAGGGGCTCTTGCTCAGCGTTAGCTCGGCAGTTTCTTGGTCTAGCACATCCACGCTCTGCCACGGCTCGCCGGCGTCGTTTGCCCCGCGATTGCCGAAGCGCGCTGCGAAGCCTTCTCCGGCGCGAGTGGCAGCGACGCGGAACTCATGCAGGTCCTCCGACAAGTTGGCAAACCTGGCGACGCCGTTGGCATCTGTGCGGCGCGTGTCTGTTTGGTTCTCCGGCGTGCGATGCTCGATGTTGACGCCTTCGACTGGGTTCTTGTCGGGATCTAACACCGTTACGGCGACCGTGCCGCCTTCGACCAGGCGCACGACATGTTCGAGCGAATCGTCGGCCGAACCGGACACTGTGACCGTTGCCGGGGCGAAGCCCTTCTGAGTCACCGTGAGTTCCGCCGCCTGATCAACGAGTGCGTTGATCGTGCACGTTCCTTCGCTGTCGGTGCTGCCAGATTGCGGCGTGGCGCCGCGCCCGCCCATTTGCGCCATGGCGGCGAAACGACCACCAGCTTGCTCGCTGGCCAACTTGACGCGCGCGCCTCCGATGGGTTTGCCGTGGTAGGCGTTCAAGACCGTTACGTGCAACACCGGTTGCGGGTCAAGGCGTAAGGTGCCGAGGTCCAGGCTGCCGGTGGCGGGCAACTCAATGTCCTTTTGCTCAAAGCTGCGGTAGCCGATGGCCTGAATCGTCAACTGCAGCTTCTGCTTCTTCTTGGCGCGCAGGTTCGCAACGGTGACCAATCCTTCGGGGTAGGGCTTCTGTCGTGAGTTATTCGGTGCAAACGCCATCATGTCACCCAGGCCGCCGCCGCCACGCAACTGGTCACGCACCCACAGTCGTTCGATGGGGGCTCCGGACTTCGAGTCCACAACCGTGAATGTGACGCGCACCCCTGGTTGGTAGCGCAGCGTGACGCCGCTGGTGTCCGTTCGCGCTTCGACTCGGTTGCTCCACATGCCACTGCCCGCGAATCCTTGCCCTTGTTGGGCGACCCAAACTCGGTAGGTGCTTTCTGCGTTGAGGCCTTGCAGCACGAACTTGCCATCGCTTGCGATCTCGCATTGCCGTTCGCCATAGGAGAAGCCCATGTCACCCAGCAGTTCTGAAGCGTCGCCGAGCATGCCCATCAAACCACCGGTTGGGTCCTTGCTTGCCGTGCGCTTCTCGCTCGCCATCACGAGCAAGCCAGTGCGGTCTTGTGGCAGGTCGCTCACGGTGCCGCGAATGGTGGCGCTGCGAGGCATCGTGATCAGGATGTCGGCGACCGAGTGGCCCTTGTTTGCCGATAGCTCGGATCGCGTCGCAGTTGGGAAGTCTTGGTGCCGCGCGCGCAGTGAGAACGAGCCGGCGGCAAGGTGGGCCAGTTCGAATCGACCCGCTTCGTCGGTCACGCTGCTATCGCCGCCGCGCAACGTGTCGAACGCGTTGTTGGGGGAGAAGGCGAAGCTGAGTCCGGTTGCGAGTTCGTTGGCATCGGGGTCGATGCGCGTGACGCGGGCGCTAGCAACGGCGTTGCCTGAGGCGTCGACAACTCGTCCGGTCACGATGGCGCCGACTTCGAGCGTCAATACGCCGACATCGGTGTCACTGTCTATTGGCCTCGATACATTGCGATTGATCAGCAGGTGGCCGCGCACTTGCACGCGGAGCCGCACGGTTTTGGAGGTGCCTTCGCTGTGTAAGCGGAAGGAACCATCGGCATCGGTGCGGGTGACAACGCGCTGGCTTTTGTCGCCGGCCGCGCGCTTGATGATTGCTTGCGAGTCAAAGGGGTTGGTGTCACCCAGGTCCATGTCCGCGAAGCTGCCAATGTCGAATCCTGGCGTGCAAATGATCTCGACATCCTCGACACCGCGACCGGCCGGTCCAACGACCTGACCGACGATCGATGGCAAATCCGAGACGGCGGGATCCGGAGCTTCGACGGCTTCGCGTTTCGCGGTTGCCTCGGAAGCGGGTTGGGGTTCGCCTTCCGAGTCTTGGTGCGTTGCCGCCTCCGCATCGTTGCTAGAAGTGTCGTTGTCAGACTTGGTCGTCTGGTCCTGACCTGGCACCTGAGGAAGTTCGCTACTGCCTAGCAACTGCCAGCCGATGGCTCCGGCAATGAGGAGCACCAGGAAGAGGATAAGGCCGACGGTGCGATTGGATTGCATGAGCAGTGGGTTTTCAGGCAACGCTAGTTGGCGCAGTGGCAACGGCGCTGCATGGGGCGGGCGTCAGGTAGCCAGACGGTGAGCGATCCTGTTGATAGGATTGCGAACACGGGTTGGCGGGCACGCATTGCGTGCAGGTTACCGGATCGCGACACCGCATGCTGGTTGTGCGAATGCAGCCCACCTGAGCCTCGCCAGCCGAAGAATCGATCTGGGGCGTTGGTGCATGGCCGCCAGTGCGGCGCCAGCTGCCCCGCCGCTAGAGCGGCGCCAGCTGCCCCGCCGCTAGAGCGGCGCCAGCTGCCCCGCCGCTAGAGCGGCGCGAATTGCCCCGCCGTTAGAGCGGCGCGAATTGCCCCGCCGTTAGATCGGCGCGAATTGCCCCGCCGTTAGATCGGCGCGAATTGCACGTGGCCGCACTCCGCGACACTCTTGTGAATCTGCGACTCCGTGCCCCAGTCACCGGTCCAGCCGGTCTCCTTCATGCTCTCAAGCTCATCCTTCCACGGCCAGCTTTGGCCGAAGGCGGGACGTAGGTCGTCGAGCCAGCGCGCGGTTTCGTCGTATTTCGCGAAGAAGATCTGGCCAGCCCATTCCGGGTTGCGGCCTTGGATGAACTTCAGCACGAAGACCTTCTCGCCGTTGATGTCGGTGACACCGTCGACCAACACCTTGCCAGGCGTCGCGGACATCGATGGGCCGCGCACCGTGCGCGCCAAGCCCGAGACGCGCTTGTAGGCTGTGCTGAAGATGTCGTAGGCGCGCGCGAGCGGCACTTCGAAGTAGTGACGCGGGCCGGTGTCGCGCTCGACAAACATGTAGTAGGGGATCAGACCAAGGGTCTCTTGGTGCTTCCACATGCTCGCCCAGACGTCGGCGTTGTCGTTGACGTGGCGAATCAATGGTGCTTGGCAGCGAATGGTTGCTCCGGCATTGCGCAGGCGTTCGATCGCAGCTTGGCCAGCCTTGGTCGACAGTTCGACCGGGTGGCTGTAGTGCGCCATGATCGCCAGGTTGCGACCGGCGGAGTTCACTTCATCGATCAGCGCCATCAAGTCATCGCTGTCGTCATCGTTGACGAAGCGCTGCGGCCAGTAGGCCAACGCCTTGGTGCCGATGCGGATGCTGGTGATGTGATCGAGTTCGGCTTGCAGCAGCGGTTCGATGTAGCGGCGCAGCACCTTGGTCTTCATGACCATCGGATCGCCACCTGTCAGCAGCACGCTGTTGACCTCTGGGTGCTTCTTCAGGTACTCGACCATGCCGTCGGCTTCCTTGGCGGCGAACTTCATGTCGTCGAGGCCGACGAACTGTGGCCAGCGGAAGCAGTAGGTGCAGTAGGTGTGGCACACTTGACCCGGCGACGGGAAGAACAGCACCGTCTCGCGGTACTTGTGCTGCATGCCCGCGACCTTGACCCCATCGAGGTTCGGCACGTTCATGTCTTTCTGGCCCGCGGGATGCGGGTTCAGGCTCAGCTGGATACGGCGCGCTTCGGACTTGATGCGTTCGCGCTCGGCCGAGCCCTTGAGCAG
>JBNMND010000401.1:0-4697 GCA_051274975.1 Planctomycetota bacterium | reverse complement strand
GATGGTGGAGCAAGGCCGCCCCTACATCTTAGGGATTGGCGGACCATCGCAGGCGTCAGTCTCTGGCTAGAACGTCATCCAGGAGGTCATCGTCAAGCGTTCCGTGCGCTTCGAGGGCGTCGGCAATGCGGCACAGCACTTCCCACACCAGCGGGTCGTCAAACTGCTGGCGCACTTCTGCCAACCATTGATGAAGCAGTTTCGTCGGGTCGCCTGTTTGGACATGTGAAGTTAACGCACGTTGCACTTCGTGCCAGTCGCCACGCCAGGCAGTGAATGCGTCGAGTGCGATGGCTTCGCCGCGCCAACGCGCTTCCGCCATGGGCCCGGCCAGCGCTGCCAGGGCCGAGCAGCGTTGGCGTTCGCTCTCGTTGTGGTTGTGCCAGCGAACGGTTGTCAGGCCAGCCACTGCGTCATCTTCACTTTCGAGAGTTACGTGCACGACCTTGCCGCCGAGCAAGTGCGCTATCAGCACATGGCCAGCCTCGTGGTAGGCGGCGGTCGGAAGATCTAGGTCAGTGCGGTCGAACACGGCAGGACCGGGACTCTAACAAATGCCGGCTTACGAATTGTTGGTGCATCACTTCTTAGTCGACGTGATTCCCGGCGTCAGGGTGCGCCCGACTTTGATCGCTCAGGTGAATCCACGACCCCGGTCGGAGAAGACGTCGTCGCAACGTTGTGCCGTCGAGCGCGTCCCGCTCTGCTGCTTATATGAGCCAGTCGATCCTGTTGTTTGTCGGGGCGGAATACGAAGACCTTGAGCTGCAATACCCGCGTCTACGTTTGATCGAGGCTGGCTACCAGCCAGTGCTCGCCGGCGAGAAAGCGGTGACCAAGTATCTTGGCAAGCACGGCTATCCGGCGGTCAGCGACGTGGCAGTTGCGGATGTCAACGCCAAGGACTTCGCTGGCGTCATTGTTCCTGGCGGATGGATGCCGGACAAGTTGCGTCGCGATCCGAACGTGTTGCAGTTCGTGCGCGATTGCGAAGAGGCCGGCAAGCTCGTCGCGAGCATTTGCCACGGTGGTTGGATTTGTATCTCCGCTGGCGTCGTGCGCGGCAAGCGATACACCGGTTCGCTTGGCATTCGCGATGACCTGACCAACGCTGGCGCGCTGTTCGAAGATGCTGCCGTCACCGTCGATGGCCATCACGTGTCGTCGCGCAAGCCAGATGATCTACCGCAGTTCATGGCGGCGTGCTTGGCCGTGTTGGCGGATCACAATCATTAGGCGGCTGGCGGCGACCCGTAACTTCAAGATGAGATGAACCGTGACGGGGTCGTCCTCCATCGTGAACGGCTGGATCCCTTCTTGTCTCGCTTGGTTGATCCAACCAGCACCGCCATGCAAGCCCCTTCGGTGAGCATTGGCAGGCGATAGTTGACCAGACAAATCCGCGGCGGCGCCCCGGTCGGGCCCCGGTTTGTGGGGCGAGTGCGGCGGCTAGTTCGTTTCGTAGCCGAAGCGCCACGGCTTGGCATCCATGGGCAGGTCGGACAGGCGCAGTTGCCTTAACGAATCGAAGCGCGGCTTCATCTCCTGTAGGGAATCGCCGCCTAGCTTTTCGCACAACGCATCCGCGAGCACGATGGCGACCATCGCCTCGGCGATCGGCACGGCGCGCGGCACCTGGCAGAAGTCACTGCGTTCGTAGTTGGTGGCCGACGCCTCGCCGGTTGCCAGATCGACCGATTGTAGTGACGCGATCGTGGTCGCGATCGGCTTGATGGCTGTTCGGGCAATGACCGGGGAACCGTTGGTCATGCCTCCTTCGATGCCGCCGGCGCGGTTGGTGTCGCGCACAATGTCGTCGCCATCGCGGCGCAGTTCGTCCTGTGCCTTGGTGCCGTGGCGCAAGGTGACCGCGAAGCCGCAGCCAAACTCGACGCCCTTGGCCGCGTGAATGCTCATCAACGCACCCGCGAGGCGTGCATCGATGCGGCGGTCGTAGTGCACGTGGCTACCGAGACCGGCGGGAAGGCCCAACGCCGCAATTTCGACCACGCCACCCAATGTGTCCTTGTTCGTGATGGTGTCTTCGATCGCTTGCCGCATGGCCGGAACAACACCGGCATCATGACAGCGCACGTCATTGCCTTCGGCGGATGCAAAGCGCGCGCGCAGTTCGTCAGCGCAGTTGCGCGGTTCTTCATCGGCGCAATCCACATTGCCAATACGCGTGACATAGCCACCGAGTTCGATGCCGAACGCGGCCAGCAAAGAACGGCATGCGGCGCCTACGGCGACGCGCATCGCGGTTTCACGCGCCGATGCTCGCTCCAGGGAGAGGCGTAGTTCGCGGTAGCCGTACTTGGCGGCGCCCGTCAAGTCAGCATGTCCGGGCCGCGGCACCGTCATCGGCTTCACATCGCGTTCGCGCCAGTTCTTGAAGTCGGCGTTCTCGATCACGAACGCAATTGGCCCGCCGGTGGTGTGGCCCGCCATGACGCCCGAGGTGATGCGCGCATGATCGGTCTCGATCTTCATGCGCCCGCCGGAACCGTAACCATGTTGTCGCCGGCCCAGCTCGCGCGAGATCATCGCTTCATCGAGAGGAACGCCCGCTGGCATGCCTTCGAGGATGCCGGTCAGCGACGGGCCGTGCGATTCGCCGGCCGTTAGAAAACGCAATCTGCTCGTGAACATCGACGCGCCGACTCTAGCCCGTAGCTCTCAGCAGCACCACGAACCCTCACCCTGCACGGCAACCTTGCGTAATGTACCCGGTTCAAACCACCAGTGGTCGGCGGCTAATTGCGCAGTTGGCGGACGATGGTGGCGGCGCTGGCGGGTAGGCGAACGAACTCGTGATAGGTCAGGCCGGAGTGGCCGTTCTCGTGCATCAGCAGGCGTCGCTTCAGCACCCAGATCTGGGCGGCGGCGTGTTGCACGACGTCGCGGCGGAGTAGTTCGCACAGCCAGGTGTCGACGTTGCAGCCGCGCGCGAGCAAGTAGAGGTCGCCGCTGAAGTAGTGCTTCAAGGTGTCGGCGTTGGCAAACAGCACATCGAGTTTTGCGAACTGCAGCCACATGTCATGGTGGTCAACGACACCGCCTTGCGCGTGTTCGCCGCGTGGAGCCTCGGCAAGCAGGATGGCGTGCGCCTCGCGAATGTCCACGAGCTTCAGTTTTTGGCTGAGGGTTGCCCGCAGCATCTTGTCCTTGGACTGTTGGAAGACGGCGTAGCATTCTGGGTAGCGCTTCTCGACCAGTGTTTCGAGTGCCAGTGAGGCCTTGGCCTTGCTCGAACCCCCGGCGCGCACCTGCATGTTGAGCGCGCGCAGTTGCCGCTCGAGCGTCTTGTGGCTCGGCTGTGGTTTGGGGTCTTGCTGCTCAGTGCGTTGCTGCGGTTGGTCCGTCGGCGAAGTGGCGGACAGTGGCAACAAGCAGCAGAGAATGCCGGCAAGCAGCGCGTTCATGCCGATGAAGACGATGGAGGTATCGGAGGGTTTCGCGATTCTAAGAATGCTTCGAGTGGTCGCAGCAGGATATCAAGTTGCTCGGGGCGCGGTTGGTCCGCCGTGACGATGCGGTCCGCAATGCTGCGATACCAAGGGTCGCGCTTGGCGACCACGGTTTCGACCTCGTCCGTGACCGATGCGCCGGTCAGCGATGGCCGGTGCTTGCTGCGCGTCAACCGTGACTTGAGGAACGCCACATCGGCGCGGATCCAGAGCACTTCGGCGTTGTTGGCCAGTGTTGCTCGGGTCGCCTCGCTCTCGATGGCGCCGCCGCCAGTCGCGATGATGTTGCCGGGCTTCAGCGCGTCGGCAACGATGCGTTCTTCTTCGCTGCGAAACGCGGGCCAGCCATGCTTCGCCACGTAGGCAGCGATCTCGCCGTGCTTGGCGATGAAGCGCTGGTCGGTGTCGACGAACGTATTTCCGCTCATCTCGGCCAACGCCATGCCGAGCGTCGTCTTGCCCGAGGCGCGCATGCCAACGAGCGCCAACGGTCGATGCTGCGCGCGCACGCGCTCGATGTCGCCCCAGAAAGTCGGGTAGCTCTTTGCGACGCAAACGGCGTTTTCGATCGCGATATCAGGGATCAGCATGCCGGCGAGTGCGAAGGCCATCGCGACGCGGTGGTCGTTCTCTGGATCGATGACCGCGCCCCGCATCGGCTTGCCACCGCGAATGGTAAGACCATCTGGATGTTCGTCGAGGTCGACGCCCAGCTTGCGCAGCTCGCGCGCCATCACCGCGATGCGGTCGCATTCCTTGACCCGCACATTGGCGGCGCCGGTCAGATGCGTGGTGCCGTTGCGGAACGCGGCGACGATGGCGAGGTTTAAGAACTGATCAGGGATCGGCTCGACGTTGATCGACTGTTCACCACCTTCTCTTAGCGCGAGCATGCGTTCGGCAAGTTGCTCGTCGGATTGGCCGGAGTCGCTAAGCAGGTTGTCGGCGACGATACGAGAACCGGTGAGGTGGTTGAGGCACGTCCACACACCCATGCCACTCCAGTCCCCGCCGACACTCAGTTCGGTTGGCGGCGTTACTTTGGCGGATACGACCGAGGCCCGCGTGTTGTCGAGTGACGCGCGAATGCCGAGTCGGCTGAGCGTCAGGCACGTCAGTTCGCCGTAGCCACGCGACGCGAGGGGGCCGCGAAACTCGATCTGTAGGCCGTCGGTCATCGAGGCCCCGACCAGCAGCAACGACGAGACGAATTGGCTTGAGACGGTC
>JBNMND010000400.1:0-4726 GCA_051274975.1 Planctomycetota bacterium | reverse complement strand
CTACCGGGAGTTGCACGAGAACGTCGGTCGCTTCGCCAATGTGTTGAAGCGCTATGGCGTCAAGAAGGGCGATCGAGTTTGCATCTACCTGCCCATGATTCCCGAAGCGGTCTACGCGATGTTGGCCTGTGCTCGCATCGGCGCGGTGCACTCGGTGGTCTTCGCCGGGTTCTCAGCGGACGCGCTGCGCGATCGCATTGTTGATGCCGACTGCTGTGTCGTGTTGACGGCAAACGAAGGTCTGCGCGGCGGCAAGACGATTCCACTCAAGAACACGGTCGACGAAGCGGTTGCCGAGCTGCCGTTCGTGCACACGGTGTTGGTTGCCAAGCGCACCGACGCCGAAGTCGCGATGAAGGATGGCCGTGATCGTTGGCTGGCCCCAGAGATGGCACAGCAGCGCGCCTACTGCCCGGTTGAGTGGCTCGACAGCGAAGATCCGTTGTTCGTGCTCTACACGTCCGGTTCAACCGGCACGCCGAAGGGCCAATTGCATACGACCGGCGGCTACCTGACCTACGCGAGCTACACGCACCAGTTGGTGTTCGATTGGCATCCCGGCGATGTGCACTTCTGCGCCGCCGATGTCGGCTGGATCACTGGCCACAGCTACATCGTCTACGGTCCGTTGGCGAACGGCGCGACCACGGTGCTGTTCGAGTCGACGCCGGTCTACCCCGATGCCAGCCGCTACTGGCAGGTGTGCGAAGACATCCAGGCCTCGATCTTCTACACGGCGCCGACGGCGTTGCGCGCGTTGCTGCGATTCGGCGATGACCCGGTTAAGAAGCACAGTCGCGACAGCATTCGCGTGCTCGGCACGGTTGGCGAACCGATCAACCCCGAGGTGTGGCAGTGGTATCACGATGTCGTGGGGGAGAAGCGCTGCCCGATCGTCGACACGTGGTGGCAAACCGAGACGGGCGGAATCATGATGTCGCCGTTGCCGGGAGCGACGCCATGCAAGCCCGGTTCGGCGACGTTCCCATTGCCAGGCGTGCAGCCGATGCTCGTCGATGAGCAAGGCACCGAGCTAATCGGCAACGGTGTCAGTGGCAACCTTTGCTTGAAGGGCAGTTGGCCCGGTCAGGCGCGCACGATCTTCAACGACCACGCGCGCTTCCATCAGACCTACTTCTCGATGTATCCGGGTAACTACTTCACCGGCGATGGCTGTCGTCGCGATGAGGACGGGTACTACTGGATCACTGGCCGCGTCGACGACGTGCTCAATGTGTCCGGCCACCGGCTTGGCACCGCCGAAATTGAGAGTGCCTTGGTGGCGCACGAGTTCTGCGCCGAAGCGGCCGTGGTCGGCTTCCCGCACGATCTCAAGGGTCAAGCTATCTGCGCCTACGTGATCACGGGGCCCGCGGCGGACGGCGTGTCCGCCGACGAGATCGAAGCGGTGCTCAAGCAGCAAGTGCGCAAAGCGATTAGCCCGATTGCGACGCCGGATCGCATTCAGGTGTGTGCCGGTTTGCCCAAGACGCGGAGTGGCAAGATTATGCGCCGCATCCTGCGCAAGATTGCCGAAGGCAACTACGACGGCCTCGGTGACATCTCGACGCTGGCCGAGCCTCAGGTCGTTGAGGCGATTGTCGCTGGCCACAAGGGCCGTGCCTAAGGGGCCAGGCAGTCACACGGCGCGTGAGCGATGAACTACTTGCCTAACCTCGACCCGGAGCTGCACGACGGCGTCTACGTGTTCACCACGGTGCCGTTGTCTGCCAACACGGCCGGCCTCGACGTTGTCGCGACGATGCGCGAGCAAGAAGGCCTGACGCTGGTGTTGCCGGAGATGCAAGCCAAGCAGCGGGGCTTTGACCTGGCCTTCCGTTGTGCGTGGATCACGCTACGCGTCGACTCGGCGCTCGAGGCGGTCGGTCTGACTGCGGCGTTGGCGCGCGCGTTAGCCGACGAATCCATTGCCTGCAATGTCATCGCGGGCACGCATCACGACCACTTGTTCGTGCCGGTGGCTCGCGCGGCGGATGCGCTGCAGTGCTTGCGCGACTTGCAGCGGCGCGCAGCTGGCAACTGAGTCGCCGGCGCGCGTCGGTGGGGCCGTTCGTTAGAACTGCGTCGACATGCCGAACTCAAAGATGAGTTCGCCACTGTCGCCGCCGTTGCGGCGGTCGGTGCTGTCGCCAAGCAACAGCAGATGCAGGCCAACGTGACCGGACCAGGGCCCAAGTCGGGCTGGCATGAAGTCGAGTGGGGCCGACAGCGCGCCACCGGCCTGCAGGAAGCCGAGGAACTTGTCGCCGCCGCCGCCGACGTTCTCGTAGTAGTCACCGAGGCTGAGGCCGAGCGTTGCCGGCAACGTCAGCTTCAAGTCACTTTCGCCAAGCTTGCCGATCACCCACGAAGGGGATACGGCGAGTTGGGCGTAGATGCCGTGGTCGTTGCCTCCGTCGCGTTGACCAGAGATCTCCCTCGCGATCGTCACGGTCGGTTGCAGGCTGAAGTTCTCGGACACGATTCCGGCGTCGTCAAAGCGCGCCGAGATGGCAAGTTCTTGGATCGGTGCGCCGATGCCTACCGAGGTTCCGTTCGGACTGCTGTAGGTGTTGTAGCGAAGACCGACGTGCCAGCGCTCGTTGATTTGTCCTTCGACCCCGAGGTAGAACCGGCTCTCTGTCCAGATGCCGCCGCCGCCGCCGCTGCCGGTGGGCCCGTCGTGCAGACTGTTCCACTGGCCCATGACGACGTTCAGGTTGCGCAGCGTGCCGTCGCCTTCGTGCACGTTGATGCCGAGGTTGATCCAAGGCTGTGCGATGACACCTTGGTTCTCTTGGCGCAGGCCGCGGAAGAAATACTGCGACGTGAAGTCGAAGCCGAGGCTGCCACTGATCGCCTCATTGCGGGCGTCGACGCGTTCTTGGAACGAGGCGTTCCCTTGAGCGATCAAGACACCGGGAAGGAGGAGCGAAACGAGGATCGTCTTCTGCATGGTAGGGATTTTGAGACTGCAAATGCGGCCAGAGGTCCCTACTGAACGCCTCGCCGCAAGGTCTTTCCACACTTTTCCCACGGCGCAGGTCTTTTTGGTGGAAGGGGTTAGCCCATGACATGGGGAGTTCTCCACGCCATCTGCGGCAGCCCCTAGGTCCACTGCAGGTCGCTACTCTCGTCGGTGCAGCGGATCTAGATGCGTCGCCACTCGATCGACATGGGCTCGCCGACATAGTCGTTGCCGGTCGATTTCAGCACCCGAAAGAACGGCCGCGAGTTCTGCTGCTGGTCGAAGTAGATGTGCAGCACGTTGTCGAACCCGACCAGGTAGGGCGACGCGTCGAAGGTGTTAGCTACGTTGCCACCGGACGGTGGCACCATGTCGACGAACAGCGGCGTGATTCCCTCGTAGCGCAGCATGTCGACGATCGCCGCGATCACGAAGCGCTGGTCTTGGATCAACGGGAAGCGATCCTGCAGGCGGTAGATGTTGTCGAACGCCATGCGCGCGACCGGCAGCGGCGTCTCACCGGCGTGGCCGCCTTGCACGAGGCGAATCAGATCCCACGTGAACTTGCCCGGCGTGATGAACTCGGGGTGCAGGTAGACGACGCGGAAGTTGGGGTGGAACTTGCCTTGCTCGTCGAGGCATATGGCGAGGGCCGGTTCACGTTGGCAGACGCGACGAATGGCATCGCGGTCTTCGCGTGTTGAAACGAACAGTGCGCGTTCACCGAGTTCGAGTCCCTTGGCGAGGAAGCGCAACGCCAACAGCGTGGCGCGCGTGCCCGGTTCGGCCAGCAAGATGGTCGACGAGTGACGCGTTGGGCCGCTGCCGTCGAGGAATGCGCGGTTGAGGTCGGGGTGGCCTAGCTCGATCGGCGTTTCGCCACGTGACGGAACCGTGAACTGTGCTTGGTCACGTGCCATCGACAGCTGCGAGGCAACCGATGGATAGATGTGGATGCCGGGACCGCGTTCGTTGCGCGCGCCGAGGTAGACATCGCGGGTGACACCGCGGCCGGCGATCGAGAAGTGGTGCACGCCGCGGTAGTAATACTGGTGGCGCGCCTTGCTGATCTCGATGGCGCGCACCTTGAAGTCGGTGCGTTCTTCACGAAACGCCAAGTGCAGCATCAAGTCGGTTGAGAACTCTTCGGCCGATGGCAGGCGCAGATCGCGCGGATGCGCCTCTTCCATCACGAAGATGCCGTGGATCCGGTCGTCGAGCAGGCGGCGCCGAATCTCAAGTAGCGTGGCGCGCTTCTCGAAGTATTCGAGGTCGGTCAGCAGCAACCCGACGTTGTCGATCACAACCATGCGAACCGGCGCGACCCGGCGATGGTTCTCGATTTCGGCGAGGATCCACTCGATGTCGATGGTCGTGCCGCGCGCGTTCTTCTGCGTCAAGGCCGCTGGCTTGGCCTGCGTTAACACGAGCTTCGCCTTGTCAGAGGCGGCAGTCTTCGCGTGCAAGACGAGCTTGTTGGGGACTTCGCGCGGCTCGGTCGTGATTTCCGCCGTGGAGCGGAACCAATCGAAGTCGAACGCCAACTTCTTCTCGATGCTGTCGGGCGAGTGTTCGACCGAGTAGTAGAGGAATGTGCCCTCGCCGGTGGTCAGCCAGGCACGCACGACCATCTCGAGCGCGAGCAGGGTCTTGCCGGTGCCGGGACCACCTGCGATGCAGGCGAATGCTGCAGCATCGTCGGGATAACGGATGCCACCACCGAGGATGCCGTCTAGGCCATCAATGCCGGTCTTCAGG
>JBNMND010000399.1:0-4733 GCA_051274975.1 Planctomycetota bacterium | reverse complement strand
CGTGTTCCTTCGGCATCGATGCGCCGTTCGGGAAGTAGACGTAGCACATCCGTCGGATGGCTTCGGGTGGGCTAGTAGGCTTCGAGCTGGTGGACAGCAGCGGCTGCATCGCGTCGAGCATCGGAAGCGCGACAGCGACACCGGTGCCGCGCAAAAAGGATCGACGGTTGAGTTGCCAGGGCTTCTGCATGCTCAGCGCTACGTGCTTGTTTGGGGCCTCGTACGAGCCGACGATACTAAGCAATGGCGGGGCTCTGGGGAACCCGCGATTGTTGGTGCTGGCGAATGCTCGGCCGAGTTCGGCGCTATTACTTCGATAAGAACGAAGGTGACGTCACGATGCTGCGCAGCACCGAGCGGGCGCGGAAGCCGTCTGCCTCGACCTTCTTGAGCATCTGGTCGATCTCCTCTTCGTCGGCGAAGTAGATCTCGCGGCCGAGTGCGTAGGCGAACAAGTGTTCGATGACCGAGCGCGCGAACGTGCTCTGCTGCCCGTCGACCAGCCATTTCTGGATGCCGGGCAAGCCATCGACCTCGGTGCCATCGGGCAGTGTCGATGTTGCATCGATGACCATGCCCTTGCGGTTCGCTTGGAAGCGGCCGACTGCGTTCATGCGTTCGAAGACGAAGCCGTACGGGTCGATGCCGGCGTGGCAGTCGCGGCACGAAGCGTTGTCGCGGTGCGATTCGATTTGCTGCTTCAACGTCATCTTGTCGAAGCCAGGTGTCTCCGGATCGAGGTCGGGAACGTTTGGCGGCGGCGGGGGTGGTTCGTCGCCAAGCAAGCGAGCCTTCAACCAGACCGCGCGCTTGATTGGGTGGGGTTCGGTGCCATCCGAATGGCCAACATGGAAGGCGCCGTGCGAGAGCAGGCCGCCGCGGCGCTCTGGCTTGTCCGCGGGCATGGGCACTGGCCGGAAGGCCTGACCCTCGACGCCGTCGATGCCATAGAACTCGGCGAGGTTCTGGTTCAGCATCGCGAAGTCGGCCTGCAGCAAGGTCGACAGCGGCATATCTTCGTGGAAGACGTGCTCGATAAACGTGAACGTCTCTTCGGCCATGTCGCGCTTGACGTAGCGCGTGTAGTCCGGGTGCTTGTTGACGTTGATCGTCATGCCGTCGTGACGATCCATGCGCAACCATTCGTAGCTGAACTGGCGCAGGAAGCGCGAGCTGCGCGAGTCTCCGAGCATGCGGTCGACTTGCGTCAACAGATCCTTGTGCAGGTCGCCGCGTTCGGCCAGTTCCCGCAGTTCGTCATCCGGTGGTGAGTTCCATAGGAAGTAGCTCAGTCGGTTGGCGAGCATCCATGCCGGTAGCGCTTGGTCGTCGCTGAGTTCGTCAACGGGTTCGCACAAGAACAAGAACTCGGGCGAGCACAGGATCGCGACTAGCACTTCCGTGAGCGAGTCCTCGTAGGTTTCGTAGTCCTTGCGGATCGACTGCCAAAACTTGAGGTAGCGTTCGACTTCGTCTTCGTGCGCGGGGCGACGGAAGGCGCGCGCCACAAACCGCTCGAGCACGGTGCGTGTGTAGGCCGTGTCATCCGAGCGCGTGTCGGCGTCGATGAAGATGTCGGTGTGCGACTGCGGCGGCCACTGCGGCAGGTAAGGCGCTTCGAACTCAATCGATTCGATCAGCAACGGGGGGCCAGTTTCTTTGGCCGACTTGACCAGGTGGTCGTTCCAAACGCCGAGCAACAGAAAGCCCGACAGGATCTCGTTGTCGCCGGACTCGGGCGCCGGGATCGGCAGGTTCTCAAGCCGACCAAAGAAGTCGTAGGTCTCAGCATGACCGAGTTCGGCGCGCACTTCTTGCGAGTCGCCGAACGTCGTGTAGTCCATGCCGTCATCGGTGCGCGTGCCGATCAGCGCGCGGATCGACGGGTTGAGCTGCCTGACGGCTTCGTTCTGTTGTTCGTCGCGACTCGACAGGCGGTGCACCAACGGGTGGTCGGCTGGCAGCGGCGTGATCACGACGTCGGTAAAGCCCATAAAGAACGGTCCGCCGAGTTCGAGCGACTGGTTGCCCTTGCGCATGCCGACCACGCCGAGCGGCGTGACGACTCGCGTCTGCTTCATCTGCTCGGCGGTCATCTCCGGCCGCTCATCGATCTTGTGGCCGGCGCACTTCAAGCGCACCGACGGCATCGCTTCCTTCGCGACGGGACGGTGCACGAGGTCGATTTGGTAGAAGCCGTCGTGCGGCAGCTGGAAGCGCACGCGCGCCTTGCTGTTCTTCGGCACGTCGACCGGCGCCAACGAGTTGCCGTCCTTGCGTAGGTTCTTGTGTTGGTCGCTCTTCTTTGAAGCAATGAAGATCGACTTGCCAGCCGTGGAGGGCTTGGCCGACAGCTTGTCGTCGGCGGATAGCGTCGCCATTGCGATGGGCTCATCGAGGCGCACCAGGATCTGCTTGCGCAATGGCGGCACGTAGCCGCGCGACGCCTTGACGCGCATGATGAAGTCGCCTTGCTCCGGCCAGACGCGCTGCATCTCGAGCTTCAGGTTCGGCGACGGTCCCTGCCACGAGGCCGGCACGACTTCTTTGCGCGGCAACGCCGACAGCAACATCATGCCCTCGTCGACGGTGCGGAAGCGGTCTTGGCCTGAGCCGCGCAGTCCAACGCTGATCTTGCGTTGGATGCGGTGGCGTTCTTTCTTTTGCTCGTCAGTGCCACCAGTGATGACACGGCCATTCTCGAGGATCTCGACGGTGAAGTCGTTGGGGGCCAGCGCCACCGCTTGGTAGCCACCGGTCTTGCCGGCGACTTTGCCTCGGCCGAGGTCCTTGCCGAACGTGACGCGATAGTGGGTGACCTTTGGCTTGGCCCCAGCGATCGCTTGACCGAGACCAAGGCGTGCGATGAGTTGGTAGTTGTCGAGGTGCAGTGACGACGCTTGCAAAACTTCGCCGTTGTTGCTGAAGCCGTTCTTGGCCTTGCCGTCGTCGGGCAGCGTCTGCGCGAAGTTGATCTTGACGCCGAGCAAGTCCTGCAAGCTGTGCGTGTATTGGTCGCGCGTCAGTCGGCGCATGACGACGCGGCGCTCGCCCTTCTGTAGCTCGGCGGCGACCTTCAACGACTCCTGCATCCAGCGCACCATGAGGCGACGCTCTTGGTCGCTCATCTGGTCTTCGTCATCCGGCGGCATCTCGCCGCTGTTGATCATGTCGAGCGCCGAGTGCCAACCTTCGGCATCGGCGCGCGCCG
The DNA here is from genome assembly GCA_051274975.1 of Planctomycetota bacterium. Lineage (GTDB taxonomy): Bacteria > Planctomycetota > UBA1135 > UBA1135 > UBA2386. Next base: position 1,522 of record JBNMND010000399.1, on the reverse strand, counting down.
TCATCTTCGGATCCAGAATGTTGAGCTGCACGTCGCCCTTCTGCTTCTTGTCGCCGTGGCAGCGGAAACAATACTTCGCGAACAGTGGCTCGATCTCTTTCTGGTAGTCGGTGGTCGCTGCCAGCTTTACGGCTGCTGGCTTCGGATCTTGAACTTTCGGATCTTGCTCCGTTGCAAGGCCAGTCGTGAAGGCGACGACTGTGACGATGGTGGCGATGAGTCCGCGGCGTCTAATTACTGCGTGCATATTCACAAGGTGTGGGCGCGCACAGCTTAGCAAGCATGACCCGCGGATGTCAGTGACGGTTCTTACCGGTGGCGGTAAGCGCGCACGGCGGCGTTATTGGGCGCGAACAGCAGCACGCCGTCAGGTGTGGCGACCAACGATCGCATGTCGCCGAACAGGTTGATGCCGTGGGCGTGTGGGGGCAGAACGGTCAACTTGCCTTCGACCGCTTGCAGCACAAGGCCGGTGCCGCCGTCGTGACGGCCCGTTTCTGGCTCGGGTGAGAAGTTGTTCTGGGCGCAGATCAGCAGGTCCTTTTGCACAACCATCGCATTGATCGGCGCGATCTGGGCGCGGCGCGGCAGCGGCTCGACCGTGAAGTGGCCCTTGCCATCATTGCGCAGAATACAGCTGGCTAACTGCGTAGCCGCCAGTTCGCCGCACGTGCTCAGCTTCTCTTCGGTGTAGATGTCCTTGAGCAGGCTGCCGGCGAACTTCTCGTAGGTTGGGAAGCGCGTGCCGATGCTTGGCATGGCGCCACTGCTGCAGCTGCGGCCGCGGACTGGCAGCAAGCGGTCGCCCTCGTACTTCGCTTCGACCAAGTCGCGGCGGCCGTCGTCGTCGAAATCGCCAAAGTAGAGGCGCGCGGGCTTGTCGGGTGAGGCTTTGTATTTGGTGTTCCAACCCTGGTTGCCGGCGACGTAATCGAGGTCGCCATCGCCGTCGACATCCCATTCGCAGAGGCTGTTCCACCAGCCAGTGGCCTTGCTCAGTCCAGCCTTCTCGGTCGCATCCACGAAGCGTTCGCCGTCGTTGTGCAGCAGGCGAATCGGTTGCCAATGCGCCGCGACCAGCAAGTCGAGTTTGCCGTCGCCGTCAGCGTCAGTGAACAGTGCGTCGGTCACCATGCCCGCGGCTAGCAGTGGCTCGGCAATGTCTGCGGTCACATCTGTGAACGTGCCGCCATCGTTGCGATAGAGGCGACTGGCGGGGGCGTCTGGGTAGGCGCCGGGCACGAGTCGACCGGCAACGAATACGTCGAGGTCGCCGTCACCGTCGTAGTCGCCGACCACGGCACGTCCCGATGATTCTCGGATGTCAGGGAACGCGGAATCGTCGCGCGTGAACGTTCCTTCGTGACAGCGGTAGAAGCGGTCGCGAAGTGTGGCGTGGCCGGTGGCGACTTCGCTGCCGCCGCTGGTCACCAGCAGGTCGATGTCGCCATCGCCGTCGGCATCAAATAAGCACGCTCCGACGTCTTCGCTCGCCGAGTCTTCAAGCCATGGTCCGAGCAAT
>JBNMND010000398.1:0-4777 GCA_051274975.1 Planctomycetota bacterium | reverse complement strand
AGGTCACGCAGCAGTTGACCGCTGGCAACGCCAATCAGTTTCTAACATTGGCGGCGCCGGCGCACTCGGATCGTCGCCTGGCCAGCTCACGGTGTCGTTCACCGCGCAGTATCGATGCACTACTAACTGGGCCGACCTTTACCGGTGGTTCGGCGATCGTGTTCGTGACGCTCCCGAATCAGAGCGCGTTGCTCGGCCAGGAGTTCTTCTGCCAAGGCTTGCTGGCGAGTAATCGGGTTGGTTTGACGCGCGGCCTCGCGATCCGCATCGGCAACTGATCGGTTCGCCTGTCAACGGCCGAGCGGGCGTCGAGCAGGAAGGCTCAGTCGTTCCGCTCGTGAGGGTTGCGCAGCGCGGTGCTGCGTTCTCCAATGTAGTGCATGCAAACGCCTTCGCTCGACCGCCGAGGTTTTCTCGGCGCGGCCGCCGGATTGTTCGGCTCTTCACTGGTTGCTAGCTCGCCGCTGGCACTGCTGTCCGGTCGCCCAGCCAGCTGGAATAGCGGTGGCGAGGTGCTGCGCGGCAACCTGTTCGAAATCAGTCTCGCTGAGTGGTCGCTGCACAAGGCGCTACAAGGCAAGGAGATGACCAACCTCGACTTCCCCAAGAAGGCGAAGTCGTTTGGCATTGATGCGATCGAGTACGTCAACGCGTTCTTCAAGGAGAAGGCAAAGGACGCGAAGTACATCGCCGAACTGAAGAAGCGTTGCTCCGATGAAGGCGTGCGCAGCTTGCTGATTATGTGCGATGGTGAAGGCGCGCTCGGCGATCCCGACGCTAAGAAGCGCCAACAGGCGGTCGAGAACCATCACAAGTGGGTGGTCGCGGCGAAAGAGCTCGGCTGCCATTCGATTCGTGTCAACGCGCAGAGTCGCGGCAAATACGAAGAGCAGCAGAAGCTCGCGGCCGATGGCTTGCGCAAGCTGTGCGAGTTCGCTGACGAACACGAGATCTACGTGATCGTCGAGAACCATGGCGGCTTGTCGTCCGACGGCAAGTGGCTCAGCACGACCCTGAAGCAGGTTGCGCACAAGCGCGTCGGTGCCTTGCCGGATTTCGGCAACTTCCGCATCGGTAAGGGGAAAGAATACGATCGCTACAAGGGGGTCGACGAGCTGATGCCGTATGCGCAAGGCGTCTCGGCAAAGACTCACGACTTCAACGAAGCCGGTTTCGAGATCCACACCGACTACGACCGCATGCTCGACATCGTCTGTGTCAAGCACGGTTGGCGCGGCCATATTGGCATCGAATACGAAGGCGGCAAGATTTCGGAAGACGACGGCATCCTTGCTACCAAGGTGTTGCTTGAGCGCGTGCGAGCGAAGATCGAGAAGAAGCTCGCCGCGAAGAAGATGGACAAGCAAGGGGCAGGCAAGTGAACGAACGTCTGCAGAACCTTCCGACCTATCCGATGGTGCAGTTGGCCTCCTGGAACCAGGAGATCGCGGCGCGCGGGCAAGCTGTCTATGACTTTGGCACGGGTGATCCGCGCGAGCCGACGCCGAAGATCTTGCGGCAGGCGATGATCGATGGCATCGATGAGATCAGCCAGTATCCACCGACGCCGGGCACCCCGGGGCTGCGCACTGCGGTGTCGAGCTACATGAAGCGGCGCTTCGATGTAGAACTCGATGCCGACGAAGAAGTGTTGGCGTCATATGGCAGCAAGGAGGCGTTGTTCCACTTGCCGATGACGTTCGTGCAGATTCCGAGCGAGAAGGACCTCGTGCTCTATGGCGAGCCGGCTTACCCGGTCTACGAAATCGGGGCGTTGTTCGCAGAGGCGTGGACCTACGCGGTGCAGCTCGGTCCGCACAATGACTACGCGATGGATCCGGACTCGTTGCCGGAGTCCGTGTTAAAGCGCGCCGCGATTGTCTACCTCAACTATCCGCACAATCCAAGCGGCCACAAGCTGTCGGATGAGCTCTACAAGCGTTGGGTCGAAGTGCGCGCCGAATACGGCTTCGTGCTCGTCAGCGATGAGTGCTACGTCGACCTCAACTACGAAGGCGACGCACCGCGCAGCTTGTTGGAGTTCGGCCGTGAAGGCTGCCTAGTCATGCACTCGCTGAGCAAGCGTTCGGGCATGACCGGCTATCGCTCGGGATTCATCGCTGGCGACGCGAACTTGATTGGCAAATACCGCCGCTTCCGCGCCAGCATGGGCACGGCACCGCAGCAGTTCGTGCAGGCCGCGGCCGAACTGGCGTGGACCGATACCCAGCACGTCGAGGATCGACTTGCGGTGTTCGCAGCCAAGCGCGAGGTGCTGTTGCAGATGGCGAGCGATCGTGGCCTCAAGGTGCACGGCAGCCAAGCCGGTCTCTACCTTTGGCTCGAAGTGCCCGAAGGAACGAGTGGCCTCGACTACGCGTCGCTCTGTCGCGACAATGGCATTGTCGTTGCCCCCGGCAGCTTCTTCGGCAAGGGGCAAGAGCGCTTCATTCGGTTGGCATTGGTGCCGACCGTTGACGAATGCCGTGCGGCCGCTTCGGCGTGGCCGAAGGCGTGACCCGCGCCATCCGGTTCGTCGTGCTAGCATTGTTGCTGGCTTCGCTGACGTTCGGTTTGTCTGCGCAGGAACGTGCCAACCTGATCGTCATAATGGCCGATGACCTCGGCTTCGAATGCTTGAGCGCGAACGGCGGCTTGTCCTATGAAACGCCACACCTCGACCGCCTCGCGGCGACTGGCGTGCGGTTCACTAATGCGCACGCGCAGCCACTGTGCACGCCGACCCGCGTGCAGGTGATGACTGGCCAATACAACGTGCGCAACTACGTTGGCTTCGGCCAGCTCAAGCGTGACGAGATTACGTTCGGCAATCTGTTGCGCGATGCGGGCTATGCCACGGCGATCGCCGGCAAGTGGCAGCTTGGTCGGGTCGCCGAATTGCCCAAGCAGTTTGGCTTTGACGAACACGTTCTGTGGCAGCACACGCGCTTTGCGCCGCGCTATCCGAATCCTGGCCTCGAAGTGCAGAGCGAGCCGCGTGACTACACGAACGGCGAATATGGGCCGGACCTGATCAACGCGTTCGCACTCGACTTCATTACCAAGCAGGCGAAGGACAAGTCCAAGCCGTTCTTGCTGTACTACCCGATGATCCTGCCGCACTTCCCACACCAGGCGACGCCGGACAGCGCCGCTTGGGACCCGAAAGTGCGTGGCGAGAACAAGGCGCGCAACCCAGCGTACTTCGTCGACATGGTTCGCTACATGGACAAGATGGTTGGCAACGTCGTGGCCAAGCTCGAGGAACTGGAGCTGCGCGACAATACGCTGGTGCTGTTTGTCGGCGACAATGGCACCAACGTGGACTTGCGTTCGCGCATGCACGGGTACAATGTCCGGGGCGGCAAACGCTTCACGACGGTGCGCGGCACCCACGTGCCGATGATCGCCAACTGGCCTGGCCGTATCATGCCGTCGGTTTGCGGTGACCTAGTCGACACGACCGACTTCCTGCCGACACTCTGCGAAGCCGCCGGCGTGATACCCGTCGTCGCGTTGCCACTGGATGGCCGCAGTTTTCTGCCGCAGTTGTTCGGCAAGAAAGGCAATCCGCGCGAGTGGATCTACTGTTGGTATTCGCCGCGCGGAGAACCACTGCAGGTGTTCGCCTACGACAAGAAGTTCAAGCTTTATCGTACCGGCGCGTTGTTCGACTACCGCGACGATCCGCTGGAGAGGCGCGCCTTGGCGCGCGATGCCCGTCCAGTGGTGCGCAGCAAGTTGCGCGCGGCACTGAAGAAGTATGAAAGCGCGCGACCGGCGGGCATGCCGTGGCCGGGTAACAATCAAGGCGCCAACAACAAGCCCAAGAAGGGCGCCGGCAAGAAGAAGTAGCGAGTCCTGTTGCTGCTGCTGGCCGTCAGCTTGCTATTCGTCTTTCGTGGACTTGCGTACTGTACCCAAATCGCGCTAGCTCGATGGTTGTTCGTAGGGCAGGCCCTTGCCAGCCCAGTGCACCATGCCGCCGCGGATGTTGGTCAGCTTGGTGAAGCCGGCGCCCGACAAGATGTCGCAGGCGAATAGGCTGCGGCGGCCGTGTTCGCAGTAGACGAACCAGTGCTCGTCGGGGTCGAGTTCGGCGGTGCGTTGGGCGAGTTCTTGTATCGGGATTAGCACCGAATTGGCAAGTCGGTGGCTTTGGTTTTCAGGCTCGGTGCGCACGTCGAGCAGGCGCGGTGCTGGCTCGGCTTGCAGTTCGGCCTGGGCGTCTTCGGGCTCTAGATCGCGGTAGTTCATATCGGTTCGTTGTGGCGGCGAGTTGTGGCGGCGAGTTGTAGCGGCGATACGTGGCGGCAAGACGCTAGTCGAGATGGCCGCGATCGCTGTCGCCCATCTCGATGCCGCCGGCGGGGAAGTATTCGTTCCATCGCTTTGACACCAGCGATGCGGTGTCTGGGTCGCAAAACAGTTCGTCCGGATAGTCCGGCTTCATGCGCGAGTCGATGACGATGGGGGGCGTGTAACTTGGCTGGCTGCGCACCAGCTTGAGTTCGTTGGCGTGGATGTCGGCGGCGGGCTCGAAGCGCGTGAAAGTCGTCCACAAGAAGTTGACGCTCGAACGCGCGGCTTGATCGGCGTCGTCGACGAGCACGACTAGCGGCCAGTCCTTCAGGGCGGGCGACTTGGCGAGTGCCGCTGCCGCATCGCGATCATTTGCGAACTTCGGACCTTGCACGACTAGGCAACCCGGGACAAACACGCGCACTTTTTCGAATGGCGGCGGCAGCGTGCCTTGGAACTCGTTCGGCAACTTGCG
>JBNMND010000397.1:0-4782 GCA_051274975.1 Planctomycetota bacterium | reverse complement strand
GGCTCTGTCGCCGCACACCGAGCTCGTGCTGGCGCACATCGTCGACTTCTATGGCGATCCGCCGTTGCAGTCGCCGCACCACCGCGGCTTCTCGGAGCTGCTGGTGCAGGTCCATGACGGCCTGATCGAGCTTGGAGTGCGGCCCGAATTGGCGGTTCCGAGCCAGTGGCACACGCTCGACATGTCCCTGATTCGCAAAGCAGCCAGTAGCTTGCTGTCAGATTTGCCCTAGTAACTGGGGAGAGACGCCCAGGTATCAAGCTATGAGCCCCATGGCATGGGAGCATTACCCTTCTGGGCACGAGATTTGATAGTCTAGGGCAGCCTGACACTCGGCTGTGTCGCGGACGATACGCAGATTGCGTTGGTCGCCTACTGCCGCGATTGCCGATAACCACGGGAGAATCCGATGACCACGACATCACCAAAACCTTCTCCGTTCGCAGTCTTGTGCCTGATTGGCGCGTTGATGACATCTGCTGTCACGGCGCAGAAGAAGCCAGCCAAGCCTGTGCCGGACAAAGAGGTCGCCGAGAAGGTCGCACAGCTAGCCAAAATCGCCAAGAACAAGAAGTTCACCGAAGACGCGCGCGGCATCGAAGTGATCGACGTGCTGATGATCAAGCACAAGAATGGCCTGATCGACAAGGACCGCGCGATGGTCGTCAAGGCACTCGACGGTGTGCTCAACAAGAACAAGGTTCGACCCGCCGACAACGTGGGCCTCTATAACGCAGCTGCCGAAGCACTCGGTCGTCACGGCAAGGACGGCGCGAAGGCGCTCAAGAAGGCGTTCGAAAACAAGAACCGCTTCAAGGCCAAGCCGATGTGGGTGCCGATGCGTGAGCGACTGCTGCGCAACATTGGCCGTGCCAAGGATGAGGCCAACGTGAAGTTCCTGCTCGACGAGGCGCGCCGCAACCCAGAAGCAGCGTTGCAGGCTGCGGCCGGTGATGCGCTCGGCTTCTTCGAAGAGTCGAAGCAGAAGATCCGCAAGGAGATCGTCAGCGAGTTGTTGAAGCGCTTTGGTTCGCTGTCCGAGAGCGCCTCCCAAGGCGGTACCAGCATCGATGCCCAGAACGCCAAGGATCGGCTCGCAGCGATCAGTGGCAAGTGGGTTGCGACGCTGAAGAAGCTCACTGGGCAGAACTTCGAGACGTTCCGCGAGTGGCAAGCCTGGAACCAGAAGAACAAGAACAAGAAGTGGTAGACTCGGCGGCGTGAACAGCCGCTAGCCAGTCGGAATCGTAGTAATGGCCCTGATGGTCGTTGCCGCCGTGATACTGTTTTTTCAGCAACCGCGCAGAAGCGGATGCGTCCAAAGCACATCGCGCCGCGCTGGCAACGATGGCGCAAATAGCGCTCGCCAAAACGCCGGACGGCACGCGACCCATGCCGGAGACTGGGTTCGTTACCGCAGCCGCCGAACCTGCGGATGAGGGCGTGCCTGTCGAAGACAGGCGTCAGCGGCTCGTATCTGACCACTCTTGGGCAGCTCACCGGTCAGAAGTTTGCTACCGTTCGGGAGTGGCACGCCTGGTACAAGAAGAACAGAAACAGCAATTGGTCGGCGGTCCGTGTGGAGGCTTCCCCTCGGATGGCATTCCCCCTGGAAGAACGCCCCGGCTATTCCGTCGGAAGCCAAGATGACCCGCTGGCCCACTCGAATCGCCCTCCTCGTCTTGCTGGCCAGCGTCGTCGCCCTGGTTTTTGAGACCAAGCGCTTGGCTGCGGAGATCGGGGACGCCGAGCGCGCCGCCCAGCAAGCGAATGAGCGGCTGCAGCGCGTGGGCGAAGTGCTCAGGCCGCTGCCGAGCTACGATGAGGCGGAGCGGGCCAGGATGAAGCTGTCGGAGGATGCATACATTCCGGGTGCGTCTACGTCTGGCCAAGTGACCTCGGAGCCGGCCGATTCAATTGCGCCGACCAACCAGGCAACGCCGACCAACCAGGCAACGCCGACTAACCAGGCAACGCCGGCCAAACCAGCTACGCAAGTCCGTCCAGTCGAGCAAGCCAATGTCAGCGATGCGGCTACGTCACAGGCGCCGAAGACGACTGCTCCCGTCGACCTCACTGCGTTCACCCGGCTGCAACTCGACTTGCATACGACGCGCCAACAACTTGCCGCCGTGACCAAGCTACTAGAGCAGCGCACCGCCGAAGCCGGCCGCCGCCGCAAGGCTGCCGTTGAGGCCTCCAAGAACTCGTTGAAGCCGATGCCGGCCGGCGTGCGCCTGTGCCTCGATACATTGCATGAGTGTCTGCGCACTGAGGGCTACTCCAACCAGCGATTCTTGCGCGCCGGCAGTCTCGATGAAGTGGGGCTGCACGATGTCGAGATGCTCGAGTCGAGCACCGATGGTCTGGCGGTCACGTTCTTGACAGCGAAGTTGATGACGGCCCAACTCGATCGCTCTACGGGGCTGCTGCAGTTGCGGTTCTTCGATGGCCATCGCGCGGCGGATGGCGAGCGTGTGGCACTGCCCGAGGATGGCTTCATCATCACGTTTGTTGATGTGGTCGGGCCGCTGTTTGAAGCGCGCCTGCCATATCTGGTTCGCGGCAATGGTGCCTATCCCATGCCGGAGACCAGGGCCGGAAGGCCGGCAACGGACGTCGATTCGGGCACGCGCCGGCAGTGGCTGACGCGGCTGGACAACTTGCTGGAGAAGGCCAAAACCAATGATTCGTGGCGGGTGACGCGTCTCAAGGGCATGTCCGACGGCCACTTTCTGACCGTCGAATTGATCGGCACCGACGAAAAAAATCTGGTTACGTCGAGCGCACACTGCGACCAGTTGGCCGTCGAGATTGATGAACGGGGTGGCGTTGTTTCGCTGCTCTTGCGAGGCGGTGTCTTGCGTCGAGGGAGCTTGGAGTCGACCATCACTGGGGAAGGCTATCGAATGCTATTACCCGGACTGACCCCCAAGGAGACGATCGATGCGATGCTTGGCATGGTCGTGAAGAAATGACCGAGCGACCATTTGCCGGAGCCTTCCAGGCGTTCGTTACGAAGCACGCAGAATCCGTTGAGCAGGCGCTGCGCGATTTGCTGCCGTTGTCGACGACGCAGCCGAAGACGCTGCACGAAGCGATGCACTACGCGATGTTCCCGGGCGGCAAGCGCATGCGGCCGATGCTGACGTTGCTCGGGTGCGCGGCAACCGGCGGTGCTTTGGCGGCCGCGATGCGGCCCGGCGCGGCGCTTGAGTGCCTGCATACATACAGCCTCGTGCACGACGACTTGCCGTGCATGGACAACGACGATCTGCGTCGCGGCCGACCGACTTGCCACAAGGTCTATGGCGATGCGATGGCTTTGCTTGCCGGCGATGCGCTGCAGACGCTGGCGTTCGAAGGAGTGTCCGCGGCGGGTGGCGCAGCCGTTCATGCGCTGGCCAAGGCGTCGGGCAGCGTCGGCATGGTTGGCGGCCAGGTCGAAGACCTCGCGGCCGAGGGAGAGACCGACCAACACTCGATCGAGCGCTTGACCTGGATCCACGACCACAAAACTGGGGCGCTGATCACCGCGTCCCTGCTGGTCGGGGCCCACGCTGGAGCCGGTCAGAAGACTCTCCCGGTCGAGGTGTTGGGACACTTGCGGGCCTACGGGGACCGGCTCGGCCGAGCCTTTCAAATCGCTGATGATTGCCTTGATATGACCGCAACAGCGACGGAGTTAGGGAAGAATCCCGGAGTTGACGTCGCCCTCGGCAAACTGACCTGGCCGGCCCTGGTGGGCCTGGAATCCAGCTTGGAAACAGCCCGTAACTTGGCCCTGGAAGCCGCTAGTCTCGCCGAACAAGTGGTTTCCGCCGCTGCGAGCTGGCGCGGGGTTGCCCGGAGTTCCCTGGACGGCGCGCTGCAACTGCTGCAAGATGTCGCGTTCTACACCGTTGAGCGCCGCACCTGAGAACGGTTTGACCCGTTCGTTGTGAGGTCTCCATGTCGCGGTGGTGATGAATCGCCTGTCCGGAGCGCAAATTGGACCAGCAGTCGCAGACACCCTTATTCGATCTGGTAAACAATCCAGCCGACCTCAAGAAGCTCCCACGTGAGGAGCTGACCGCACTGTGCGCCGAGTTGCGCAAGGTCATCATGGACACCGTGTCCGTGACCGGTGGTCACCTCGGTTCCGGCATGGGGGTGGTCGAGCTTACAGTTGCTCTGCACTACCTGTATGACTTCTCCGATGACCGCTTGGTCTGGGATGTCGGCCACCAGTGCTACCCGCACAAGCTGCTAACCGAGCGCAAGGATCGCTTCCACACGCTTCGTCAGAAGGGCGGGCTCAGTGGCTTCTCCAACAAGTGGGAGAGCGAATACGACGCCTACCTGATGGGTCACGCGGGCACGGCTGCCTCGGCGGCTCTCGGCATCGCAATGGGCGATCGCATGCAGGGCAAGAAGCGCGAGTCCGTCGCCGTCGTCGGCGATGCCGCGATGGGCTGTGGCGTTGCGTTCGAAGCGCTCAACCACGCGGGCTCGCTCGAGAATGACAAGCTGCTTGTCATCCTCAACGACAACCGCTGGTCGATCGCCAAGACTGTCGGCGCGCTGTCGCGTCACCTCAACAAGCTGCGCGGCGGCACCTTCTACAACCGCGCCAAGGAATCGATCCATCACCTGATCCAGTCGATACCGGTTGTTGGCAAGCCACTCGATGCGCGCCTCGGCGACGCGGTCGACATGGTCAAGAACATGGTCGTGCCCGGCCACCTGTTTGAGGAACTTGGCTTCCGCTACTTCGGTCCCGTCGACGGTCACAACATGACC
>JBNMND010000396.1:0-4819 GCA_051274975.1 Planctomycetota bacterium | reverse complement strand
CGTTTCCTGAATCCCCACCTCAAGGCGGATGCGCGACGGAATCAACTCGATCGTGATGTTGTCATAGCGAAGATCCCGCTCGATATCGGACGCGGAGATCGGAACGATCTCTAGGTCCGACTCGTCGCCCGCGGTGATCTCGCGATTCCACTGACGACCCAACAGACTCATCACTTTGAGTCGCAGCGGATTGTTCTTCAGCTCCTCGATCTTGTAGCGCGGCCCAGTCATCTTGACTTTGATCGTCGTCACCCGGGTATCGCCATCGAGGAAACGACGCTCCGCGACTCCGCTCGGTAAGAACACTACGAATGCGCTGCTGTCGCGCGTCGCGCCCTGCATCTCTATCTGGTCGTCCGTAGTCAACGAGAGCGTGAAGACCTCCGAATCCATGATGCGGCTCTGGATGAAGAACCACAGCAACACCGCGAGGCCGACTGCGACCATCTTTCGGAACGGGTCGTCGACGATCATCGCCCATACTCCGCGCTTGCGACGATCGGCACTCATGAGGAACTACTCCGACCAAAAACACCGTCTAGTTCGGCCTCGAGCTTCTCGAGTGTCAAACCGTGATTGAGTTTGCCGTTGCTTGCTGCCGAGATGTTGCCCGTCTCTTCGCTGACAACAATGATCAGCGCGTCGGTCTCTTCAGACAATCCGAGTGCCGCACGATGGCGCGTGCCGAGTCGCTTGTCGATGTCAGGGTTCTGACTGAGCGGGAACAAGCACGACGCCGCGACGATGCGATCGTCCTGCACAACCACGCCGCCATCATGCAGCGCGCTCTTGGGGAAGAAGATCGACTCGATCAGGTATGAGTTGAGTTCGGCATCGATCGTGATGCCGTTCTCTGACAACTCGGACAACGACGCTTCTCGTTCGATCGCGATCAACGCACCGATGCGCTCCTTGCTCAGTCGCGCAACTGCGCGCAACAGACGCGGCACGATCTTGGCATCACGACGGAAGAAGCGGCCGAAGATCGGCGCGTCACCGAGATGCACGATCGCGCGCCGGATCTCGGGATGGAACACCACCACCAACCCCAGCACAACCGACGGCGCCAACTGTTCGACCAGCCATTCCAGGCGGGCTAGTTCCAACGGCCCAGCCAGGATGAAGAACGCGACCGCGAACGTGGTCACCAGCAGTGCCAGTCCGCGAATGACTCCGGAGCCGCGCGTTGCGCGCAGGAAGCGCAACACGACGTAGATGAAGACCGCGAAGATCGCGACCTCAATGATCATCTTACCCGCATCGAACAGTCCGCTGAAGTCGTCCTCAGCTGGGTTCTGTTGCGCGAGCAAGGATGAAATCATGGGTTGATGCGGTTTCTCGATCAGGCTCCCGACAGGCCCACGTCGGGCTTCTCGTCGGAAGAGGTTTCGTTGTTGGTAGACGCGTCGACTTCCGCCTCAGGCTTAGGCGCAGCCTTCGCGGCATTGCGGGCAGCTTCGCGTTCGACCGATTCGCGGTGACGCTCGGCGGCAGCCTTGAACTCTTCAAGGTTGTCGCCACGCAAGACCGCACCAATCTCATCGCCGCTGAGCGTCTCGTATTTGAGTAGCGCGGTCGCCACCGCGTCGAGCGAATCACGCTTCTCCTTGAGCAACGTGGTCGCCGCCTGATACTGCTCGTCAACGATGCGTCGCACCTCGTCATCGATCGCTTGCAGCGTGCGCTCCGAGACGCCACCCGACAGCCGGAACTCTTGGCCGAGGAACGGATTCTCATCGTCCGCCGTGTATTTGATCGGGCCGACCTTCTCGCTCATGCCCAACTCGCACACCATCACGCGCGCCAGGTTGGTCGCTTGCTCGATGTCGTTTTGGGCGCCGGCGGAAACGTCTCCAAAGACCAACGACTCGGCGATGCGGCCGCCGTAGCAAACGGCGATGCGGCCAAGCAGCTTATTCTGCCAGTGGTTGTAGTCGTCCTTCTCAGGCAACGACATCGTCGCTCCGAGAGCGCGACCGCGGCTGACGATCGTGACCTTGTGAACCGGATCCTGATCCGGGGTCATCATCGAAACGATCGCGTGACCAGCTTCGTGATAGGCAGTGACCTTCCGGTCCTCTTCTTCGATGGCGCGACTCCTCTTCTCGCGGCCCCAGCGCACGCGGTCGCGCGCCTCTTCGAGGTCGGACATCTCGACCCAGTCCTTGTTCTTCATCGCCGCCAAGATCGCGGCTTCGTTGATCACCGCAGCAAGCTCGGCACCAGAGAACCCAGGGGTTGCCTTGGCGATGCGCTTCATGTCGACGTAGCCGGCGAGCTTCACCTTGCGTGCGTGCACGGTAAGGATCGCTTCGCGGCCCTTGACGTCCGGACGATCGATGACGACCTGACGATCAAAACGACCGGGACGCAACAGCGCCGGGTCGAGCACGTCCGGACGGTTGGTCGCGCCGATGAGGATGATGCCCTTGTCGGAATCGAAGCCGTCCATCTCGACGAGGATTGCGTTGAGCGTTTGCTCGCGTTCGTCGTTACCACCACCCATGCCGGTGCCGCGCTTGCGACCGACAGCGTCGATCTCATCGAGGAACACGATACAGGGGCTCGCTTCGCGGGCTTGCTTGAACAAGTCGCGCACGCGGCTTGCGCCAACGCCAACGAACATCTCAACGAAGTCACTGCCGCTGATCGAGAAGAACGGCACCTCGGCTTCGCCGGCGATCGCCTTGGCGAGCAAGGTCTTACCCGTGCCCGGCGAACCGACCAGCAACACGCCACGTGGGATCGAACCGCCGAGACGCGCGAACTTGCCCGGGTTCTTGAGGAACTCGATAATCTCGCGGACTTCGGCCTTGGCCTCTTCCATGCCCGCGACGTCGTCAAACGTCACGTTGGTGCGGCTCTCCTTGGTGTAGAGCTGCGCGCGGCTGCGACCGAAGTTCAACACACCACCGGAGCCACCCGGCGAGCGCATCTGACGAATGATGAAGAACCAAACGATCGCCAGCACGAGCAGCCAAGGGCCAACTGTGCCGATGATATAGATCAGTGCGGTGTTCGGTTCGCTGACTCGGAAGTCCACGCTGCCGAGTGACAACGTGCGCGACTGCAGCGGTACGCCGAGACGATCCAGCTCGGCGCAGACGTCTTGCAACGTCGGCGAGCCCGGAGCCGTCGGACTATCGATGCGAACGTAGTGCTGTGACGAACCGTGCTGCAACAACGCGGTCAGGTAGGCGCCCTCCTTGCGAAGCTCGTCCGTGACCGGCTTCGCGTTGGGCGCCTTGGAGGCAACTTCGTTGACGAAGAAGGCCTGCCATACGCGCACGCGCTTCTCGAGGATATCGTCGAGGAAGCGGCTCGTCGCGACAGCCGCATCGGGATACAGCGTCTCGTCGAGGCTGGTCACCGACAGCGTGCTCAACAGGTCATGATCAATGCCGCCAAACCGCAGGAAGTCCTGCAGCACGACTTCGATCTGCCTGTCGTCCGGGTCCTTGACATGGCCACTGACCACACCTCCGGACATCGTGACGCCTGTCAGCCGACTATTGAGTAAGTGGCTGTAGAACGCGTGCACCGAGTTCTGGCCTTCACGGCCCGAATTCGACACGACCACGAACATTGCCATCAACAGGGCGAGAATGAGGATGACCCCACCCATGCCGCGCGGCTTCTTCGGGGGGACTTCGCCCTCTTTCGGTTCCTTCGGTTCTTTGTCTGTCATCTGCTTCTCTTGCGCCAACCCAAGCCCGTCAATCCGGACCAAGCCTTGCCCCCGATGTGTAACGGAGGAACACCTCTTACATCGGCGAAGCGCGACGGTTGGCCGTAGCCCGGTTGCCATCGCGAGTTCCGCTCCGATCGCACGGGCGGCGCATGGCCAAATACATTAGGTCACGGGACGGCCGGATGCCAGCGGACGAAATCCCTGACTACTCATCGGGTGTTTGACGCACCCGGGGATGAATCGAGTCACGAACACCGGATTCCTCTCGGTGAAAGCCCCGATGCGCAGGTAGAAAAGTCCCCATGCTGGCGCCGGTATTCCGAAACTGCGGCAGCCCCAAGGGGCGCGAGGAGACTCCGATGCCACCGCCCCGTTGGTATCAGAACCGCGCAAGCCACACCCAAGGGGGCCATGGTCACGTTTGAGGTCATCTTGCGACAGGCCGAGGATCCATCCTCCCAGGGGGAACGCACGGCATTCGACCTCTCACCCGGCGAGGAGATCGTGTTCGGCCGGGCTCCGGATGTAGAAATCACGATCCCCGACCCCAAGGTCAGCGGCCGGCACGGCAAGCTGCTCTGTGATCCGTCGGGTGAGTTGCTCGCATTCGACTCAGGCAGTCTCAATGGCACCTTCGTGGAGGGCGAGCCGGCCGACCCCAAAGCCGGTACCCCGGTCACATTCGGCTCCCAACTTTGCGTCGGCGACTACACCCTCGAAATCGCGAATCCGGTCGAGTTCGAGACCATAAACAAGAGCGATGTCGCAGGCGCCAGGAACGCTCTTATTAACGACCTAGAAGACGCTTACGGATATGGACTCGATCTCGATGAGCCGACCAGGAGGTCCTCCATGGAGACCGCCGTCGAGCGCGTCATCACGGGTCTGAACAGGCGCGAGAGTGCAGTGCTTCTCGAAACCATTCTCGTAGGTCGTGCGCCTGGCGCTGCTGACGTCTCCATGGCCCCATCCGGGTTGCCAGGCGGGCCAGCATTGCTCGCACAGCAGCCTGAGATCGCCCCGAAGACTCGCGGAAAAGTCAACGCAAGCATCTCTCCACCAGGCACTTACGGACCATCCACAAGCAGCAATCCAGCAACGGGAACGCCCGACGCGGGATCGATAGCC
>JBNMND010000395.1:0-4830 GCA_051274975.1 Planctomycetota bacterium | reverse complement strand
GGGCCCGAAATCGCCCACGGTGACACGGAATCTCCAATTTCCGATTGGGCCGACGGCTGCCATTGCGGCTCGTCGCGTGTACCTTGCGAGCTACGTCCGCTGTGACGACTCCGACTTTGGCATCGCCTTCGACAACTCCTGCTCCGTCCGCCTCGCTCCGGGATCCGGGCGACTACCTGTCCCTGGCGAAGCGCCACTACGAAAACTTCCCGGTTGGGTCGTGGTTGTTGCCAAAGGTGGCGCGCGTGCACTTGCACCGCATCTACGCATTTGCGCGCACGGCCGACGATCTGGCCGACGAACTGCAGGACGCTGCGGCGTTGGCAGCGTTCCGCGCGGACTTCCTTCGTCATCTGACGAACGATGCGAGCGGCGCACCCGTTCGTGATGTGCAGTTGTTCGCCGAGCTGCGCACGACAATTGAGCAGTGCCAGTTGGAGCAGTCGTTGTTCACCGACTTGCTCGATGCATTCGACCAGGACTGCCACCAGAGCCGCTATGACCGCCCCCAGTTGCTGGACTACTGTCGGCGCTCGGCGGATCCGATCGGGCGGTTGGTCTTGCGGGTCAGCGGCTACCGTGACGCCGAATTGGATGCTTACTCGGATCGCGTCTGCACTGGATTGCAGTTGCTCAACCACTTGCAGGACATTCGCGAGGATCTGCTCGAGCGAGACCGCATCTACTTCCCGATCGAAGAACTCCACGCGTGCGGTGCCAACGAGGATGATCTGCGCGCGCCGAAGGCCTCGCCCGAGGTTCGCCGCTTTGTGCTCGAGCAAGCCGATCGCATTGCGGATGACTTCGCTGCCGGTTGGCAGGTAGTTAACGGCGTGCGCGGTCGGTTGCGGCTGGAGCTGCGCGCAATCCTGCATGGCGCTGCTGCGGTGCTGAAGCAGATTCATCAGGTCGAAGGCGATGTGCTCGGCGGCAACGTGCACCTGAGCAAGTTGCGTCGGGTGCGCACGGTGTTTGGCGGCCTGCTGTTGTCGCGCGAGCCGAACTGGAGGCGTTCGTGAGTGACGCGACGATGACTCCCCCCGATGCGCATAAAGATCCGCTGGAGATCACTAAGCAGTCTGGCTCGAACTTCCTCGCTGGCTTCGTTTGCCTCGACGCCCGCCGCCGCCATGGCATGACCGTGGTCTATGCGTTTTGTCGTGTTGTGGACGATGCCGTCGACGATGCGCCGGATGTTGCGACCGCGCGCGGTCAGTTGGCATTTTGGAAGCGGGAGCTAGACGCGTGCGATGATGGCCAGCCAAAAACGCCAGTCGGCGTGGCGCTGAAGTTGGTAGTCGAGGACTTCTCGATTCCGATCGGGGCGCTCGAGGACCTGATCGCTGGCTGCGCGATGGACCTCAATCCGGAAGGCATTGCCGATGGCGCAGAGCTCGAACTGTATTGCTACCGTGTGGCGTCGGCCGTGGGGCTCGCGTGCTTGCCGGTGCTTGGGGCGACGAGTCTTGGTGCCGAGAAGTTCGCCCACGCGCTTGGTCTGGCGTTGCAGTTCACCAACGTGTTGCGCGACTTGCGCGGCGATGCCGAAATCGAACGCTACTACGCGCCGAAGACGTGGCTGGCTGAGTTCGGGATCACCGCTAAGGATCTGCTCGGCACCGGTGATGCCAAGCACTATGCGCCGGGTGGTGGCGTCTCGCAGCTGTGCCAACGGCTGGCGGGCATCGCTCGCGAGCAGTTCGCGGTGGTTCGCGCTGAGTTGCGACGGTTGCCATTGCGCGAGCGCCGCGCGTTGGTCGCGCCGCGCATCATGGGAGCGATCTATGGCGAATTATTGCGCAAGCTAGAACAGCGCGCCGGGGCTATCGCGGGACCGCGCATGCGCGTGCCGCGGGCACGCAAGCTGTGGTTGGCTGTGTCCATATGGATGGGAGTGCGCGCGTGACCAGCCGGCGACGAGCGCTCGTGCTCGGTGGCGGCGTTGCCGGGATGGCGGCAGCCTTTGGTCTTGCTGATCGTGGCTTCGACGTTTCGTTGCTCGAGTCGCGCAAGCAGTGCGGTGGTCGCGCATTCTCGAGTGAAGAACGCGATACCGGTCGCCACCTCGACAACGGCTTCCATGTGATGCTTGGCTGCTATCACGGCATGCGGACATTGCTGCGGCGGCTTGGCACAGATGACGGCTTCCAACAGAATCGCAGCCTCGCCATGGCCTATCGCTTCGGGCCGGGTCGTCTTGCCTCGCTCAAACTTTCGCGCCTGCCGGTGCCCTTGGCGATGCCGTGGGCGCTGCTGCGGCTGCGCATCGCGTTCGGTTCGCGTCTGCGCGCGTTCCGTGGCATGGCGATGGTTGTGTTTGGTGCGCCGAAGCATTGGACGTTTGCTGATTGGTTGCGGCGACGTGGTCAGCTTGGCGAACCAGATCAAGTGATGTGGCGGCCGTTGTGTCGCGCCGTCATGAACGTCGAACCGGAGGAGGTCTCCGCATCGGACTTCTTGGTGACGTTGCGCGAAGCATTCATGGGGCGCGCGAGTTCGGCGGCGTTTTGGATTCCGACGCGACCGTGGAGCGAGTTGCTCGGCGATCCTGCGCCGCGCGCTTTGGCGGATGCTGGTGTGACGTTGCGCACTGCCGCTCGCGTGACCGGATTGCAGGTTGCCGAGCAGCGCGTGACGGCGATCGAGCTCGGCGACGAACGGATCGAGGTGGGCGACGACGATCTGGTGGTTTCGGCCATGCCTTGGTTTGCGTTGCGCAAACTGATCGGTGGTGGCGAGCAGTCGGGGTTTGGCGATTGTGCCTTCGGTTCGTTGGATTCCGCTCCGATTGTCTGTGCGTACTTCACGATGCGCGACGCCGCGAATCTTGCGGAGGCCCCGTGCGATGATGGGCCGGTCGTTGCGCTCGTCGGTGGTGCGCCGTTCCACTTCCTGTTGCGCACACCGGGTGACCCCGTCGGCCAGTTTGCGTTGTTGTCCGGCGGTGACCGCAGCTTCGATGGCAAGAGCGTTGCGGAGATCGAAGCGATCGCCAAGCAGCAGTTGCGTACGTTCTATGGCGATGGCGCGTTCGTGGCCGCGCTCGAACATGCCCACGTGCGCATCCGTAAGGAACAGCATGCGACGTTCGTTGCCGCGCCGAATAGCGATGCATTGCGGCCGTCACCGGGCCGTCTCCCTGGCGGGCCGGACAACTTTTGGGTGTGCGGCGATTGGACCGCGACGGGCTTGCCGGCGACGCTTGAGGGTGGCGTACGTTCGGCCGAGAAGCTGTTGGCCGGCTTGCCGCGTTAGCGTCGTCCTGAGTGTGCGATCAGTGATCGTGCCGCGTCGCGAGCCAGATGCACACTGCGAGCCAGATGCACACTGGGATCCAGATGCACACTGGGAGCCAGATGCACACTGGGATCCAGATGGTCGCTACTTCGTAGCTTCGTCGTTGTGGTCGAGCGCTTCGTCGATCGAGTTGGCGATGGTCTCAAGCAAGCCGCGCAATCGACGTCGTTCGCTGTCGAGGTGCTTGATGATCTGCACGAGGTCATCGACGTTGCGCACGCTCGAGAGTTGTTGGCTGAACTGGTCGGCCGACGCGGTGTCGGCTTGCTTCAGCGTTTGTTGCGGCGTCAGCTTGTTGGTCTTGTGATTCTTGCCCTGGCCGCGAGGTGCGACGGGAACCAAGCCCAATAGAGCCTTGGCGCGTCCATACATGATCGGCGCGATCTTGTAGTCCTTCGATGTCGCGCGAGTCAGCAATTCGCCGTAGCTGAGTGTTGGTTCGGCCCGCAGCGACTCGACCAAGAAGTCGAACGCCGGCGATCCCTTGCGCTTCGGGGTCGCATTCGATGCCGCCGGCATGGGGGGCGGTGCCGGAGTTGGAATCGCTTCGGTTGGTTGGCCTGCCGCTGCAGTTGGTTCCGGTGCGTTTGCGCCTGCCGGCATGGGAGTGGCCGGCGCTGGTGCATACGGTGATGCATCCCGCGAAGGAATGACTTCCGGCGAAGCAATCGGCCGCGAAGCACCCGTGCGCAAAGCTACAGGCGGCGTACCAGTCAGCCCAAGCTGTCGGCGTGCGCGTCCGTATTGAATAGGTTGGATAGTGACGCCAGCCTGGTCGGCGGCCTGACGAAGGGCCTCGAAGGTAAGCAGCGGGTCGTTGCGAAGACGTTCGGTGGCGAACGTCTCGCCCGATATGCGAGAAGAGTCGGACATCGTGTTGTTGTGGCGAGACAAGGCACGAAGACCATTGGGGGGGGCCGGTGCTTGTTACCGCGGACCCGCCAATGGCGAGCGCTCCATACTATCACTAGTTAACCCCTCGGTCGACTAATCGAAACCGTAGTCCAACTGCTGTTCGAAGCGATAGGAGAAAGCAGAGGTCTCGAGGGACTGGTTCACCGGGTGACTTGTCGTCACGTTGTTGATCATGATGAAGCGCCAGTTCACGTAGCGGATGTCGCTCGGCGAAAAGGTTTCGCTAGGGCCGCTGAGGCTGGTCACGAACTCCGGGTTCATCAGATCGTTGGCATCCTCGACATAAGATGTCACCGTGCGATTGTAGAGATACGTCTACCAATCGCGCGAGGCGGAGCTGCTCGGCATCGCACGCGTGTCCCATTTGCGATTCTGTGTCGTGATGCAGGGGTTCCGACACATGCAGTGTCGGAACGCCGTCAAACGTGCGGGTCGTTTGTGCGGGTTCGCGCAGCAGGGTTTGTCACGTGCAGTGTGCGTGAGTGACCTAGTCATCTTGCGTGGCTAGATGCGCTGGGACTGTCCCACTCTTGAAGTGACCCTACTTACTTAGGCAAGAACGAAGGGCGCCTTCGAGGTTCGCGTGTTCGAACTCAAAGCCCGCTTCGAGCAATCGTT
>JBNMND010000394.1:0-4833 GCA_051274975.1 Planctomycetota bacterium | reverse complement strand
AGATCATCGCAGTCTTGTTCTTGCCGACTCCAGACATGCTCTTCTTCAGCACGGGGCCGAGAAGCCCTTTCTGCTGCAGATAGTCGACGACAAACGTCGTCTTGAGCAAATCGATGTCGTCGATACGACCAACTTGATCGAAGAAGCTGCGCGTCCATGCCGGATCCTCTCCGGCGAGAACGCGATCGCGCAACCACGATCGAGCGCCCATCAAGCCCGCCCCGAACAACAGCTCGTCGCCCTTCTGCGCCGAGCTACGGGTGCCAACTTCGTTCGACTTAACCCGGAATGCAATGCCCGGAAGTTGTGCGCCCGTGAGCGCCATGAGCACCCAGTTACCGTGCCCTGCGATCAACGTGGGGTGGTACGCCTGATCGTACAAGCGATCGCTTACAACACTCGAGATGTGCGAGAAGATGCCCGCCAGAGCATGATTCTCCATCGTGCGATTGTTGATCAGCGTGTTGTTCTTTCGGTAATACGCGGCAAGCTTCGATGCGCCCTTCGCGCGCTCTGCGGTGACGCGCTGATGCGAAAGGTCGAAAGCCAACGCCTTCTCATAGTTTGGCTGACCGGTAAAAAGCACGCTCGTGTGACCCAAGCCAGTCGGCAGAACAATGGGCTTGCCATCGATGAGATGCCTCGAGAAAGCGATCGCGCGAATGAGGTTCTTCAGCAAGCGCGTCGTCTTCGCCACCGGCCACCCCGTGTGGATGGTTACGCCACAGCTCGATAGGCGAACGCCATCAAGCTCCAAGACATGCCGCAGCAACTCATGCTTGCTTGGCGCGGTCATGACGGGCGGCTGCAATCGCCGAACCTCTTGCAGTGCCTTCTGAATCAGAGTTCGGCGGTCGACCAACCTCGCATCTTCAGGAGTACTCCATCGATCACCAACGCGCACGTGACCTATCGCCTGGTGTGACGCTTCGAGGTCGCCATCGATGCGAAGTAGTTGCGTCGCGATCTTTCGGCGGGCTTCAGCGTTCTCTATCGCGCCAAGTCCGGCGTCGAGTTTGCCACTGGTAGCCTTGAGCGCCTTGACCACACGCTTCAGCCGCGTCTCGCGGCCACGAGTAAACGTCCGCGCCGACTTGACACGTCGATCAAGTTGCGCGAGTAGCTTCTCGGGGTAACCAAGCTTGGCCAGGACTTCGCGAAGTTCAGTCACTTCGTCTGGCGCCTGCAAACTCGCCAGATCGAGCGTGTGCCGATCTAATTGGCGCAACTGCTTGATCGACAACTGCTGTGTAGGGCAAGTAGCTGCCAGCGCGGACGCGACAACCGCTGGGATGAGCATTCCCGGGATTCTCATGCGGTAGAGATTCTGCGACCGATCCTCGTCAATCAATATCGGAGTCGCCATCGGCGGTCTTCTCCAGCCGCAGCCATTGCTGGTTGAACTGCACCTGACTGGCCCGACTATTAAAAATCCCCGGTTCCTCTGCCGTTGGCACGGCCCCTGCAGCTTGTTACGGCCGGGTCACTTCAAATCATCTCAGTTGTCGCCGCCGGTCGTAACCGGCACTTCCTTCGTCTCGCCCTTCTTGGTGTCAGGACCTTTCTTCTCCGCCTTCTTGGGCTTCGGCACCTCCTTGATCACTGCTTGAGGCAACTGAGCACGCCCCTGCACCTCGGTGGTAGATGCGAAGAACATGAACGGCGCCAAGGTGCCAAGTAGACCCATCGCGCGGCGGGCACGCCCCAGGTCAACTCGCCACACGGCGTCCGTGCCATCTCGCTCGTGCACGACCTTCTTCAGCCACGGGCGGATGATGCGGGCCTCCTTCAGTTCGCGAACGCGTTGCAGTGCCGCCGCGACCGCCTTCTCGGTCGCGACCAAGCCAGCGCCATCCTTGCCGTGCCGCACAGCCCATTCCAACATCACGTGTGGATCATCTTCGTCGCCGGTGGCCAGCACACGAATGCACATGTGCGTTGGCTTGTCGTCTTCCGGCCACGCGGCATCTGGCAGGATCGCTTCAAGTGATTCGCGCGGTTGCAGGTGCTTCTTCACATCGCCAATGAAGTAAGCGAGCAGGTTCTTCTTGCCGGCAATGAAGGACAACACATCGGCCGACGGCAACCCGGCACGCGGCTTACCGTCAAGCACCGCCTGCAACTGCTCCGTAGAACCATAGACGCGTAGTTTTGGCGACAACTGCACGACGGAATCGCCTGACCACTGGCCTTGCAGCAACCGGTAGCCGCCCACCGTCTTCTCTTCATACTGGGCGTCATTGCCATTGGCGGGATCGCCCAAGTCGCCATTGCCTTCGAGAGTGACGATCTTCTCCACGGACCTCTGCTCCGCAGGGTCCTTACCGTCCTCGGGGAGCGGGCGCTGGGTCGACGTAATGCGGTCGAGGCGCGACAACGGGAACGAGAGTTCCTTCTCGATCATCGAAACGACCAGCTTTAGTGCCGAACCGTTCAACTCGTCCCAGATGCCCGTGTCTCTCAGGAGCTTGAAGTTCCCGAACATCACCGTGCGGTACTCGTCGTGTAAGAATTGGCGAGCTACCGGTGGCTTCTCCTGCGCGCCAATGCATTGGACAGGAAGCATCGCGGCGCATGCCACGGCGACGATGATTGGGTCGACAAGTTTCATGTGTGCCTACTGGAGGTAATGACTGCGGACAAGGTATCGGCCAAGTCTCGGGCACGGCGAGCGCAGATGCCATTCTCGCGCTGCACGCAGCGGCGAAGTTCGGGCCAAAATGGACGCCGAGACGCGCAACTCGCCGGGTCCTGCGTGAGCGATACTGGCACTCGACCAACGGTGAGCTGGGGACAGACCACGATGAGATCCCGCTGGCTGGCTGCGACGTTCGGCGCAATATCGCCCAACACCTGCACGATGTCAGTCGCTGCGACTACTGGCCATCGGAAGAGGCAGGTGCCTGCTCGCGCTTCGCGAACTTGCCGATGGTGCGCACTAGCAGCTTCCGGTCGAGGGGCTTGGTCAGGAATGCATCGCACCCCGCCCTCATGCACGCTTGCTCGTCGTCGTTGCTAGCACTGGCCGTCAGCGCGATGACCGGCACTGACGAGCCTTCCTGCCGCAAGGTTCTGGTAGCCGTCCGCCCATCCATGACCGGCATCTGCACATCCATTAGCAGGACGTCGTACGGTATCGCGCTATCGGCGACGCGGTCGAGGCACTCCTGACCATTGCCGGCTATGTCCACGTCACAACCTGCACGGCGAAGAATCGCGGTGATCAGGCGTTGATTGTCGAGGCCATCTTCCACCAACAGCACCCGGGCGCCGCGGGCATATTCCGAGTCAGGGGTCGACGGCGCGCCCATGGCCCCCGCATCCATCTTGCTCGGGTCGTCCACAAGCTGTGTATCACCGAGATTGCCGATCGCAATGGTGACATCAAAGCAGCTTCCGTCTGCAGTCGACGTTCGCACCGCAACGTCGCCGCCAAGTAGTTGCGCAAGTTGTCGTGAGATCGAAAGGCCAAGACCCGTGCCGCCGAACTTGCGGGTCGTTGAGATGTCGGCCTGCTCGAACGGGCGGAACAAGCGCTGCTGCACTTCCTTGACCATACCGGAGCCAGTGTCGTGCACCGAGAACTGCAGCAGTGGCACTTCGGCCGCGTCCATGAGAGCCACGGCAAGTACAACCGAACCGCTGTCGGTAAACTTGATCGCGTTGTCGACCAGGTTCACCAGGATCTGGCGCAAGCGCAGTGGGTCCGTGCGGATCGACAAGGGCACCGGGGAATCAAAACGCATGCTCAAGGCCAACCCCTTCTGCTCGGCCTTGGGTTGCAACAGGTCCACCACTCCTTCGGCAAGGTGCAGTGGCTGACAGATAATGCCTTCGACCGCCAACTTGCCCGCCTCGAGTTTGGAGACGTCGAGCAGGTCGCCAATGATTCCGACTAGGTGCCGCGCGTTGCGCCGAATGGTCTGCACTGCATCGGCCTCCTTCTCCATCGCTGGGATCTGCGCGATACCATCGAAGGCCTCGTCAGCAAACCCCAAGATCGCGGTCATAGGTGTCCGCAATTCGTGACTGATGTTCGCCAAGAATAGCGTCTTAGTGGCGTTGGCCGCCTCCGCTCGATCGCGTGCCGCGGTCAACTCGGCATTCATGGCCTGAAGATCGCTGCGCGCGAGTTCAAGGTCCGCAGTTCGTTCTGCGACCGAGGCACTCAGGTCCTCCATGCGCTGGCCAGCTTGCACCTGCAAGTTCCACTTGTGCGTCAAGGCACTCGCCACCTGCATTACCTCGACTGGGTCGAACGGCTTCTTGACGATCAAGAGACGATCCGTGCGACCCAACTGCTGCAGTGTCTCCTCCCATGAGTAGTCGCTGAATGCCGTGCAGATGACCATCTCGATGTCTTCGTATTCTGCCCAGATCCGCTTGATCGTCTCGAGGCCATCCCACCCGGGCGGCATGCGCATGTCGACGAACGCCATCGCAAACGGCTTGCCATCAGCTGCCGCATGCCGAACCATCTCTAGACCCTGAGCGCCTTGGTTCGCGCAACACAAGTCGAAGCGTACACACTCCGGGACGGGCGCCGCCTCGCCAAACAATGCCGCCTCGCTTGCGAGCAGATCCTCGGAGACACCCGTGCTGGGTGTCAGGATCTTCCGGAAGTCGGCATGGATCGCTTCGTTGTCATCAATAACGAGAACACGACGGTTGAGCATCCCGTCTTGATTGCTGTCCATCACGCCTTGGCTCCTTCGGTAGTTCGCTGATTCGCGGTTAGGCCCGCTGGTTCCTGTTGCCGTAGTGGCAGCTCCAACATGAACGCTGTCCCCATTCCGGGTCCTTCGCTCTCGGCCCACAGTCGACCACCCATTT
>JBNMND010000393.1:0-4841 GCA_051274975.1 Planctomycetota bacterium | reverse complement strand
TTGCAGCGAGCAATCTCGCTCGCCGAGGTGCACGACGTTGCCGTGCGTATCGGCGACGATCTGGATCTCAACGTGGCGTGGCTTGTCGACGAACTTCTCGATGTAGACCGTCGGGTTGTTGAAGCATGCCTGGGCTTCGGCACGCGCCGCGTGGAAGCCGGTCACCAGGCTCGGCTCGTTGTGCGCGACCCGCATGCCGCGACCGCCGCCGCCTGCCGCCGCTTTGACCAAGACCGGGAAGCCGATCTCGCGCGAGATGCGCAGTGCTTCCTGCTCGTTCTCGACCATGCCATCCGAACCCGGCACACATGGAACGTTGGCCCTCTTGGCTAGTTCCTTGGCGGCAACCTTGTCACCGCACTCGGTGATGGCGGCTGCGGACGGGCCGATGAACTTGATGTTGCAGCTGTTGCAAACTTCGGCGAAGTGGGCGTTCTCCGATAGGAAGCCGTAGCCCGGGTGGATTGCTTCGACATCGGCGATCTCGGCGGCTGCGATGATCGCGGGGATGTTGAGGTAGCTGTCACTGCTTGCCGCCGGGCCGATGCAAATCGTCTCGTCGGCGTAGCGCAGGTGCAGGCTATCTCGATCGGCTTCGCTGTAGACAGCGACCGTCTCGATGCCCATGTCTTTGCAGGCGCGCAGGATGCGCAGTGCAATTTCGCCGCGGTTGGCGACCAGGATGCGGTGGAACATCGATGTTGCCTAGCGAATGAGGAACATCGGCTGGCCGTACTCGACCGGCTCGCCGTTCTTGACCAAGACCTCAAGGATCTCGAAGGACTGCTCGGCCTTGATCTCGTTCATCACCTTCATGGCTTCGATGATGCACAAGGTCGTGTCCGGGTTGACGTGATCGCCAGCCTTACAGAACGACTCTGAGTCTGGAGACGAGGCGGCGTAGTAAGTGCCGAGCATCGGCGACTTGAACACTTCGCCTTGCGGCTCCGCTGGTGCTGCGGCAGCCGGAGCGGCGCCCGGTGCAGGGGCGGCAACGCCCGCTGCCGCCGGCATCGCCATGGCAGGCGCGGCATAGGTGACCGCTTGCGGCTCGGTGCGACGCACGCGCCAACGCGCGCCCGCCTCTTCGAGTTCGACCTCGACGACGTCCTTGGCGACCATCATCTCGACCAAGCTCTCGAGTTGCGCTAAGCGCTCATCGCCAGCAGAGCGGCGCTTTGCCGGCGCTCTCTTCGCCGGTGCCTTCTTAGCTGGAGCCTTTTTGACCGTCGCCTTTTTAGTTGTCGCCTTCTTGGCAGCCTTCTTCTTCGCCGCGGCCTTCTCGGGCTTAGCGGGAGCGCGCTTGGCGGCGGACTTCTTCGGGGGCGTAGACTTCTTGCTCTGGGAACGCTTCGCAGCCATCGATTGTGTTGCTCGGGTTAGGTGGATCCTGTCCTGAGGGCTGGCAAGCAAAGGGCTTCGGGCGAGCGGAATCTAGGGTGTTATCGAAGGTACCTGCGAGCGCAGGGCAAACTCGCGCGCGGCGGCAGGCCGATTCCGGCGAGACTGGATCCCGGATGCGCGCCCAGCAGTTCGGAAATAGCCCCTGCTTTTGGAGAGTTTCGGCTAGAGAGCTTCGGCGATTTGCACCGCATTCAGCGCCGCGCCCTTCTTCAATTGATCCCCGACCAGCCAGAACGTCAGGCCCGGATCAAAAACGCGCCCCAGCCGCACCCGTCCGACCGCCACTTCATCGCGGCCCGCGTAGTCGCACGGCATCGGGTAGCGGTTGTTGGCGGGTTCGTCGAGCAACTCCATGCCGGGCGCCTGGGCAAACATCGCCTGGGCATCGGCGACCGTTAGCGGCTGCTCCAGCTGCACCGTGACCGACTCGCTGTGGCAGCGCGCCACGGGCACGCGCACACAGGTGGCGTCGACCTTGAGCTTCGGCATGTCGAGGATCTTGCGGACCTCGAACAACATCTTGTCCTCTTCCCGCGTGTATCCGTCTTCCATGAACACGTCGACGTGCGGGAACAGATTGAACGCCAACGACTGGGCCAACGCATCGGGCTTGGCCGGCTGCTCACCAGCCAACACCGCGCGGGTCGCCTCGTGCAGCTCGTCCATGGCCCTCTGGCCAGCGCCGGAAGCCGCCTGGTAGGTCGAGACAACTACCGACTGCAGGCCGGCTCGTTGGTGCAGCGGTGCCAGCGCTAGAACCAGAATGATCGTCGAGCAATTGGGGTTGGCGAGGATGCCCTGATGCCGACCCATGGCGGCTTGATTGACCTCGGGAACGACCAGCGGCACGTGCTCCTGCATCCGGTAGGCCGAGCTGTTGTCGATGACGGCACAGCCCGCGGCGACTGCCTTGGGCGCAAACTCGAGCGATGTGCCGCCGCCCGCTGAGAAGAACGCCACGTCGACACCTTGGAACGATTTCTGGTCAAGCGCCTCGACGACATGGTCCTCGCCACCAAACGAAAGCTTCTTGCCGGCGGATCTCGGCGAGGCCAGTAGCTTCAATGAACGCATGGGAAAGTCGCGCTCGGCGAGCACGCGCAAGAATTCGTGACCGACGGCGCCGGTCGCGCCGACGATGGCAACATGTGGCGCACTCATTGCAGGCCCTCCCCCGGTTGACGCTCGTAGGTGCCGGACTTGCCGCCCGACTTGTGAATTAGCTGGATGCGCTCGATGACGGCGGCACGGCAGCGCGCCTTGACCATGTCGTAGACCGTCAATGCGGCGATGCTGGCAGCGGTCATCGCCTCCATCTCGACTCCGGTTCCCGACACGGTCGACGCAACCGCCGTGATTCGCACGGCATCTCCTTCTATCGGCGCGAACTCGACGCCAGCGTGGCTCAGTGCCAGGGAGTGGCAAAGTGGGATTAGGCGCGACGTTTCCTTTGCCGCCTGAATGCCCGCGATCCTGGCGACGGCCAATGCTTCGCCTTTGGGCAGTTCGCCGGCGAACAGCAGACGGCAGGTTTCCGCGTCCAAGCGGATCACCGCTTCGGCGACGGCGCGGCGCGCGGTCAACGCCTTTTCCCCCACGTCGACCATGTTGGCTTGGCCGCGGCCATCCACATGAGTCAGCCCATTTGCGCCCTCGTCGGGGCAACCACCTTGTTGCTTCTGCGTGCTCACGTCGATGAGCCTAACGTCGCTGGCGCGGGGGCGAACGCTTCGTTTCCGGCCAAGCCCGCTGAACAAGTCCCGGCAACGTCGCTCGATCCCATTCCCGCATACATGCTTAGGACCCGGAAAATCAGCCTTGAGAACCTGTGGATTGTGGTCGCAGCGGGCACGCGTTTGCCTGGACGGAGCGCAGTCCGTCGATCCTTAGATCCTATTGCAGCGGAAATCCGTTCGGCAACAACCGGGAAGCGACGTATAGACAAAGGCGTCTGGCTACCAAGCCCGACACCGGGCTAGCCCCTAGCCCGACACCGAGCCATGTAACCGGGCCCAGATTCGAGACACCCCACGGAGTGTCGAAGATTTGCGCAACTTGTTTTCCATTGCCTCGCGCAGTGGCGAACGCCGATTTATTGGCTGGGTGAGGGTCTGAGTGACCGGACCCAAACGCAACTGGAAGCACAACATGCGAAACGTCTTCACGCGGTCGTCCGCCATCCTCGCCGCCTTTTCTCTGACTGTTCTTTGTGGCTCCGCGAGGGCTCAAGAACTCAATGCGCAAGTCGCCGCAGTCTTGGCGCAAGCCGAAGCGGCTGAGGCCAGCGAAATCTATCGCATCGCCGATCAACTCGCCGATCTCGCCCCAGAGCGGAACCTGGATGGGTACCTGACGGCGGTGATGGCGACAGCTGGCACGAGCGACAATCATCGGCAGCGTTTGTGTGCCGCGTTGGCGTTGGCGCAATTGAAGGAAGACGCCACGTTCGGCAAGAGCATGCTGGCGCTATGTGAGCCGGTCGCCAAGGAAGGCAAGGAGTTTGAGCGTTCGGCGGCGTTGTCGCTGCTCGGCGAAGAGCGTCTATTCAACATTCGCATCCTGCCCGACGTGCGCAAACTCGTGCTTGCGCAGTGCGAGAACGAATTGGTGAAGCCCAAGGTGCGCATCGAAGCCGCCCTGTCGCTGTGGAAGATTGGCAGCAATCGCCAATTGGAAACCGCCAAGAATGTGCTCGAGCAGTTCCTACAGTCCAGTGATCGCGACCTGCAGCAGCGCGGCGCGCTGGCGCTCGCTGAGATCAACACTGAAGGCGGTCGCGCCTGGCAGATCTTGCGTGAGATTCGTGACCAGCCGACCGATGCCGGTCGCCGCGCCGCGATGTATTTGAAGCAAGAAGAGCAACGCCGCGAGTGGGAAGCGCAACTGCGCGAAGTCATCAAGGCGCGCGGTCCGGAAACCAATACCGGCAACGACGACTACGCGGTGCTAGACGAATTGCGTCACCGCATTCGCGTCCAACACATCCGCGGTGGTGACATCACCAACGAAGAGATGGTGGAATACGCGGCCAAGGGCATGCTGCGCGGCCTCGACCCGCACAGCACGTTCTTTACCAGCCAAGAGTTTCAAAGGTTCTACTTCGACCTCAACCGTGAGTACGGCGGCATTGGCGCGTTCGTCAACTTCGACCAAGAAGGCGACTTCTCGATCGTGCGCCCGATCTACTCCGGCCCGGCTTACGAGTCCGGCCTACGCAGTGGCGACAAGATTCTCGAAGTGGACGGCTGGGAAACTGGCGGTCACACCACCGAAGAGATCATCAAGCGACTCAAGGGCCGCCCCGAGTCGCTGGTTGTGCTGAAGTTCTTCCGCCCCGGCTTCCAAGAAGCTCAAGAGGTATCGATCACGCGCCGCCAAATCTCGGTGCCCGCCGTCAACTGGACGATGGTGCCCGGCGAAATTGGCTACATCGAACT
>JBNMND010000392.1:0-4852 GCA_051274975.1 Planctomycetota bacterium | reverse complement strand
GACTGCAGCCGGCCCTTCGTGCGCTTCTTGCGCAGCTTGTCGATGAGGCCGTAGTAGGTCCGGCCGAGCCGCATTTCGTCACGGAGCACGCGATCTGCGGTGTTCGCGAAGCGCTTGGCCTCAGGTGCGGCGATCTCGTCGTACTCGACGATCCCGGTGTATTTCTTCAAGCTCTGCGTCAACGCCCGGTCGAGCATGTAGACGTCGGCTTTGGCGCGGTGTTCCTTCAGCAACGCGATGGCGTCGTCGAGGTCGCGATACAGCGTGTTTCTCAGAAAGCCAACGACCTCGTGCGCGACATCCAACTTAGCACTGTCGTTGCCATACAGCTCTTCGCCGTTGGCCAGACTGCTCTCAAGGCCGATGCAGAGCCCATAGGCAGCCACGTACTTCTTGGCGGCGATGGCGCGAAACAGGGGCGTGGTGTTCTTGTCGAGATCCTTGCGAATTGACGACAGCGTGTAGCGCGGGGTCATGTCGAGCATCGCTTGCGCGAACGAACGACCGAAGCGGAAGAAGTGTAGGAAGCTACCGTAGTAGTGATACGGACGATCGGCGCCGACCTCTGCCCAGCTCTCTTTGTTCGTTTGCCACTTCTGGTAGCGCTTCAATACCTCGGCGTCGGCGAGCTCGGCGATCGGAACGTACCTGACCGATTGCGCATTGCGTTTCAGATCCGCGACGGACTTCTGCGCTTTGTTGAACGGCGAGGGGCTCTGGTTGAATCCCAATTGGCCGATCACCATCTTCATGTCTGGTGCGTCGAGGTCCTTGCGCAGATCCATCAGCAGATTGTTGAGCCGCTCTGCATACGACTTGAACCCTTCGGCTTTTTGGGCTTTGTCGATGTTGTCGTTGAAGCCTTGGAACCAGACGAGCCCTTCGATTCGGTAGCCTTGCCCTCCGTAGCTCGGAACGTATTTTTTGAGCCCCGACTTGGCGTCGTTCACCATGTCGACGATCTCGCTATACAGGCGCCCCGGTCCGCCGGAGCTGGGTGGCAAGAACTCGGTCTTGAGGGTCTTGCCGCCCTCCGACACCTTCAGCAGGAGGATGTCCCCGGCGGTTGCATCTGCCATCGTGAGACCGAACGCGTATTCCGGGCCAATCAGTTCCTGGTTCGTTCCCCATCCGACGTTGAGCGCGCCGATCCGGCTCTTGTAGCGAATGGAAACCCGCTTCACGTCGAGGAAGGTTCCGTTGCGATGGACGCGTTCGAAGAGCTTGCGTTCTTCCGCCTCGGCATTGGCCTTCAGCCACGTAATGTGACGAACATGGCCCTTGCCCTCCATGTTGGATTGCCCAGCGAGGATGTAGATCCTGAGCTTGGGTTTGCGATGCAGGTGCGGCGAGGCAGTGCTTCCGGCTGCGCTCGAATCCGTTGTTGCGGCGGTCCAGAGCAGAGCAACGAGTAGAGCGAGGATCTTCATTCGACTGGCGTTTGAGGTGGTCGGTGTCGTTCCTTGGCGGGATGTTGCGCTTGAGTGTCACTGCAGTGCGAGCCGACGGCAAGTGCGGAGTATTCCGGCGACAGTTGATTCGCCCCGGCGGGCGACCGGCTACGATCGTTGTCCCCATGCGCCGCGTTCTCGCCACCGTCTTGGCGATTCTGATCGCCGCCGTCGCTCAGGCTCAGCAGGCGATCCATCCCGACGAGCTGAAGCTCAAGCCCGACATCGATAAGGCGATTGCGCGGGGTGTCGAAGCGCTGATCAACAGCCAGTTTCGTGATGGCACATGGGGCCAATACGGCAACTTCCGCGGCGGCAAGACCGCGCTGTGCACGTACGCGTTGCTGAAGTGCGGTGTCGATGCCGCACATCCCACGGTTCGGCGCGCGATGCTGATGCTCGACGACGTGCAGCCAGCGAACACCTACACGGTCGCCTGCATGATGCTCGCCTACGCCGCCGCGGGGCAGACGATGCACCGCGAGCGCATGGGGGACTTGACCAAGCTGTTGCTCGACTGGCAGAAGTCCGGTGGCGACTACGCCTACCCGGACCGAGCCCGCGATCTATCCAACACGCAATACGCAGCGCTCGGTCTGTGGACGGCACAGAAGTACAAGATCGACGTTCCCGTCAAGGCCTGGCGGCAGCTCCTACGTGCGACGATGGATTACCAGGAGAAGGCCGTACGCGTCAAGGCACCGGTCATTGGCAAGCACACGGTCAAGAACGGCGGCAAACTGGACATCGCAGGCTTTGGCTATCGGCGCGGTCAGAAGCCGACCGGTTCGATGACGACGGCTGGCGTTTCGATTCTGCAGATATGTAAGATTGGACTCGGCACTTCGCTCGGCGCGCAGCGCAAGAAGGTCGATCGCGCCATTGACGCCGGCGTGAACTGGCTTGGCCATCACTTCGCCGTCGACAAGAACCCCGGCAAGGGCGACTGGGCCTACTACTACCTCTATGGCGTCGAACGAGTGGGGTCGCTGACGCGTGTCGAACAGATGGGCGGCCACTGGTGGTACGTCGAGGGGGCGCGACACCTGATCAAGAAGCAGGCCAAGGATGGCTCTTGGCCGGGCGGAGGCCAACTGCGGGAAGTGCGAACATCGTTCGCGTTGTTGTTCTTGCGGCGCGCGACCAGCGGCAAGGCGCCGACGACCGGAGCCGGCGGCAAGCGCGCGGCACCTCGGCACCTGTATGCCGTGGGGACGGTCAAGGAAGACGTGGCGATCAGTGCTTCGGGTCAGCAGCCGTTGTCCATCTGGGTGACGGGCTTTGGTGAGGCGTTGACGAAGCGCCATCAGCAGTACGGTCTGCGGGTCGTGCAGGTCGAGTATCTCGATGGTGACCACATCGTTGGCCAGCTCGCCGGTGACCCGGGCAAGGCGTGGCAGTTCGACGCATTCCTGCAGCGAGCGCCGGCGCTGGCTCGCGGCGATCACAAGATCCGCGCCCGCATCGAGCTGATCGCCCACGACGTGCCGCCGTCGAACGCGTCGGCGCAGAAACCGGCCGCAACACCCGCGACCGAGACCGTAGTGTCACCGGAGATGAGCGTCACGATCCGCGATGTCTTCGCGCCGTGGATGAAGGACGCGGCCAGGATCCAGCGCGTCAACCTCGTGGTCTTCAAGAAGACCGAGGCGACGGCCAGTAGCGCCGGTAAGACGGCTCGGAAGGCGTGCGACGGCCAGGAGGGTACCCAGTGGGTGTGCGCTGCGGACGACGCCGATCCCTCGCTGGAGATCGATCTCGGCCGATCCGTTGGTGCGAGACAGTTGATGATCAGTCAGACAGGTTCGCGGGCGATCGACATCGGCTTGTTCGATCGCATCACCGCCATCGAAGTTCGAATCAACGGCAGCAAGCCGTTCCGCGTCGAATTGGATCCGGACCAGCTGGCGATCACGACCGTGCCATTCGGCAAAGTGCGCAAAGTTCGATCGATACGGATCCGCATCGTCGAACGCGTGCCTGGGCGAAGGAAGGGTCAGGCGGGATTCACTGAGATCGCACTCAGCAAGTAGGGGGTGTTCGGCCGTTGCGGCAATCGCGCCGAGCAAGGCGGACGCGCACCCGAGTGAAGGTCTACCCGCGGTAGTCGACCATCACACCAGTCAGGTTGCCGACGTAGGGCTCGAGGTCTTGCGCGATCTTAGCAAACGCCGCGTCAAGTTTTGCGAGGTTGGGATCTTCGGGGTCCTCGACTGGTTGCGGTTCTCCCCGGCCCCTGATGGAGAGCGACCCGCTGTCAAAGCGGAAGCCTCCGTTGAGGGGGTTGAAGTTGTTCTCGCTTGGCTCGACGTTGAACTTGGTGAGCACTTCTTTCAAGACGTCTTGCAGTGAGGGCGCGGGACTCGTGATGGTCTCCGCGCTTGAGGAGATCAAGACATCGCTGATCACCTTGGCGAACTCCTCGAGCCTGCTCCAGAGCTGTCGACTCCCTGCGGGTTGGACCGATACACCAGGCGACCCCTCGACCGACTTGTATTCACCCGACGAGACGCCGAGAGCCGAGAGCAGGCCCGTGTCACCGCCAGACACCGTGAACGATTCCATGTTCGTCGACTCGAGCGAGAAGCTGCTGCTGGCAGCGTTGAATCGAGCGGTTACGCCGAGGTCTGCGTTGTTGATGCGGGTGATGACATCGTCGAGTGAATCCTGGTCGACATCGATTGAGAACCTCTCGCCGTTGATCACAAACGATCCCGATTGCACACCCTTGAAGGCAGAGACCTTCGAGATCGCTAGCGTGCGTTCGTCATCGGTTCCGGATTTTATGTCATTGGCCGACAACTTGACTGCATTGAAGAACCCGGACGAGTCGCGGCCGAGATCGATCTTGCCCGCACTGCCGGCCGTGTCCTGGGTCAACACAACACGCTCCGTCGATCGGTCGAACTTGGCGGTCACACCGGCTCCAGACTCGTTGATCTTGGTGAGCACGGAGTTAATCGAATCGTTCTTCTCGACCGTGATCCGATTGCCATTGATCTCGAATGCGCCGGACTTGACGGACTTGCCGTCTTCGAAACCGGGGCCATCGTCGCGCCGTCCGCCGAACTTCTTGTCGGGGTCGACCCGGCCTTCGTCTACGGAGACATCGACCTTGAACGAGTCGCCTTCGGCAACCCGGCCCTTGCTTAGATTGACGGTCAGACCGTTGGACAGTTCCACCGAGCGCGGCACGCTCTTGCTTTGCGGGTTCTTCTTGTCTTTCTTGCCGTCCTGCACTTCGTCGGCAGTGAGCGTGACGGTCTCGATGAGCTTGCCAGAGCCGTCGCGCACATCGATTTCCACTGGCGAGGAACCGACCACGCCACCCTTAGCAACATGGAAGGTCAGGGTGTCGTTACCCTGGTCGCCGTTGTAGCTGCCTGTAATCGTGGACGATG
>JBNMND010000391.1:0-4881 GCA_051274975.1 Planctomycetota bacterium | reverse complement strand
ACTCGATTCGCGGCCTCAAGCGCAACCTCGATCCATCGTTACTGCTGTCGCTGCCGAAGGAAGCCGTCGCACTCGAACTGCGCGCGATACTGACCAAGACCAAGTCGCCCGGTCGCTGCTTTCTCGATCTGTATGAAGTCGGCCTTCTCAACACGTTGTCGCCAAGCATCGCGCGCCAATTCGACGGCCGCCCCGCCGGCCCGCAACGCTGGCACCCGGAAGTATCGCAAGCGCTGCACTTGATCCTCGCGCTCGATTGGGCCGTCGCCAACACCACTCACTTCGAAGAACGTGACCGAACCGCCGTTCTGTTTGCCGTGCTCTGCCACGACCTTGGCAAGAGCGATTCCAAGCCCGATGAGTTCCCCCATCACCGCGGTCACGAAGC
Source organism: Planctomycetota bacterium (assembly GCA_051274975.1). Classification (GTDB taxonomy): domain Bacteria; phylum Planctomycetota; class UBA1135; order UBA1135; family UBA2386. Next base: position 4,493 of record JBNMND010000391.1, on the reverse strand, counting down.
CGCCGGCATCCCGCACATCGAACAACTCGCAACGAGTTGGCCTGGCTTGATGGATCAACGCACAAGCACGCTCGCCAAGCACGTCAGCGCCCTGCACCTCGAAGTGCGCCGCTTCGACGAACTACGATCCGGCACCAAGGCCCGCATCTACGACGAGTACTTCCGCGCCAAGGACTACCCGATCGAACCGTTCGCGACTGCGGTCGCCGCAGACTCCGCTGGCCGATTGAGTTTCGAACACGAAGGCCCGACCGTCCGCGACCGCGTCATCGCGGATCTGCAGAAGCTGCGAGCTGCGTGTTCCACTGTGGATGCTGGCGCCCTGCGCGCGCAACACGCCGAAGACCTCGATGCGTTCCGTGCAGCGTTGCACGAAGCCCGCGCCCGCGCGATCAAGTCGAGCGGCAAGTAGTCGGCGCGAACGACACCGCGAGACGCAAACTGGCACGCGAGTCGCGGGCGCCCGCTACTTGACCAGCTCGCCGTTCTTGAATGTCTCGGTCGCGACGTCGCCCTTCGCGTCCCAGTAGGTCCATAGACCGCCCCGCTTGTCGTTCTTGAAGAGGCCCTCTGACCTCTTCTCGCCGCTCTCGTGCCACCCGGTCCAGTCGCCTTCGCGCTTGTCGTCCTTGAACATGCCTTCGAGCTCCTTCTTGCCGTTCTTATGCCAGCCGGTCCAGAGGCCTTCCCGCTTGTCGCTCTTAAAGCTCTCCGACGCCTTCTGGCCGCTCTCCTGCCAGCTGGTCCAGGTGCCTTCCCGCTTACCGTCCAGGTAGGCGCCCTCTGACCACTTCTTGCCGTCGGCGTGCCAGCTGGCCCAGACGCCTTCCCGCTTACCGTTCTTGAAGGTGCCCTCTGACTTCTTCTGGTCGCTCTCGTGCCAATAGGTCCAAACACCGACCTTAGCGCCGTCGAGCATGTAGCCGCTCGAAGCAGTCTTGCCGTTCTCATGCTTCGTGATGGTGAGTTCGCCACCGCCTGTCGGGTCACTGCATCCGACGAGCACAGACAGGAGGGCGAGTCCTAGCGCCATTTTCATGGCCGTAGTCTAGTAACCACACTGGCCTCTATGAACAGCAAACGCACCGCTTGCCAGAACGCATTGAGTCGCTTGCCGATCGGCAGCAGGTTCGCAGGCCTCATTCTTGGATCACGCGCGTTGGATACGCACCCAGTGCGTCGCCGCGCCGAATCCAAGTTCGGCGATCATGACGGCAAGCACCGGCCCCACCAATGCCACCGCAAAACCTGGCCCCATGACTTCGGGTCGATCGAGCACGGACAGCACATGGATGATGCCGACCAAGAGAGTAAGGATTCCCCCGGAGTAACTTAGCTGCCGACCACGACGACACATGTTCCTCAGGTGGCCCGCCTCCGCTTCGTTCCGAGCAAGCGAACCGCATGTGACGGCGAGCAATCGGCCGACCATGCGGGGCCCGTGGCTAGCGATGAGGCCAAAGAACGACAGCGATACAATGATCAACAACGCCGCCAGTTGAAGATAGTCAGACGGGTGGGCGCCCATGAGTGTGAGCCCGCAGGCAAACAGTCCAACGGCGCCGACAAGCCCAAGCAAGCGAAACTCCAACCTAGGAGCGCCCGGCATCTCGTTCGCTGAATCGTGCGTTGATCCAGACCGCGACTCCGACTTGCTGATGATCGGTTCGAATGCGGGCGCACCGGCGGCGGCGGCCACGGTCGGCATCGTCTGTAGATCGGTCATCCCGAGCCTATCGCCCTGGCGTCGGTGAGGCCTCATCGCCGCTCTCACGTGCCGCTGTCATCGGGATCGTGACAGCGGTGAAGAACCCTTATTCGTTGCGCTAGCTACTCACTCGACGGAGAGGTTGGCGACTTCGGTCTTGCCGACTTCGACCTCAACGACCTGTGGCTCTGAAGACTCGCCCGCGGCCGCACCAACGGAACGGGCTCGCACTTCGTAGTTACCCGGCGCAATGCCAGTCAGTCGATAGTTGCCGCGCATCGCGATTTCGCCTTGGCTCCAGCCCGCGCTACCGAGCAAGCGGTACTCAACCATCGCCATCGTCGGCTTGCCTGCTTCGTTCTTGACCATGCCGCGAATCTGACCGGCACCGGCTAGCTCGATCGTGCCGCAGTCAGTCAACTGCAGTTCGACGACGGCGACGTCGCTCTTCTCGGCCGGCGAGTATTTGCGACTCTCGACCTTCAACGTGTAGTCACCGACCGGCACGTCCTTGAACTCGGCGATGCCGTCTTCATCCGTCATCACGCGCTCTTGGCCGAAGGTCATCGTGCTGGTCTCCTCGCCGTTGTCGTCGCTGGACACGCCAATCATGACGATCTGGGTCCGGCGCTGCGGTTGGCCAGACTTGCTTACTTCGCCAACGCGCATCAACCTCACCTCGGCGCGCTCGACAGGCTCGGCGTCCTCCTTGCTCAACACCAGCACGCGAACCGTGCCCGTGCGCAGCGTTAGATCTTGATGCACTTCCGTCGTGTTGGCCGGCACGGTCAATTCGTGGCGCGCCTTGACGACCTGCTCGGCCTTGCCGTAGCGCAGCACGTATTCGCCGCTTTCAACGCCTTCGAACGTGAACGTGCCGTCTGCCTTGGTGCGCTTCTGATTGCCGCCGAGTCCGGGGATGCCCGTGTCGTCGGCTGAACTTTGGAGCTCGACACCACAATCGACCACCGGCCCATTACTGCCCATCACGATGCCCGTGAGGCGCGCCAGAATCGGCTTCTGCAACAACACGGTTGCCGTCTTGCCTGCGCCGACTGCGAACTTCTTTGCGGACGATGCGATCTTGTCGTTCTCGTCGCCAACGAACATCATCATGCCACCGACACCGTGCGCCTGCTTGCCGCGCGACAAGCTCGCCACGTATTCGCCACCGCTAACCGGACCGAAGCGCACCTTGCCATCTGAGTTGGTGGTCTCGGTGCCGATCAACCCTTGGTTGCCACCGAACGCTGGGGGCGATGGCTGAGCTGCACCGGCTCTCGGTTTTTCCAACAGCACATCGGTGCCGACGCACACCGAGCCGTCGGCGTTGGTCACGACGACTTCGACAAAGCTAGGCGGCGACATCGCGACCTTTCGATCAATCGATCCCGAAGCTGGCATCGCGACCCGCGTGTCGCCCGACGGTGCGAAGTCCGCATGCGTAGCGCTAACGACGGCTTCCCCACCCGGCAAACCCATGATCGTGACGACGCCGTCTTCGTCAGTCAGGCCGGATCCCAACGCCCCGTTGCTGATCTGGATGCCTCCACCTTCATCGCTGGTGGCGCGCATGCGCATGCTGAAGCCAGGAGTGGCGGCCTTTGGTGCCGGCCGGATCATGACCTTCGCGCCAGCGATCGCCGTGCCTTCCACGTCGACTACCTTGATGTGCGCGACGGCACCGGCATCGGCCAACAAACGAATGCCACGAACGGTTTGTGCGGCCCGCACCCGCACGCCCGCATGATCGACTGGAAGATGCGTCTTGCCGCGAGCCTTGACGGTGACGACACCGGGCTTGACGGAATCGAGCACGAACTTGCCCAGCTCATCGGTCTTCACGGCCGAACCAGAACCCGGCATGTCGAAATCGAGCAAGCCTTCGGCCATCTCGACGGCACCTCCGCCTCGTTGCTGCGACCTCACCGTGATGCGCGAACCGACGATCGGCGTTCCATCCGCAGTGACCAACACGCCGTGAATCGCGCCGAGTCGTTCGACCCGTAGCTCGACGTTGTTGCTGCCCGTCTTGACGTTCGGCTTAGTTGTGTTGGTATGGCCTGAACCGGTTACACGAATCGTCGCTGTGTTGCCGTCGAGACCAGCCAAGCGGAAGTTGCCTAGCTCATCGGTCACCGCGGCCTCGTCGGTCGTGAACCGCTGAATATCGACACCGGCGAGTATCTGCTTGCGCTGGCTTGCGACCTTCATGCCGGCGACGCCGACACCGCGATCATCGAGCACGCGACCGGTGATCGCTCGGCCGGGCTTCACCACGATGACGAGGTTGGTCATCTGTTGCTCGTTGACGAGATCCATCTTCTTTGACGTCGGCAAGAACTGGCTCGACTTGGTCGTCAGCGTCCAGTTGCCCGAACGCAACTTGCCGACAGAGAACGTGCCATCGTCGCCGCTCTTCACGTTGTTCCCCGCACCGAAGCCCATCGCCCCGAGTTTGGCGGCCACCATCACGCCAGCGACCGGCTTGCCATCTTCGTCTTGCACGATGCCTGCCAACCGCGCCGAAAGCACCACAACCAGATCACCGAGGTCTTGCTCGGCACCCGTCGACATGAAGCGAAGCCGCTCGGCAAAGACCAATTCGTCGGCGGGCAGCGAGATCGTGCCCTGACGCTTCGCCGCGATGCGCGTGCGAAAGGTGCCATCGACCGCGGTCGTCACTTCGTTGCGCGTCTGATTCCTGCCACCGGGCATCTCGCTGATCTCGACGATCTGGTCCGTACCCCAGATATCAATCGACAACGCGAGGCCACCGCGCGGG
>JBNMND010000390.1:0-4900 GCA_051274975.1 Planctomycetota bacterium | reverse complement strand
TCGTGGGCGGAGTCGTCAGCGAACTGCCAGCGCGGCAGCAGGGTGCCAGGACCGTGCCAAGCCGATCCGACTTCCGGATAACCCTTCGGCGAGGGAGATCCGTGTGGCAGCGAGCGCAGCGCGGCGATGCGCGTCCGGATCTCCGCCGGGCTCACGTCGCCCTTGTAGAAGCGGCGCAACACGTTGACGACGAACTCGAAGCCGTCGTGGGTCTTGTTGCGGCCGGCGCTCGCTGTGGCGAAATCGGGATCCATAAAGAGCGCCCGCACCGTGTCACGCAAGCTGCCTCCCGATGCCTGGAACGCCTGCCGAACGCGGGACTGCAATGCTGCAGGTGGTTCGTCACCGACGAAGTATAGGCACAGCTTCTTGGTGAAGAAGATCGCGGTTCGCGTACTGCCGGCCAGGAAACGCAGCAGTTCGACGCCCTCCCGGCGGCCGTGGAAACCGGCGAGACCAGGCGTTGACCAGCCGAGCGACAACGTCTTGGGGCCGGCGTCGTGATTCACCGCGTTGAAAGTGAAGTAGCTGTTCGTAACCGGGTTGCCGACGCCACCGCCGACGTTCGTGCGCCCCCAGCCGGTGAAGACCCGCGCGACTTTCGCCACGTCGGCCTCGGTGTAGCCACCGTCAATGCTGATCGTGTGCAGCTCGAGCAACTCGCGTGCGTAGTTCTCGTTCGGGTTGCCAGCGACGTTCGAGCCCAAATCGAGGAAGTCAATCATCGCCGGACTGGTCGCACTCATGCGCAGGACGTTCTCGAAGCTGCCGAAGCAGCGGGCGTAGAACCCGTCATCTTCCTTGGTCTCGCTGATGCCCTGGGTCCTGGCCCCATAGGTCGAGAAGTGCCTATTGAGGAAGTAGACCATCCGCCAGGCAAGCTGGCGGCGCGAATACATCGCGCGGATCAGCATGCGTAGGTCGGCGGCATTGTCCTCCCATGGCTCGATCGCGGTCGCGACCATATGCTCGACGCCGACGTCACTGATCGAGTCCGGGTGCAGCTGCTCTTCGAGCCAAACGTCGGGCCCCATCGTACGCATGTCGTTGGCTACATCGCGGTTCGAACCGAAGGTGGCGCGAGCCAACATCTGCCGTTCGAGCGAAGGCGGCGGTTGCACCACGGCGGAGCGAGGAGCTTCCGCGGGAGTGCTTGCAGCGCCGAAGAGACGTCGCGCCAATTGGCGCCGGGACGAGATGTGCATGGAGCCTGCGAGGTAGTGGGCCTGAAGCGATCATTGTGGAGCAATCCGGCGCTGCTGTCAGCTGCGGCACGGGCTTCCGGCCAATTCGCAGCGACAGCCCCTCCCGACGAGCGGGAACCGTCGTTTCAGCTAAGATCTACTGGTCACCGATGGTGCACTTCAGGCCGTTCGACGTCCGGCCACCGGGGCTCACGACGCCGAGGTCGAGCGTCGCCGCCTGCAAGTGGAACTCGAAGCCATTGAAGGCGCCGGAAGAGCCCGGCAGGCTCAGCGCGGTCCATGTGAGCGGCGCGCCACCAGCAGCCACGCTGACCGGACCGACAGTGACATCGAGGGACGCGTGCAAGAAGCAGTCGCCCGAGCCGAAGCCAACGAGCGAAAGCGGGAGACCAGGACTGGCCAGCCCAAGGATGCCGAGGTGGAAGATCGCACCGGCGCCGATGTTCGTCGTCGTAACCTCGAAGTCGGACGCGACCGTGCCATCAATCGGACGGCCGATGGCCGTCAGCGTCAGCGGGAACGCATCCGCACTGACGGTCATGATGGACATGCCAGGAGCAGCAGAGATGTCCGAGCCACCGGGGTCGGCGCTCGCGCCACCCGGCGAGAAACCGACGAGCAGTGGCTCGGGGTTGCCTACGCCAATCGCCTCGAACTCGATCGTGAAGTTGCCCGACGCCGTGTCGTAGATGATCTGAACCGTGTTCGGATTGATCGTGCCCCAGCCGTAGCAGCCGTCGTAGGTGATGGTGGCGAGAGTGCCGACTTCGTCGTACCAAACGAGACCACTGCCAGGCGCGTTAGGTTCCAGGTCGGTCCACGCGGCAACCGTATCGAACGGGTTGGAGAGGAACAGGCTAGGGTTCGGCGAGAACGCGTTGGTGTTGCCGGCGCCCGTGGCGACCCAGCAGTTGGAGCCGACCGTCAGGCCGAGTGTGCCGATCGCGACCTGCGAATCGTCACCGAGAGCGAGCGCGACGGCGGTGCCGCTGGGAGCGATGCCGCCAGCGCCGGGACCCGTCGTGACGACGTAGCCGCTGTTCGGGACGCCGCCCTGACTGATGCCAGTGACGATCGAGCCGATCAGGTCGTTCGAGCCGGCAACCTGCTCTTCGTAGAACGAAGCGAAGTCGATCGTGCAACCATCACCTTGCGAGACAACCGAGGCGCAGTTGCCCACGCTCGTAAAGACGATCTCCAGATTCGGAACACGCGGGACGAACAGGCCGGCCATGAACGGAGCGTTCGCAGCCGCGTTGGCCGTGAACGTCAGCGGGCAGGCCTCGTAAACCAACGGGAACGGCGCGGTGCCGGTGGTGTAGGCGTGGGCCAGACCGTTGGCGACCATGCAGATGCCGATCGAGGTGCCAGCCGTGATGGTCAGCGGAACGTTCAGCGTGCCGACACTCGGAACGCCAACGCCAGCTGCCGTGACGGCGAAGCTGTCGACGAGCGTCCAGCTGGCGGCGGTCAGTTCGTTGCCGACCGACGTGATCGGCGTCGTGTAGATATCGACGCTACCGGCGGTGCCGGGAGCGGCGCCGTAGTTGGCGTCGATCGACGTGATCACGGCGTCGCCAGCACCAGCAGCGAGGTCGTAGTAGACGACGCCACCGACGGCACCACCGTTGTTGTTAGCAAAGGTCGTGGTAAGAGGGCTCTGGGCGGTAACCGCAACTGCGGTCGCTATCAGGACAGAAAGAATGCGCATCTGCATGAGCCTTGGAGGTTGGCAAGACGAGGTGAGTTGCGGAAGGAGTGCCTGCTGCCTCCGGGACGGTGGATTCTACATCGCATCGACCACATCCGTCATGCCCAAGCCTTCTCTGACGTCAGAAGCCATTGCGGCAAGACAGATACGGCAAAGGCGCGCGCTTCGCTGAGCCGGCACGCAGCGACCAGCGCTGTCCCCCGCGCAACGCCCTCCGTCGCGGCACTCGATAGGAGGGCTCTCTCGCAACACATGCAGACCTATGACCGTCGACAGGTATGGCATGCGTCCAAGAAACTGGACCTAACGAGTGACTTGATCAAGTTCCTGATCAACCCGCTGCCAGCTCGGCCCAAGCCAGACGCCACGAAGAATTAGGCGGCGACACGAGCAATCCACGGCGCAACAAAGCGACCGCCGAGCGGCAACGAGCGCCCGCCCAACGGATGCCGAACATCGGGCAGGAAGCGGGCGCCGGCGCGTTCCACGCGGGACGGAAGAAGCGCCACCAATCGCTTGCAATGATCGGGGTGTAGCCACTCACCTACTAGCCATGCCACGATTCGCGACGACGTCTCTGCTCGCTTGCGCACCGATCCTACTAGCGAGCCTTCCGGCGCAAGAGACTGCGGTCTCCACCTGGCACAGCGACTTCACCGTCGCGCGCAAACTTGCCGCCAAACAGAACGCGCCGCTGTTCGTCACATTCCGCTGCGAACGTTGACGCGACTGCAACGACTTCTACGGGCAGTTGGCCCAAGGCTCCAAGGAACTCGATCAAGCAACCGCCGGCTACGTCTGCGTCCGAGTAACGGACATGAGCAAGGTCGACCTCAACCTAATCCGGTTCGACTTCGACCTGACGTTTGCCGCAGTCTTGATGCACACCGACGGCACGATCTACCACCGCTACGGCGGTCGCGGACCCGACGAAGCTAGCGGCTACCTTTCGCTGAGTTCACTCTCGCAACTGCTGCGCGACACTGTCGCCGAACACCGCGCCTACGACCAAAACCCTAGCCCGCCACCAGATCGGACACCGCTGCTAGCGATCGACCTTCCCATCCTGAAGCGGAAGCTAGCCGGTGGCCAACGCATTGATTGTGTGCATTGCCACACTATCAACGACGCCGAACACGTAGACGCGACGCTGGGCGGACGCTGGCAGCGCGACAACGCCTACGTGTTCCCGGATCCCGAACGCGTCGGCCTGTCCGTCGACCAACAACACCAACGCGAGATTCGCGAAGTCGCCAAGGGAAGCGCCGCAGCAAAGGCTGGCCTGCAGCCCGGAGATCAGCTGTTGTCACTTGGCGTGCAACGTTCCGTGCGCACGCTCAGCGATGTGCAGTGGGCGTTGCATTGCGCGCCATTCGCCAAGACCCCACTGACGGCACGCATCCGCCGCAAGGACCAGGAGCTTGCGATCGTTCTCGATCTCGAGGACGGCTGGAAGCGCACTCCACCCGAGCAGTACGCGTGGCGCCCCTACAAGTGGAACCTGTCGCCATCGCCGGGCTTCGGCGGCCCCATGCTGACCCCGGCCGCCAAGAAGGCCCTGCGAGCCACCGCGCGCCCGTTCATGATGCGCGTCGGCTACCTCGTCGATTGGGGTGAGAACGCACACCGCGGCCGCGCAGCGCATGCCGCCGGTCTGAAGAAGGGCGACATCGTCGTCGGCTTTGCGGGCAAGAATGACTTCGAGTCGTTTGCCCACCTGCATGCCTGGGTCGCGTTGACGCTAGAAGCAGGCAAGCCCGTCGACATTGCCGTGCTGCGAGACGGCAAGGTCAAAGCGCTACGCTATGCGCTGCCGAAGTAGTCGAACGGCAGCTGCTCGCGAAGAGTGCAACCCGCCGTGCGAGCAACCGAACGACCGCAACGCAGAAACGAGATGTTCTCGAAGGACTTCGATTCACGAACCCAACTCTGCCCCGCCGGAGCATTGGCAGTAGATCGAAGCGCCTGACACGGGCGCGCACGC
>JBNMND010000389.1:0-4909 GCA_051274975.1 Planctomycetota bacterium | reverse complement strand
CGTGGTGCGGATGTGCTACGAGGAGAAGGCCAAGCGCTACGTGCGCATGCACGGCACCTGCAACTTCGGCGGTGGCGGTGCGGTAAACGACAACTTCGACGTGCTCGCGAAGTACGGGGCGGTGCCTGAGAAATCCTACGCCGGCCTCAACTACGGCACCGACGTGCACACGCACGGCGAACTCGATGAGGTCTTGAAGACCTACCTCGACGGTGTCATCAAGAACAAGAACCGCAAGCTCTCGATGGCGTGGTTCAAGGGCTTCCAGGGCATCTTGGATGCTTACTTGGGCACTGTTCCCAACTCGTTCGAATGGAAGGGGCGCAACTACACGCCGCGCACCTTTGCCGACCAGGTCGTTGGCATCAACGCCAAGGACTACGTGTTCTTCAGCTCGTTCACGCACCACCCGTTCTATGAACAGTTCGTGCTCGAAGTGCCCGACAACTGGACCTGGACGCGCTACTGGAACGTTCCGATGAATTCGATGACCGAGATGATCGAGCAATCGGTCAAGTCGGGCTACGCCGTCGTTTGGGCGAGCGACGTCAGCGAGAACGGCTTCGTCAGCAAGAAGGGCCTCGCGGTCGTGCCGGAGAACGACCTGGCCGAGATGGCGGACACCGAGCGCCTGAAGTGGGAGAAGATGGACAAGAGCGAGCGCGACAAGCTGAGCAGTAGCTTCGCGCGTCCGATGCCCGAGAAGCGCATCACCCAGGAGCTACGCCAACAGGCGTTCGACAACTACCAGACGACCGACGACCACGGCATGGTGATCACCGGAATGGCTAAGGACCAGAACGGCACGCCCTACTTCCGCGTCAAGAACTCGTGGGGCACTGGCTACAACAAATACGACGGCCACTTCTACGCCTCCAAGTCCTTCGTGGAGTACAAGACGCTGAGCTGGGGCTTGCACAAGGACGCGATCCCCCAAGACCTGCGGAAGAAGCTCGGCATCGACTAACGTGAGGCATGCGTGGCGCGAATCGGCGCCGCGGTGTCTGAAGAGTCGGCCAGAACGATCGCGGTCGATGGCTACGGCCGATTTGCGCCACTTGGAATCGTCCTCGGGCCTGGTCAGCGACCGATTGGCCACTCACCGCATTCTCGATCTTCCAGCGAACCGTGCTCACGAAGATGTTGTTGCACTCGCCATTGCCGGCAGCTTGCGAGAGATGCTCTCAGACCGACTGGCCGTCGCTCATGATGTGGTCGAGGGCGCCTTGGTTGGCGGCGAGCAAGTCGGTGAGTGTCACGAGGTGGCGTTGGTGCATGAATCGCAGGGTCGCTTACGTAGGCCGCCGATATGGGGTTGCCCCTGCCCCGTAGCCAAGCCATGCCGATCCTGAGTCCATCCCAAGTACACGACTAGGTATCGAGTCGGCAACTGGGCTGGGTACGACCGGTCGTTGGTCGAGCGCGTCCTATCCGTAAGTGCAGCCGAGCCCTTTTCACGTCGAATTGGCCAGTTCTGATTCGCTGATGACCAATGAGTTGGTGACGGTTTCGGCCGAGTTCACAGACCGGTGGCCCGATTGATGACGAGAACCAACCTGTCAACGAGGACCCAGGCCGTCAGGACGTGCGGGGATAGCTGCGAGGCATTCCGCCGAGTCGCTCATCAACGACGATCTCGCCTTCGGTCGGCGGGTCACCTGGCTCGTGGTATCCGGAAACTCGATCGCGCTTCGGCAGCGAGAGTTACACCGACCGCTTGAATGCCGGCCAGGCGGCGACACTATTTGGTCATCGACGAGTCCTGAGTGATCCATTCGATGCCAAACCGGCGCGGCCGAGTTTCCGGACACCACGGTGTTCGGGAAATGGGTGCGGCCGTGTCCGGTGGGGATCGTTGGCGTAGAGCGTTGAGAACTCACTGAGCTTTGGCGCGCATGCCGTCTTGGAACCGCGACTCCGCCGAGTCTCTTTGAGAGCTCTCGCCAATGGTTAACACTACGGGTGCAGCTTTCGCATCGAGTTCGACTTGTCGTGCGACATCCGATGCCAGGTGTGCAGCTTGCTCAGCTGGTCACGCACTCGAAGACTTGTCGCTGCCGGTGGGTCGCATGAGCTCTCGAATGTGGCGTCAACGATCTAGGCGATCCATCGAGGCTGATCACTGTTGACGAAGCCTGCGAACGTGATGAGGAGCAGCCTCAGGAAGCTGTTGTCGGCCATTGGGCCGAATGATTGGCCTTCAAGTGATCGACGTAACTCATCCGGATGGAATGCGATCCTGTTTTCGGACACGGCAGGCATCACCATGCTGTGACGTCCGTGTAGAGCGTTAATTTCGCGGCGACTCGTCGCCCGCCGCTGAGCCTCGTGACCTGATGCTCTGCGCCATACGTTGCCATCAGCATCGATGCAGTGCCGCCATATTCGTTGAACGGCGACGTCTCGACGAACCAGACCGCCCCGTCCTCGGGGTCTTCAATGAGCGTGACGAAGCGATCGGCGAAGATCGTTGGCTCGTGCCCGTCGACGCCGAACACGTGCAGGTAGTGCGAGAGTGGGTTTCCGATGTATCGATCGATAAGAACCTCTGGGCGACCGTCACCGTCGACGTCGAAGCACGTCGGTTCATCAGCATGCCTGGTTTGATCGATCTTGGCCTCGACGAGCATGTTGTCGTTGCGGCCATCCACGACTAGCAGGAATACGAAGCCGTCGCAGTGGGTCGCGAGCCGCCCCGAACAAACCCAGTCGTCCACGTCATCCCCCGTCACGTCTGCTCGCCTTACGAAGAGCTGGGCGAGATGTTCGGCCGGTCGGTCCAACATCTGCGCAATCTTGTCGACGTATTCTGCACGAAACTCGTCGTTGTACCGTCGCAGCGTTTCCTCGTCGCATGCCAGCAGACGCCGCACAGCGAGCGCGTGGCGCTCTACCAAGGCACGGCCTTCTGCTGGCGACGCAGCGTACGATTCGTCCACCGGACGGGGCGCTAGCGGAAAGCCATCGCGCGCTAGGATCGCCCACATCCTGACGGGCAGGATGGGTGACGCAGCTAGCTGCCGCAGCTCGTCGTCGCTGACACCGAGCGTTTGCAGCGCGAGGTGCGCGCGGAGGCGACGCTGCTCCTGAGAGTCGTCCAGCGCAGCCATGGCGGCCTGCTTCAGCCCAGGGTCGCTGGATCGAATAGCTAACTCGACAGCCCGAACGGCTGCCGGACCTGGGTGCGGTTGGTCGTCGCTCCGCCAAACATCTCCGAGGTGGACCAGCGTGTCCACCGCAGCGACGAAGGTCGGCTCCGCCAGCAGATCCGGGCTTGCACGGTCCGATTCCGCGCATGCTGCTAGCCCGAGGACGTAGCTCAAAATCAGGACGTAGGGTCGCATCTCGGTAGCAGACACCAAGCTTCCGACAACCGCCATGCACACCGTCTAATCTGCAGCTGTGTGCAACAGGTGCGACTAGTGGGCGACCTTGTGTTTCTACGCGTCGCACGACGCGTGAGTTCGCATGCGCGCGTGCTATCCGGAGACCGTGCCGACACGATCTCGGTGGTAGCTGCGTAGCAGTCCGCTGAGTTGCTGGCGGTAGGAGCCATCGGGTTGTCGCTGGGCGACGTTGCTCTCCCTCAGAAGTTAGCAAGCCCGTACAGTTCGAGGCGCCACTTCGGCGTAACAAGTCGATCTACGGCGTTTGTGGCTTTGGTGTGGGGGCGTGTGCGCGGGATGCCCGCGGTGGGGAGTTGCTGACCGCGTTGACGTAGAGCGTTTGGGGCTTGCCGCATGTTGACACGCAGGCTGCCAATGAGCATTGGGTGCGGTCGATTCTCTCTGCGGTCTCTCGCGAGTGGTTAACACGTCGTGGGCAGGTTGCGCGCGCCGCATGATTGATCCGCGCCACGCTCCAGATGGGTCGATTATCGGCCCTGGCGTACCAGTCGTAACTGCTGCTGGGGAAGCACGATCCAATTTCCGGATGGCACTGGCTTGCGCGAGCACCTCTGCGATTCATGCAGCAACGCCCCGCATGCGTTCTACGTCGGGGTCGGCTACCGCAGTTTCTCGATCGCCCCGGTGCGCTTGCGCGGTGCTCTGAAGGTGCTGTCCCACGACACGGTCGACGAGTGTCGCCGCATCGCGGCGCGGATCCTCGAGGCGCCGCGCACGCTCGACGTGCAGAAGGTGCTCGTGAATCTCGAAGTCGACTGACCGCTCGCGACCATCGGCAACGGTACAATCGTGGCATGGACCCACACGCACTGCGGCGCCTGTTCCTATGGCTGTTCGTCGGCTGCCTCGGCATGACCGCGCTGCTTGCCATCATCGCTGTGCTCGCCGGTGACTTCGGTGACCTCGAATTCCGCGTGCTCGGCAGTTCGGGTTCCGTCTCGGCGGCGAGCATCTGCGCGATGGCCTGCGCTGCCTTCCGCGAACGTGGCAAGGTGGCCGTGCTCGGTACCGTGGGCATCGCGCTCGCCGGGCTCGCGCTGGTGGCCGTGTTGATCCTGATCTGGTTCGAGCCGCGCCCATTGGACAACTGGGTCAGGGTGACGCTGTTCCTCGTCCTCTACGCTATCGCCTCGGCGCACGGCCAGCTGCTGTTGCTGCCCTCGTTGGCCCAGCGCCACGTCTGGGTGCAGCGGATGGCCATTGGCGCGATCGCGCTGTTGACGTTCCTGCTCAGCATCGTGATTCTGTGGGAACCGGCAGACGATGACCTGATGCGCCCGATCGTCGTGGTCGCCATTGTCGTCGCGTTGCTGACGCTGGTCGTGCCGATCCTGTGGAGGATTGGCGGTGAGTCGCGCACGCTCTCCGGCGCCGAACTCACGACGCTGACGTTGACCCGGTCGCCCGACGGCACCTGGATCGACAGTGGCGGCGTGTGCTACGACGTGCAGAGGCGCGGCGACAGCGCGGCGCGGTGAGTGGGTGTGCCGAACCCGGTCACC
>JBNMND010000388.1:0-4914 GCA_051274975.1 Planctomycetota bacterium | reverse complement strand
CACTGTGAAACGGGTGGATTGACCGGGTGTCGTTGGGATGGGATTGTGGCTGAGTGGCGTTCGGGTGGTCCGAACCGCAGCTTGAATTACCTACACCCCGGACGCTGGCGGACGCAATCGTGCACGACGAATGCAGATGCCAGGAATGGGGGGGGGCTGGCGCCAACCACTGCGCCGCTTCGTCACGAGTCTGCGCGAGGTTCAGTTCAAGAAGAAGGCGGTCTACCTCCTGGACGAACTGATGTGGGAGGGAACGCTTGGTCACGTCGCATCGATCACCAAGCTTGCGCCGATCGCCTGCGCCGAACCGCTCGCGAAAGAAGGCTGGATCGCGCTACCACTCGAGTGGCTTTGGCCAGGTGCCGACCGCAGTCCACGAAGAACTGCTACGCGCCCCCACCCATTCTTATGTAGTGCTCGACAAGGAGTGCATGCGCAGAACCGACGCATGCCTGATCAGCCGCGGCTGCAACTCGTGGGGCCGGCCTTTCCCCGAGAGGTTTGCTACGGCATTTGCACAACACGCGCGGACGCTGTGCCGCACGTCAAACACGCTAGGTCAACTCGCGCCACCGCAACGTGATGCCCTCGTGCAACAGATCATGAGTGGTCCGCTCGCACACCCAACGAATGATGCCTCGGCCACTGCTCTAGTCGAACGATTAGATCGCCATGGACCGGCAACGAGCACGTCGCCTGTTCCTAAGAAACTGCGCCAACACATCGCCGGTGACCTGCAGTTGTCGGAGGCACAACTGGAGCGCGCTGCCAAACTCATTCGCGCAGCGTGGCCAGCAGTGATTGCCGATCAAGTGCAAGAAGTGGCGCTGGCACACATGGCGCGCAAGCTCAGCACCGACGAAGTTGATCTGGCGACACTCGACGACCAGATGCTGCACGCCCTCAAGCTGCAGAGTCGACTCGTTACCAACCAACGCGCACTCAGACGACTACTGCGGGCTTGTCATCGCGGCGACGATGACTACTTGCTGCAGCACCCTATCAGCCAGGCGTGGTTGCAGGAGCATCAGTCAATCAGTGAACGATGGCTCGAAGGCATCACGCGGCCCCGCGATCTCGAAGGTCATGGCACGCTGACCCTAGCCATCGAGAACAATCCACTCGAAGCCCTGCGCATGGGCACGCATGTGGGCAGCTGCTACGGCCTCGGCGGTGGCCACATGTGGGCAGCAGCATCAATCGTGCTCGACATCAACAAGCAGGTAGTGTTCGCGCGCAACAGCAACGGTCGGTTCGTGACGCGTCAGGTGATCGTGATCACCGACGACAACAAGCTGGCCTGCTACTAGGTGTACCCGGATACGAACGATGCGATGCGCCCCCTGTTCGCCGACTATGACATCGCGCTCGCCGCGCACCTCGGCATCGAGATCGAATCCGACACCGTGAACGCACGTCTGCTGCTCGCACAGGATTGGTGGGACGACTGGGTCTGGAACCCCCACGACCCAACCGAGGACGAAGATGACGATGACAGCGACACCAAAGGCTGACGTCGGGCCGGTCGTGCTTCCGTCGTTCGGCAAGCGCGTCGCCGTAGCGACCGCCAGCCCACGAAGTCGGAATGCGCGCTACCGCCTAGTGGCGGATGAGCGCCGGTTGCACGGCAGCCGCTAGATCTCGGCCATCGCCACCGGCTCTTGCGCAGGGCGTTCGACAACCGCATCGACGAAGCGGTGCAGCTCATACATGTCTTCGCTACCAAGGCCTTGGCCAATGAACGCCGCGCCATAGGTAAACGCGGCCAGCGCAATCGCAATCGGCACGCCGACAAACGCCCATGGTGCATCCCCCAGGATCATCTGCGCGCCGCCATAACTACCGGCGCAGATGCCAACACATGTCAACGTCAGGTAGATCGCCAAGAACCCGGTCCAAACTGGCGAACTCGGTGAGAACCTGCCAACTAGAACGCTCGGTTGCTCGTCGGTGCGCACGTGCAGATGCAGCGCCGGACTCCAGAAGTGCTGGTCCCGTTCGTAACGACGCAGAATCGCGCCTGACTTCACGTCGCCGCCAAACACCATCCCGCGGCACGGCGCGCCTGGCTCACTGAGCGCTTCCTCAAGCAACCGATAGAAACCTTCGGCATCGCCCGGCAGCGAACACTCAAACGTTGGGCGCATGCGCGGGGTAGACATGAGGCCATTGTGCCCAGTGCGCAGCCACGGACGATGTGGCCTTGTTCGTAGGCCTGCTTGGCAGATGGGCACCGCGCGGTGCGTAGGTCGACGGCGCTCAAGACACAGCAAGCGTTCGCCACAGCATGAAGATGGCCATGCCTACGAGCATCAAGCCAAACGCCCGGCGCAAATTGCTCTGCGGCAACTTGTCGCCAAGGTAAAGGCCGACAAAGGCCCCCGTCACCCCAATCCCACTGAAGGTCGCGAACACGCGCCAATCGATCGCCAGCTGTTGTTGCTCGAGAACGGCAAGGTATTTGGCGAAGCCGGACGCAGATTGCAGCGCGATAATCATCAAGCTGGAGCCGACCGCGAGCCGCATCCGCATGCCACCGAGCAAGACCAGCGCCGGCACGATCAGGAACCCGCCACCAACGCCAACTAGGCCAGCAAGGCAGCCAACTAGCAGGCCATCGATCGCGACCAGCCCAGATGCCCGTCGACGCTGCTCGGTGTCGCGCACCGGGACCGGCGACCGCAACATAAACACCGACGCCAACAACATCACGATCGAGAACACGAGCAACTGGGTCGTGCCCGACACCAGAACAGATGCCGTCGCGCCGAGCCATGCCCCGAGCATGCTTGGCAGACCAAACCAAAGCACGCTTCGCCATGCAACCTGGCCACGCAGCGCAGAAGGCAACGATCCCGCAAACGCCACCAAGCCGACGATGCCGAGCGAACTAGCGATCGCCACCTTCTCATCCTGCCCGACCAGGTAGACCAGCGCCGGCACGGTCAGGATCGAACCACCCGAGCCGAGCAGCCCGAGACTGAGTCCGACCACAACGGCACCAGCGATTGCGAGCAGGGGCACGACGGCTACGCCTTCGGCTTCGGAGCCGGTGCGGGCGCCGCGCACGCGCTGGGAACGCCGGCCGAACAACTCGACGGTGCACTCGCAGCGCATGCGGCGGCCGGACCGGTTGCCGACGCGGCCTTGCTGCGATTCCACGGCGCCTTGGCCAGCAGCATGCCCATGCCGCACCAGTCCGTGACGCCAGCGAACACCAGGCCGGCGCCGACGAATGCCGACAGGCCGAAGCACGCGGGGTGCACCAGGAAGCCGAGCGCTACGCCCAACAACACCATCGCACCGGCGCCGATCCGCACCTGCCGTTCAAGCGACATGCCGCCCTTGCCGATCTCCGTCGCACCACCAGCGGCACGATAGGCGTCGATACCGCCTTCGACGACGGTCACGCCGCCAACGTGCAACCCTAGCAACGACTTCTGCGCCAGCTCCGCGCGGCTACCGACGCGGCAGAGCAACAGACGCGGAGCCGGCGTCGCGAGCACGTCCTTCACTCGCTGCGCCAGCTGGTCGAGCGGGATCAAACGCGAGCCCACGATGTTCTCGCCGTCAAACTCAACACCGGTGCGAACATCGATCACGCTGCTAGCGCCACCGGCCTCAATCAAACGCACCGCTTCGGCCGCCGAGATCGAAGCTGGGATCTCCACACCTTCTCGGTTGAGCCGCAGCAGGTCGTCCATATTTGCGGGGCGCGGCGGCGGATTGGCGCTAAGTTGCCGCGCGAAGCCGTCGCGATCCGTCATCTTGAGCCAGGGGTTGTCGCGACGCTCATCGCCCAACGTCGTGCCCATGCGGCCTTCGTAGTCATGCCCGGGAAGGATCACCGTTTCATCCGGAAGGTCGTCTAGGACTCGATGAATCGAGTCGAACAGCTCCCCCGCATCGCCACCGAGGAAATCCGTGCGCGCGACTCCTCCAATCAACACCGTGTCGCCGCAAAAAACTGCACCGTCAACGACCATCACAATGTGGTCCGGTGTGTGTCCCGGGGCGTGGCGCACCGTCACCGGAACGTCGCCAAGATGCAGCGCATCGCCGTCGGCAGGATGTCGGCTCACGCCACGATGCTGCCCCTTCTCGTGCGCAATGCGCGTGCTCGAACAGCGCGCAGCGATAGCCGCCGCACCCGAGGGATGGTCCGCATGCGTGTGCGTATCGACCACATAGGGAAGCGACCACCCGGCACTGCGAACGCGCTCAGCAACTTCGTCAACGAAGTCGAGATGCACGTCGATCGCCATGGCTTGCAAGCTGTCCGGATCTGCCACGATGTAGGTACGACAGCCCTGCGGGTGCGGGAGGGTCAAGACCGTCAATGCTCCGACACTGTCGAACGCACCGACCTTCGGCGTGAGTGTTGTCATGTTCGTCCTTGGGATGCAGCCAGATCTTCTCGCTGGCTCACACCCTCACTCTTGTATATATGCACATCTGATCATATATTCAAGGCCATGTCGACTATACCTTCTCGAAAGCGACACGCGCCACTCACGGAGGCGCAGCTAGAGGCCATTGCACGGCGCTTCCGCACCCTTGCAGTCGCAAGCCGGCTGCGCGTTCTCGACGCCCTGATGGCCGGGCCGCTGCCGATGGGCGAACTCGCGACGGCAACGGGGCTTAGCCAAAGCAATCTGTCGCGTCAGGTAACCGAACTCGAACAGAACGGATGCGTCACCCGGGAGCGGCAGGGGCGTAACGTCGAGGTCGGGATCGCCGACCCGACCCTCAAGAAACTGTGCGAATTGGTGTGTGGCTCGCTCGAACAACGTGCGTCCGAAACTCATGCCTCCCTGCGGCGCCCCAAAACGCGAACCCGCTAGTTAAGAACGTGGCCGCTGAGCCGCCTAGGACTCCTGCCTGATGGACGGGTTGCGCACTCTCTGAAGAAGC
>JBNMND010000387.1:0-4917 GCA_051274975.1 Planctomycetota bacterium | reverse complement strand
TTCGTGAGAAGAGGAGAGTTGGTAGCGGACGAATGCCGGAGTGGCAAGCTCCCCCAATACCCGATGCTACAGACCGTTCGAGGTCGGAAGCCCCTACTCAGACCCAGGCAATTGGTGGCCCATTTTGTCCCGCTTCGTACCTAAGTACCTCTCGTTGTGCTTGTTAGACTTGATCTGAAGCTCCTCCTGAGCTACGAGCTCGAGCCCATAGCCCTCCAGACCAGCCAGCTTCTTGGGGTTGTTAGTCAGCACCCTCAGCTTGCGGAGACCGAGGTCGTGCAGGATCTGAGCACCGGTTCCGAACTCGCGCTCGTCGGGCCGGAACCCCAGGTGCACATTGGCCTCCACCGTATCCATGCCATCATCCTGCAGGGCGTAGGCGCGCAGCTTGTTGGCGAGCCCGATGCCCCGCCCCTCCTGGCTGATGTAGAGAACGACTCCGCGGCCTTCCTTCTGCACTCGCTCCATCGCGGTATGCAGCTGGTCGCCGCAATCGCAGCGCAGCGAACCAAAGGCGTCACCGGTCAGGCACTGCGAGTGCACGCGAACGAGCACCTCGTCTTCGATCGGAGCAAAGCGCTCGCCATCGCCGACGCGGTCGATGCCGACGGTCAGCGCCATGTGCGTGCGGTTGTCGACGCGGCTGTGGTAGCTGTGGCAATCGAAGTTGCCAAAGCGGGTCGGCATCTTGGCGACGGCGACGCGTTCGATCATGCGCTCGCGACGGCGGCGGTATTCCACCAAGTCGGCGATACAGCCCATCTTGATGTTGCGCTCTGCGGCGAACACCAGGAGCTCGGGCACGCGGGCCATCTCGCCGTCCGGCTTGGTGATCTCGCAAATGACGCCAGCAGGCGTCAAACCGGCCAAACGGCACAAGTCGACAATGCCTTCGGTCTGACCGGTGCGCACCAACGTGCCACCATCCGCCGCGCGCAGCGGGAAGATGTGGCCCGGTCGCGCCAAGTCCGACGGCTTCGCATCTGGGTTGACCGCAGCAAGAATCGTCGTCGCACGGTCCTTGGCCGAGATACCGGTCGTCACGCCCTCGGTGGCCTCGATACTGACCGTAAAGGCCGTGCCAAACTGCGAACTGTTCTGCGCGACCATCATTGGCAGGTCCAATTGGTCGCAGATCTTATTGTCCAGAGCGAGGCAGATCAGCCCACAGGCCTCACGCGCCATCTGGGCAACCAACTCAGGGGAAGCGAACTCAGCTGCGAAGCATAGATCCCCTTCGTTTTCACGATCGGGGTCATCGACCAGCACGATTGGCCGGCCGGCTTTCAGTTCTTCAAGCAGTTCCGGGATAGGTGCAAACGTCTCTGTCACGCTGGCCACCATAGGCCGGAACGGTGTGGGAACTAGCGTAGTGAGGGACGGCGGGTGCAAATCGGGAACGGGAGCGCACCAAAGAGGAGTCGCCATGTGGCTACGGTGCCAAGCACTGCACTGACTTCAAACCTGCCGCAGCCATCACACGGTAGCCATGACATCGCGGCCACCGAACGGGATCGTGAACCGCTCGAGGCTCAGAACGTTCGGCGTGCAGACGACGCGGGAAGCTTGCCCACCTGACAGACACTAGCCATGATGCCGGCATGCCCGAATTGCTGGTCACGCGTGAGCAGGCGACCGCCTACCTCACGATGCAGCGACCGGACCGCCTCAATGCGGTCACCCAGCAATTGTACGAAGAACTAATCGCGGGCCTCTCCGACGCGAGTTCCGACCCGAGTGTGCGCGCCGTGGTCCTGACCGGCGCCGGCCGCGCGTTCTGCGTCGGCGCGGACCTCAAGAACCACGACAACGGTGAGCCCGACGATGCCGAACGACGCCGCTACGCGCAGTTCGGACAAGATGCGGCCGAGGCGATCATGCGCTGCGACAAGCCGGTCATCGCGGCGATCAACGGCCACGCGATCGGCGCCGGCCTCGAAATGGCGCTGGCATGCGATCTCTCGGTCGTCGCCGAAGATGCCAAGCTGCGATTCCCCGAACTCGGCCTCGGAACGTTCGTCGGCGGTGGCACAACCATCACGTTGTTGGAGCGCGTTGGCATGACCAGAGCTAAGCAACTACTGCTGCTCGGCCGATTCTTTTCCGGTCGCGACGCGCAGACTTGGGGCATCTGCAATGAGAGCGCCCCCGGCGACGAAGTCATGGCACAAGCCAAGGCGATGGCAGTAGAAGTCGCCAACATGGCGCCGCGCTCGATCGCGTTCGCTAAGCGGCTGCTCTTACAAGCGAGAGAGCAAACATTGACGCAAGCGCTCGCGGCGGAAGCTGACGCGCTCGCAGCCTGTATGGGCACTAAGGATTGGCAAGAAGGCATCAACGCATTTCGTGACAAGCGACCTCCCAACTTCACCGGTAACTGAGTCGCCCAGCGCACTCCACCGGATCTTTCAACCGCGTGGCGTCGCAATCATCGGCGCGTCGACCAATCCCCAGAAACGCGGCTACCAAGCCGTGGCCTCTTTACAGCAGGCTTCATTCTCTGGTGGCATCTACCCAGTCAATCCCAAGGGCGGCGAGATCCGTGGCGTTGCGGTCGCGAAGTCCGTCGCCGAGATCGAAGGCGACGTTGACCTCGCACTGATCTGCACTCCCGCCAGCACGGTGCCCGATGTCTTGGCCGAATGCGCCAAACGCGGCATCGCCGGCGCAGTTGTTCTGGCGCTTGGTTTTCGCGAGATTGGCGCGCAAGGCGAAGTCCTCGAACAGGAGGTCCTCGAGGTCATTGAGCGCACCGGCATCCGCGTCATCGGCCCAAACACGTCCGGCATCCTCGCCCCGCATCGCGGCCTCAATCTGATTGGGGTGCCCGACGTCCCGGCCGGCCGCGTCGCTCTGCTATCGCAATCGGGCAACGTCTCGCTGCAGTTCATGATCGAATCCATGCGCCGCTCGCGCATCGGCTTCTCGATGGTCATCGGAGTCGGCAACGAGAGCGACCTTCGCTTCGATGAGTATCTCGACTACCTCGGCGACGATCCCAATACGACCGCGATCGCGATGTACGTCGAAGGCGTGCGCGATGGCAGGAAGTTCCTCGCGGCTGCCGAACGCGTCTCGGCCAAGAAGCCCATCATCCTGCTGAAAGGCGGGGCAACGCTACGCGGCCGAGCTGCCGCGCGCTCGCACACCGGAGCGCTGGCAGGTTCGTATCCGGTGTTCCGCGCTGGCCTACGCCGTGCGGGCGTCGTGCACGTGCGCCGTTCGGACGAGCTGTTTCATGTCGCCGAGACACTGGCATCGCAACCCGCGCGCGGCGGCTATCGCGGCATCGCGGTCATCACCGACGGCGGTGGCCACGGCACGTTGGCAGCCGATGCAATCAAGAGTCACCAAGTCGACCTAACCGAACTCTCCTCGCTCACCACGAGCCGGCTCAAGGAGCTGATCGGCGACGTCGCCCGCAATCCGGTCGACCTGGCCGGCATGGCCGATGCCGACCCAGTGGTCTTTGCCCGCTGCGCCGACGTCATCATGAGCGACGACCAAATCGGCACGGTGCTGATCGTCGGGTTGTTCGGTGGCTACCACCGCAGGTTTGCCGCAGAGCTGCTCGCGCGCGAAGTTGCTGCCGAGCAAGCGCTGGTCGAAAGCGCGCGCAAGCACAACCGAGCGCTGATCGTGCACAGTCTCTACGCCGACACCCCGAGCGAGCCGCTGGACGTTCTACGCACCGCTGGCGTGCCAGTCATTCGTTCGCTCGAAGTCGCCTGCCGCTGCGCCGCCGCTTGCTACCAACGCGGCGCACTTCTAAGCGAGAACCGCGGCACACCACCACCGGTGTCCCCCAACAAGTGGGCGGGGATTTCGAAGGTCCGCGACCAAGCGCGCTCCGTGCTACTGGAAACTGAAGCACGAGAGCTCGTCTCTGGTTACGGACTCAAAGTTGTGCCCGCCACACTCTGCACAACCGCCGAAGAGACCGAGCAAGCCGTTGCCAAGTGCGGTGGCGAAGCAGTCGTCAAGATCGTCGCGGGCGCCGTCACGCACAAGACCGACGCGGGCGGCGTCAAACTCGGCGTAACCACAGCCGCTGCACGAGCGGCCTTCGAAGCCATCGAAACAAGTGTTCGCGGCTACTGCGCAACCCGCGGCCAACAACCTGACATCCGCGGCGTGCTCGTCGCCCCGATGCTGCCCAAGCCCATCGTCGAGTTGATCGTGGGCTACAAACGAGACCCGCAGTATGGCGGCGTATTGATCGTCGGCCTGGGCGGTGTCGCGGTCGAAGTCCTCAAGGATGTTTCAATGCGCTTGCTACCAGTGACGCGCGCCGACGTTCGATCCATGCTCTCGGAGATCAAAGGAGCGCGACTGCTGCGCGGACACCGCGGCGCGAAGCGTGTCGACCGCGACGCACTGGTCGACGCGGTGCTCGCGGTGGCTGAATGCGTGCGCAGCAACGGCGAGATCATCGAACTCGAAGCCAACCCTGTATTCGCCTACGAACACGGATGCGTCGCGGTCGACGTTCGCGCAATGCTCTAAGGCAGCAGCGACGATCTCACCAAGCCTGCTGCCAGTTTATCCGCAGCGTGCACATCACGTCGTCGACGACCGTTTTCGTGGGGATGGCGCCAGGCAACGAAGGGTGTTTCGATGCGCTTGCTACCAATTCATGCGCAATGTGCGCGTGACGTGGGCGACGATCAGCCTCGGAACGCCAATCTCTTCGGCCAACTTGGACCAACTGGAGAACGCCTCCACCACTTGCTCCACGATCAGCTTCTCGCGACCGCGCGGCAGACCAGCGTAGTCCGCGAGATGCTTCAGATCGGCCATCGTGAAGTCGCTGGTCTTGCCGTTGAGGCTGAGCTGATGATTGCTGGTGAACTCACTGCCTTCGGCGTGACATAGGTCATAAGCCGGTGACAGACTCCACTGTCCCTGCCTGTCCAT
>JBNMND010000386.1:0-4990 GCA_051274975.1 Planctomycetota bacterium | reverse complement strand
TGGCCCGACGGGTGGTCCAACCGACGGCGCGGCGTGCCTTGCGCTTGGTCTTGGCCCACCAGCCTTCGCGGATCGGCAGCGGATCGACGGATTGGTATCGCGTCAGCAGCAGGTTCTGGCCTTGATACAGCTCCACCGTCGTATCGAAACGCTGGCCGCCATTCTCTTCGGTCGTCACGCTTTTCCAAGATAGGTCAGTCAGGTACTGGCCGTACTGCACATCTGCTTCGAAGTGGCCGTTGACCGAGTCGGTGGCGGGGTCACGAAGCAGGCTGAACGATGCGTTGTTCCAATTTGAGACCGGGAACTGCGAACCGTAGTCGGCGACGAAGCCGGCGATCTGCATGTCGATGCCGTCGCCGTTGTTGGCGAAGGATGTCGTGCTCACGTAGTTGATCGTTTCCGTCGTGAACGGGGCAATGGGACCGCCCCAGCTGATCGAGCGGCCGGCGGCCGGCCAGTCGCGGCTGATCGCAGCGGTGTTCTGGATGGAACTCACTTCGCCTTGGCTGAGGCTCCACAGGATCTGCGATGAAGCGCTTGTCGTTCGCGCAATATTGAACTCGCCGGCGCTAGTGCGAGTGTTGGCGATGGTGCACGCACCCCGCAAGCCAGTGAACGACAGTGACGACTGGCCGCTCCATGGGAAGCTTTGCCCCCACCCGGTGACCACGACATCGATGTCGCTCGTCGAACCGCTGGGACTAATGGTTTCGGTGGAATCGATGGCCACCGTCAAACCGATGGCGGGAGCCGTCAGGGTGCCCGTGATCGTGACCCCAAACGAGTTGCCGCCGAGGTCCGTGTAGTCGAACACGAGCGGGCCACTCAGAGTGAAGTTCGATCCAAAGTCTGCACTGCTGCACTGGAACGAGTGAGTCGCCTGCATCGTCTTCTCGTATTCCGGCGTGTCGCCCGTCGACGTAACCTGGAAATTGCTATAGCTCCCGAGGTGGATATCGAAGAGGTAGTAGTTGTTGCATAGGGTCTGATTGACGACGTCCTGGGTCGCCTTCATCCCGAAGTACTCACCCGCAAAGATCGCGCAGTTCTTCTCGAGCGGGCTGCCAATTTGCGCATCCGAGCCGCCGCCTGTGGACCAATCTGTCGCGAGGCTGTTGGTGTCGCTGTTGTTCTCATCGCGCCCCATCGATGCTTCGCCGTAGACGGCACCGATGTTGACGAACTGGCCGTTGATGAACTGACCGCCAGCTACCGCCGAGGCATAGTTCGCGGAGGTGTCCGGGGCCCGGCCGTAGGCCATTGCGTCCAGGATCGTGCCATTGCGTCGCAGCAGGACCGTGTCCTGAATCGCATTCAGGATCGGGGTGTCGACGATCTGCGCCTTGACTGCGGGCTCATCGGAGATGCCCACTTCGGCAGTAATCGACCTCGCGAGCATCAGGTATTCGCCTGGCTTCAGATACGTGTCGATGTTGGCCAATGGGAACGCGCCTGCGCTCGTGACAAGTTCGACGTTCGCAAGTCGACCGGCTCGCGTGCCGGTGTTCGTGACTTCGATGTAGCAGTGCGCAGGGCCCGCACTGACTTCGGAGATCTTAAACTTCGCCTTCGGTGCGGGCTGCGGGTTGATCTGCGTTTGCCCGATAGCAGTCGCGAGGCATGCTTGTGCAATGAGGAGTGCCGACGCGTAATTAGAGAGGTTCATTCGATTTTTCCTTTGTGTGTGAGAAAGAGAGGCGAGCGAATCGTCGCCCGACGACTAGGCGCATCTTTGGATGCACGTCACGCGACATTCTCACTTTCATCAAGCGACGCCGACTGCCTGCTTCGGCGGTCGAGTGTGCGCAGGTGTGCGCGCTTGGTTATCAAGCGGCGGTCATGAGGCCACGACGAGGGAAGGCCTGTTCGCGGAGCGGGAGCCGTCGCGCAATGCCTGGCCAACGAACGGCTGCTGACTTGCAGCGCAACGAGTGCGAAAACCTTGTCGTCGCTGAAATGCGATCCGCGTGCATGCCACGTTTGGTCAGCCAGCTCCGAGCCCTTGCCTTCTCGGAGAATCCGTGTGACGCCACGTGGCGCTTGGTCCTAGCGCATCCATGCAAGCCCACGCCTTGGCCCCCTCTTCAGATATGGGCTCCAATTGCTTCGGCACTGTGGCAGCTAAGGCTTGCGGCATCGACATCATTCCGATGTTGACGGACACCATAGAACCCAACTAACCATGACCATCTCTCTGCACGTGCGCGTGATGCCCGTCATCGCCCTCTTCCTTGCCTTCTCCACGAATGCTGCCGCCCAACAGTTTAGCGGTATGGCAGGCGACCCTGGAGTCGACGGCCAGCCGGGCGACAGCTCGCAAGCCTCCTGGTCTGCGTTAGCAGGACAGAAGGGGACCGATGGCGGCGATGGCGAGACGCTTGTGTTCTATTCTGCTGACCCCCATGTCGAAGTCATGGTGACTGGCGGAGCCGGTGGCACTGGTGGCAAGGGAGGCGACGCCGGCCTCCACATTGTGCCAATCACCTACGGGAACATGGTTGGGCGCGCTGGCGATGGCGGCAAGGGAGGAATCGGCGGCAACGCATCCGTTACGCTAACTGGCTTTGGTTCCGTTGGAGCCGCCATTGGTGGCGCAGGAGGCAATGGCGGCCAGTGCGGCCACAACTACAACTTGCCAGCGAACTGCTTCGCGACAGCCACCAACGTGGTCGCTGTCGGCTCAATCCTCGGGCGCATCCTCAACAGGCTTGGCCTCTCTGGGTCTCCAGCGACAAAGCCGGTTGCCGGCGACGGAGGCGGAGGTGGCAACGCCAACGCAGTTGCGCCGGAAGCCTCTGCACAGGGTGGTGCCGGCGGCAACGGTGGCAACAGCAACGGTGCCAACACCGTCCCCGGGACCAAGGGCAGTGGCGGTTGGGCGGTGGGCAGTGGCACCAACACTGGTGGTGCCGACGGCTCCAACGGGCAGTAGGTAACGGGCAGTCATTCGCACGATTGGGCGGGCAGCCGCCCGCCTACTCAAGAGCGCCGCACCGGGTGCCCGCAGCACGAACGAGTCCTACTGATGAGCAAGTCACACGTCACGTTAGCAATAGCTAATCTAGCCACGGTCGCCGCCGCACTTTGCTTGGTTCTGCAGGAGCCAGCAGGCTTGCCAATTGGCATGGAACCAAGCCAGGCGTCGCGCCGGGCTCCCGCGAGCGACGCCGCTTCGGCAGTCGGCGATCACCATGAACGAAAACGGGTTCATGCGCAGATACGGCAAGTCGTTCTGGTTGACAAGTTGACGAAGTGTCCGCTCGCCGGAGTTCAATTGATCGCTGACGCATTCACCGCAGTCAGTGACGAGCGTGGCCGACTCTGCGTGCAAACCAACGGACTGGCCTCCGGCGCTCGAGTGCGACTGGTAACGAGCGCCGAGCATGGTGGCAAATCGTTTCAGCGCACACTGACTGCTACGGGCGGTGAAGAGGAAGTTGTTACGCTGCCGATTTGGTCCGGGATACGAGTCGAGTTCCAACCCTTGCTGGAGCAGGCGGAAGGCGTCATCTCGTGTCGTCCGGTGCGTGAACTTGATCAGTTGGGCCTGCCCGCGAGCACGGTTCGTCAACTTCAGCTTGCGAAGGATCAGCCCGGCATCATCGAGCGTCATCTTGATGAGCTAGGCGTAGAGCGAGATCACCGGCGCGTGTCGCAAAACTTCAAGCTGAGTCAGACCAATGAGTCGCACACCATCGTCTACTCCATGGCGGATGGCGCAGTGTTCCTTAGCGTGTTCGGCCGTGGCAAAACTGCTCTACCATCGGACGGGTCACAGCTTGAAGAACTTGTCCCCCAGCACCGACGACTCACTCTGCGTTCAGGTCAAGTGACCACGGTGCAGGTTGCGCTAACCCCCAAACCGGTAGTGACTGGTCGGCTCGTCGATTCCAATGGCAATGCAATTGCCGACACCGTCGTGGTCGCAGCAGCGTTATCCACGTTCGATCCAACCAAGTGTGTCTCCCACGACTCGGCTGAGCCCGGGTGCTCTGCCATCGCCCTAGTGCGGCAGATTGGATCGCGCAGCACCACTGGCCTGATTCATCGCAGGGTGAGAACGGATCGCTTCGGCCGATTCCGTGTCCCCATCAGCTTCTCCGACCACATCGCCATTTGGGCGTTTCCGGCAAAGCACGGTATCGCATACCTGGAATATGAGACAGGTGACCGGGGATCCAGCGTGCGTGGCCTGACGCTACAAGCGCGCAGCCCCGCCGAGACACGACACGTACCGATTCACGATCTTTACAAGCAGGATCTGCCTGCAGGCACTCGCGTGCAACTGCGATGCCTTAGCCGTTCCCGACCCTTCCAGTGCCATCCTCCAAGCCAGGTACTGTCAGCGAAGAGCATGGTGGACATGCGCTACTGCATACCGGGCGCCCAATACCGACTCATCTTTCCGGATGGGGAGTGCCGGGAGCTGACCATCATGGCAACTGCAGCCACCCCGTACGGTGCCAGGCACAGAAGTAACTGATTGACTACCAACAGGACCATCTGTCACTCGCTGCCCACAACCTCCTTCTCCTTCCCGCTTACCACTCAAGCGCCGCGGAGATGTCGATATAGCGGTCACATGCCTGCGGCGGTACCGGACGTTCGGTGCTGTGGGGCGGCTGGAGCAACCAGAAGGGCAAGGTTCATGGCTGACCGGGTGCTACTTCAATTCGCGAAGCCAACGATGCGGCTTGCCAACCCAATTTGGGATCGCGACGGCAAGCCTGCGGCTGGGCGGGGAAGCTACCTCCGCGATGG
The DNA here is from genome assembly GCA_051274975.1 of Planctomycetota bacterium. Taxonomy (GTDB): domain Bacteria; phylum Planctomycetota; class UBA1135; order UBA1135; family UBA2386. The sequence goes on along the minus strand of JBNMND010000386.1, from coordinate 226 downwards.
CATGGTGCGTCTGCTGCGCGACATGGATCTCCTTAGCGTTGTCGTCGAGGACACGGACGAGCTGCCGCCTTGGGTAACGATCCAGGACTGGTGGCTGGCGGGGAAACAGGTCGGTTGACGGGGTGATCGCGGGGTGCGATTGTGCCTGAGTGGGGTCCGGGTGGTCCGAGCCGCTGTTTGAATGCCCTATGCCCGAAAGTTGTCTTCGCCACGCGATGCCCGACCT
>JBNMND010000385.1:0-5037 GCA_051274975.1 Planctomycetota bacterium | reverse complement strand
ACTTCCCGATCACTGACGAGAGCGGCAAGCCGGTCAAGGTCGTGAAGTTTGCGACGGACATCACGGCGGAGAAACAACGCGCCGTGAAGGCGAACGAATCCGGCAAGCTCGTAGAAGCGGTTAGCCAGCAGCAAGCCGTCATCGAGTTTGATCTCGCAGGCAATGTCGTGACAGCCAACGGCAATTTCTGTTCGGCGCTCGGTTACTCACTTGGCGAGATTCAAGGCAAGCACCACCGGGTGTTCGTTGCGCCTGAATACGCCGCTTCGTCAGAATACCGTGAGTTCTGGGCGAAGCTCAATCGGGGTGAGCCAGACTCTGGTGACTACCTGCGCATTTGCAAGGGCGGGGGCGAACTCTGGATCAACGCTACCTACTTCCCGATCACTGACGAGAGCGGCAAGCCGGTCAAGGTCGTGAAGTTTGCGACGGACATCACCGCGCAGAAGCAGCATGAGGCGGACACCATCGCGCGTGCGGAGTCCGATTCCAAGTCTGCCGACGACTTGCGCCAGAAGGTTGATTCGCTGTTGCACGTGGTCGAGGAGGCTGCAAAGGGTGACCTTACGGCGGAACACACCGTCGACGGGGAAGACCCGATTGGTCAACTCGGTGGTGGCTTGCGCCGCATGATCACCGACCTGCGCTCCATCATCGTGCAGATTAAGGAAGGCGCCGAGCAGTTCAGCGCAAGTGCTGGCACGATCTCGAACGCTTCGAGCAGTCTGTCGGAAGCTTCGCAGACGAACGCTGCGACGGTGGAAGAGATGACCGCTTCGGTCGACCAGCTGACCGAGAGCATTCGCATGATTGCTCAGAACGCGTCGGATGCGAACTCGATTGCTGACGAAACCAGTCGCCGTGCCGGCGCTGGCGGTGAAGCGGTCGATCGCTCGATCACGGCGATGAAGGAGATCAACCGCTCAAGTGAGCAGATCAGCGAGATCATCCAGGTGATCAGTGAGATCGCGAGCCAGACCAACCTGTTGGCCTTGAACGCGGCGATCGAAGCTGCGCGCGCTGGCGAGCACGGTCTCGGCTTTGCAGTTGTTGCTGACGAAGTCCGCAAGTTGGCGGAACGCAGTAGCGAAGCGGCTAAGCAGATCACGGGCTTGATCCGCGAGTCGACGCAACGGGTCGTCGAAGGCACCAAGCTGTCCGAGGAGACAGGTCAGGCGCTGAAGCAGATCATCGAGGGCGTGACTAGCACGGCCGAGTCGATCTCGCAGATCGCAAGTGCGACTGACGAGCAATCGGCCACAGCTGGAGAAGTTGGCCGCGCGATTCAGAACGTCGCGAAGTTGACCGAGAATAACTCGGGTAACGCCACCGACATGGCTGCCTCCGCAGAAGAACTGTCCGCTCAGGCGGTCGCTCTGAAGGAACTTGTGCGTCGCTTCACGATCTGATCGTGACAACTTACGAGGTCGGCGCATAGCCGGCCTCGTGCAACTGGGAAGGGGAACTGCATGACTGCCAACGGCAATGAAGATCTGATCGCTGACTACCTCGGGGAAGCCCACGACTACCTTGAGCAGCTAAACACCATATTGTTGGAGATGGCTGATCTCGAAGGTGGTTGGCCGGACGATCGCGCCAACGACATGTTCCGAAGCGCTCACTCGCTCAAGGGACTGTCCGCGTGCTTTGGCTTTGAGACGACCAGTGCGGTGACCCATCACATGGAGAGCCTGCTTAGCAAGGTTCGTGAGGGAACCTTGGCACCGACGCAGGCGATTGTTCGAGCACTATTTGATGCCATCGACACCCTGACCAGCCTGACTGCTGAGATCGCAGCAGGTGGCCAGGAAGGTGCCGCGCCGCAGTTACTCATTGAGGAGTTGCAGCGTCTGTGCACCGGTATTGGTTCAGCACAGCCAGTGGCGGCGGCGAGCCAGCCCAGGGCGACTGTGAGCGACGAGGCGCCGCCAAAAACTGGAGGCGTGATGGCGCAGAGCGATGCCAACGAGACCGTGCGCGTGCGCATGGAACGACTCGACTGCATGGTTAACTTAACCGGCGAATTGGTCGTTGCTCGCTCGCGCTTCCAGCTGGTGACGCAATTGTTGCGGCCGCTGCAGCGCCTCGATGAAATGGGACTCGCCTGGCGCGAGGCGCAAGGCAGCATGGATGAGTTGCGCGCGATGGCGCAGGCGCAGTCGCAAGATATGCGCCGCTTGCCGGCGCTCGTCGATCGCATGAGCGAGCAGATGCAGCGCTTCAACTCACACTGGCAAGACCTGCATGGTGTCGGTCGCGTGATGCGTGACCTTGACGATGTTGCCTACGACCTCGATAGCGTAGTCGGCGGCATCCACGAGGCCGTGCTGCAATTGCGCATGGTACCGCTCGACAGTGTGTTCCGCCGTTTGCAGCGTGTCGCTCGCGATACCGCCGAGACGGTTAGCAAGTCGGTCGACTTTGAAGTCACTGGCGGCGACACCCAAATTGACAAGCGCGTTGCCGACGAGTTGATCAACCCGCTCGTGCACATGCTGCGCAACTCCATTGACCATGGCATTGAAACCGCCGAGGAACGCAAGGCATGCGGCAAGTCCGAGCGTGGTTGCCTGAGCGTCAAGAGTTTCCAGCGTGGCAGTTCTGTCGTGATCGAGATTCGCGATGACGGCCGCGGCATTGATCCTGTTCGCATGGCGAAGAAGGTCGCGGAGATGGGGCTGATGACTCCGGAAGAGGCCGCCGCCATGTCGCCCAGAGAAGCGCAGCGGCAGATCTTTGCCGCTGGATTCTCGACGGCTGCCGAAGTGACCGAAGTGTCTGGCCGCGGTATGGGCATGGACATTGTGGCCGCAACGATCAAGGGTTTGCGCGGCAGCATTGAACTCGAATCTGAGGTTGGCGTTGGCACGTGCTTCACGATCCAACTGCCGCCGAGCATGTCGATCTTGGCCAGTTTGCTAATCGAAGTCGGCGACACGATGTTCGCACTGCCGTTGACGGAAGTGCGCGAGATTGTCGAGCTGACCGAGGACCGCGTGCACACCGTGCAAACCAAGCCGGTGGTCATCGTGCGCGACCAACCGATGCCCTTCGTGTTGTTGCCAGAAACCTATCGGTTCGCGCATGGGGTGCTGGCCAGCAAGGCGAAGTCCAAGCCCGCGCACGCCATTGTGTTTGGTTACTCAGGGAACGAGATCGCCCTTGGAGTCGATCGGTTGGTCGGCAAGGAAGACCTCGTCATCAAGCCTCTGTGCCCCGAGCTGACCTCGGTGCCTGGACTTGCTGGCATGGCCATTCGTGGCGACGGCAAGGTGACCTTGATCCTCGATCCGTCTGGTTTCGCCGACTTCGCGATGAGCCGGCAGCGTTCGCCGCGGCCTGACAAGGATGGTCGCGACAACGCTACAACTCCGGATGAAACGGTTGTCGATGCGACGCCCGCCCCTGTGTAGGCACCAAGCAAACATACAAGGCTATGACTGCCCATGACGAACGTGTCGTCCAGGTTCCGATCGGAGGGATTGCCGTCGTGCATCCCCCGAAGATTGTCAGCACGCTGTTGGGGTCCTGTGTTGGGATGATTGTGCAAGATCTCAAACATCACGTCGCCGTGCTGGCACACATAGTGCGTCCTGATGGCGCCGGGGTGGGCATGGGCCCCGGCTACTTCGCGAACCAAGCCGCGCCCATGGCGCGTGACCTGGCCTTGCAAAATGGCGCCGAACCCAAGCAGCTGATCGTGCGCATGGCCGGTGGTGGCTCGATGTCGTCTGGCATGAGCGGCGACATCGGTCTACGTAACGCCGAAGCCATCAAGGAGGCTACCTACAAACTAGGCATGGTGTTCGGTGGCCACGTCCAAGGTCCGGCCGATGGTGGTTGCGTGCTGTTTGTCGACCCAGCGAACGGGCGGATTCAGGTTCGCATGCTTCGCGGCGGAGAGTTCGGCGACAAGCAGTGGCGCAAACTGGTCAAGGATGTGGTGACGCCATGACCATTGGTTCCCGCGCGAACGTTTTGGTGGCAGCTGATCCCGATCAGGCGAGCATGCTTACCGAATGGCTGCATGCGGCAGGCTTCGATGCGATTGCTCTGCATGAGTTCGATCCAGCAACGCAGCCACCGGTCGTTGCCACGTTGTTGCGCTGGCCGCTTGAGGTCGACCTTAATGCGTTGCCGCGGCCGATCATTCTGTTGTACGAGCCCGGGGCTGAGCTGCAGCCAGTAGTGGGGGCAGTTGCGGAAGTGATCGAGGTGCCGGACAGCAAGGATGTTCGCAGCTTGTTGGCGTGGTCCGCCAAGATGAGTGGGGTGCTGCGGGAGATTGCGGATGGCCGGCAGAAGCAGATCGATGTCTTTGCGCCGGTTACGTTGCCTCCCGAGCCGGTGAGCGCGCCGCCGCGCAACACGCGGCGCGCGGCGCCAAGTCTACTCGCGTTGGGCATCTCGACTGGCGGCCCGTCGAGCTTGCGAGTGCTCTTTGATGGCTTGAGTGTGGCGCGTGAACCGCTACCGCCGCTGGTCATTGTGCAGCACATTCCGCCGGCGTACGTCGAAGATCTGGTGCAGCGGCTGCGCGACCAATCCGGCTACGACGTGCGTTGTTGTTGTGACAATGAGAGGCTGCAGGAAGGTGTCGCCTACATTGCGCCAGGCGACCGCCACGTGCGAGCGGTGCAACGCGGCAGCAACCTATATTCTGTGTTGGATGACCGCGCCCCAATTCGTGGCCATTGTCCTTCGGTCGAAGTCTTGTTCGAGTCGTGTGCCAAGCTCGACGACCCCGGTGTTGCCATCATCATGACCGGCATGGGCCGCGATGGTTCGGCTCGCATGAAGGCGTTGCGTGACCTGGGCTGGGCAACGATTGGTCAAGATGAAGCCACGTGCACGATCTATGGCATGCCTCGCGCTGCCAAGGAAGCTGGCGCTGTTTCGCGCGAGCTGCCTTTGGACCAGATTGCACCGTGGTTGGTGGCACGGTGTCGGCGATCGCCGGTGTCAGTCTAGGAGTCTGGGGCACAGAACGACAAGCCGCCAGCCACGCACGTGTCGCACCAGGTAGGCCCACCAAAG
>JBNMND010000384.1:0-5051 GCA_051274975.1 Planctomycetota bacterium | reverse complement strand
AAATCGACCTGTGCGTCCGCAGCGCTTGCTGTCTACGACCTGGTGTTCCCGGCCTCAGCGAGAACATCACCGTCACTGCCATCGTCGATCGCTTCCTCGAACACAGCCGCATCTACTACTTCGAAAACGGTGGCGACCCGGAGGTCTTCCTGTCGTCCGCCGACTGGATGATCCGCAACCTCGACCGCCGCGTTGAAGTGGCCACGCCAATTCTCGACGATCAGTTGCGGCAACGCGTCATCGACGAAGTATTGGGGATGGCACTCAACGACAACGTCAAGTCGCATAGAATCCTGCCCGACGGCACCAGCGAGCGAGTCGGCCGATCCGACCAAGAACCAGCGCTGCGAAGCCAGGCGGCACTCCTGAAGATGACGATGAGCAAACTCGAAAGCGCAGGCGACGTCGCCGACGCAAAGCGCATCAAGAAGCGAAAGACCAAGAAGCGCCGCCGCTAGTCGACCGCCCAGCCCGGTTCTACCCGGCAACCAACACGTGGCGCACGATCTCGGCCAAGAACGGACCACCGGCTCGTTCGCGGCATGCCCCGTTTGGACTGGCAGGAAAATTCTCATGCTCGGTTGCCGCCTGATTTCGACGGCGGCAGCAAAGAAAGAAGTCTGGGCCTGGCAGCCCCTGGAACGGCTGGCGCCGGCTGCCCGATCTACCTGAAGGCCGAAGCCCCTGCCGCGCGATCTGGGCCACGCCCCATGTCGTTCTCTATGGCGGCCAGCGACTCAAGGGCCTGGAACACACCGGCTTCTCGTTGGCTACGGAGCTGATCGACCTTGTTGGCAGCCGTAAACCCGGCAAATAGCCCCCGTGCGGATACGTCTCCGGAAGCGCCCTCTAGAAATGAAACAACCCTCACTGCTCAAAGAGCAGTGAGGGCCGTTATGGCGAGGACGACGGGAATCGAACCCGCAACTTCCAGATCGACAGTCTGGTACTCTAACCAATTGAGCTACGTCCCCACGCCTTGGGGGCCGAGGAATCTAGCCACCAAACAGAGCTTTGCAAGCATCTTCTCTGGGGAGGATGCCCAACCCGGCGATGGCGGCGGATGGTCCGGGCGGATAGAAAAATCGGCCGGCGGGCTCACACCCCGCCGGCCGAAGCCACTCTTCGCTCTCTCGGGTCGAAGCGGTCGCGTGGCGCCCCGCCCCCAAAGGAGCGGGATGCCAACAACCGGCTCGCTACTACGACGATTAAGACCGACTGTTCCCTAAGCCAAGCCACTCAGGCGATGTTGTATTCCAGTACCGATAAGGGCCCCATGCCAAGGCTCGAACTGGCATACGCCGGTTCGCTTGGCGCTCCCGAACCCCACCTGTCGGTCGACGGCATGACGCCCTCTGGACCGAACCTGTCGCACTGGCCCGGCAACCGCACCCCGCCGCAATGGCGGGCGGACCTCAGCACCGGCATCGCGCTGCGCTTCGCCCGAGCCCCGGAAGCCGAGCGCGACGCGTTCCTCGGGGACGCTCGCTACGTCGTCAACGACCACTACGACACCGATGGCTTCGGCGCCTTACTCGCCGTTCTGCAACCCGACGTCGCATTCCGCCATGAAGAACTGCTGCTGACTGCCGCGGCCACCGGTGACTTCGGCTGCTGGACAACCTGGCGTGGCTTCGCCATGGACCGCATCGTCACACGGCTCGGCGATGAAGACTCGCCGGTGCGCGGTGCGTTACTCCGCGCGACCAACGACGACGAACTTTCACTGCGTCGCTACCAGTGGTTGATGGAACGCGGCGAATCGTTGCTGGCACACATCGGCAGCTACAAGGCTCTCTACGAAGAAGAGATGGTGCTCATACAAGGCGAGATCGACGCTGGCCTGCGCGGCGCCATCGAACTGCGCCAGCACCCTGTGCTCGGGTTCTCGTCGATGCATAGCCAAGGCCCGCGCAATCGCATGACGCTCAACACGCTCGCGCGCGCCTACCGCGTGCTGCACGTGCAACAGGAGCAAGGCGAAACCTACTTCCGCTACCACGACCGCACCGAAAGCTGGTTCGACCTGGTCACGTTCCAGGCACCGCCGCGGCGTGACCTCCGACCACTGGCCCAGAGACTCGCAGCACTCGAGCCCGAGCACGACGGCGCGTCGTGGCAGGCAGATCCACCGACAACACCGATTCCCGAGCTCTACTTCGGTGTGCCATCAGAACAGGAATACGGCGAGATCACCCGCGAGCTGCGACCGAGCAAGCTGTCGGCGGATCAGGTGGCCGACGCGTTTGTCGAGTTCTTCGCGAGCTAAGCTCCACCAAGCTGTGCTGGCGCGAAACCAGCCGCAGGGCCATCATCGTTCTCGATGTTGACCCGCAGCCTGGCACCGCTTCTTTGCCTGTTGATCACCGCCTGCGGCAACGGACCGCTGGCGAAGGATTCGACGGGCAAGTTCCAGGTTGCTGCCCGGTGCTCCCCGGCCACGCTGACCGAGACCGTCACCAACGAGGCCGACACGACACTGATCGTCGCGTTCGAGTCGAACAATCGGGAAGTGATCGCGGCGACCAACGCCGCCAAACGCACCACGCGCCCGTTCGTCATCGTGATCGGGGACACGCCCGGCGGCAAAGAAGACCTCGCCGACGCAGTGATCGTCGCAAACTCGGGCGCCGCGGCGGCCATTGACTTCGCGCTGCTCGCCTGCAACGGCGTCGCACTCCCGACCACGCGTATCGAGGTCGGATCGCGCACGATCACACCAGCCAACCGCGCCGCAGGCGGCACGTTACAGGCCGGACCTGGCGATGCGTTCTTGCAGATCACGCGCATCGAACACGGCAAGTTGCTGACGACCAAGCCGGAAACGGACGAGGTGCATAAAGTCGGCATACTGCAATCAGACGCAACCAACAGCGGCCAACAGCGCATCCGTCGCGATGCCAACGTCGCGGCCGCACGGTATCCGCAACTACAACTAGTGGTCACCACGGGCACGGAGACGGGTGACCTCGTCCAACAAGCGCAGTTGATGATCACGCAGGGTTGCAGGGTTCTGCTGCTGGCGACCAGCGATCCAAGCCAGACGCGAGCCGTGCTCGCCACGGCCGCGAAGGCACCCGATGGCGCCGTGCCGGTCATCGTGCTCGACCCGCTGATGCGAGATCATGGCACCTGCGTGATCGGGTGTTCGCCAGCATCGCTGGGCAAAGCGGCGGCCAATTTAGTGCAGATCCTGCTGCCCGAAGGCGGCACGATCATCACGTGCTTCACACCTGACGGCCTACAACCAATCAGTGCGGTTTCGGGCACGCGGGCGCTCGGCTTCTGCCAAGCGATGGACTTGCCCACCAAGCAGTTGCTGGGCCGTTGAGTTTGGCACCCGGCAATTCACCATCCGGAAGCTCGTCACCCACCACCCCATTCACGCAGCCGTCTGGCGGTGGCTTGGGCTACATGATCCAAGCCGCGTTCTGGTTCGCGGTGATGGCCTTGCTGGTCAAATTGGCCGGCGAGCAAGGGTTGCCAACGATGCAGATCGTGTTCGCGCGCGCCCTCGTGACGCTAGCGCTCAGCTCGATCGCGCTACGGCACGCCCGCATCCGACCGTTTGGCAACAAGACGCGCTTGCTGTTGCTGCGTGGTCTCTATGGCTCTGGCGGACTGATGTGTTTCTACGCCGCCGTCAACCATCTACCGCTCGCCGAAGCCACCGTGCTGCATCAGATCTCCCCGGTGCTGACCGCGGTCGTTGCCGCAATCTGGATCGGCGAGAAGCTTGAGACGCGCATTCTGCTCGGCATGGCACTCGCGTTCAGCGGCGTCGTGATGATCGCACAACCCGCCTCGTTGCTCGCCGCGTCCGGCAGCGAGTCGGAGATCGCGTGGCCGTATGTGCTCGTCGGAGTCTGCGGCGCGCTGTTCGCCTCGCTTGCCTACGTTGCCGTGCGACGCCTCGGCAAGACCGAACCGCCGCAACTGGTCGTGTTCTACTTTCCAATCGTGACCGTGCCGATCAGCCTGCCGTTCGCGATCAACAATTGGGTCTGGCCAGACGCCTACGGCTGGGCATTGCTGGCCGGCGTCGGCGTCGCCACGCAAATCGCGCAGATGGCGCTGACCAACGGCCTGATTCGCGAACCCGCCGGCCGCGCAATCTCGGTCGGCTACCTGCAGGTCGCGTTTGCCACGGTATTCGGCGCGGTGATCTTCGGCACGATGCCGGGACTCTGGAGCTGGCTCGGCATGGTGATGATCGTCGGCAGCTTGTTCGTCGCGCGACGCCGATAACACGAAGCGCCCGGGAGTCTTGCAACGCCATCGTGCGATGCGAAGCGATACGATGGCCGCGTGGCGCAAGACATCAATCGAAGGCAAGCCATCTGGCGACTGGGTGCGACGACGGCAGGCCTGGTTGGCGGCTCGCAATTGTACGCGGCTGACATGTGGCTGCGAACGCCGGAAGACCTCGAGCAGTTCGCTGCGCGCGTCCGCGACGTACCCGCCGACAAGACGCTGACCTTCGCGGCCGAGCAGATCGCACAAGGCGCGTCATGGCAGGAACTACTGGCCGCCGTCTTCCTTGCCGGTGCGCGCGACATCCGGCCACGACCGCACGGCATTCTGCACACGGTGATGATGGTCGAGTCGACCTTCCAACTCGCAGACGCGGCCGCGGCGCCGCGCGATGCCTGGCACCTCGCATTGTTCAACCTGCAAGACTTCAAGGCTTCGCAGGCCCGCGACATTCGCGAGAACAACAACTATCGCATGCAACCGATCGCGGTCGACCGGACCTTGACGGGCGCGGCGGCAAAGAGAGAGTTCGCCGCGGCGATGACGGCATTTGATGCGAAACGCGCCGAGCACGCAGTTGTGCAACTGCTGCCACACGTGAGCCGCGTGGAGTTCTTCGAACTGTTCCGGCCGTTTGCGGTTCGCTGCTACGCGTTTATCGGCCACAAGATGATCTACGCAACGCATGCTGAACGCGTGCTGCAACGCATCGGTTGGCAGTATGCCGAGGCGCCACTGCGTTCGCTGGTTCTCGCGTGCCTGGTCAATCGCGACACCACGAGCTTCGATCGCGTTCG
>JBNMND010000383.1:0-5055 GCA_051274975.1 Planctomycetota bacterium | reverse complement strand
CAGGAGTTGCGATGAAGACAACCAACACGTTGGCGGCGCTCTTGTTACTCGTGCTTCCCGTAGTCGGGCAAGACGAGCCCGAAGAACAACCTGACAACGATGCGCTGTGTCGCGCGATTTGTAGGGCACAGGATCTCGGCAAGCTGACACCGCTCGAGGCCGTCGCCAAACTCGCCGGTAGCAATGAATCGGTCGCGCGCACGGTGGCTGCCATCGTCCGTCATCAATGGGCCGAGTTGTCGCAGGACTTCTTTACCTATCTCACGGCCAACCCAAAGGCTGCGTACCGCTTCCTCGAAGAACTGGCGCGCGCGCCGCGGCCCGCTGCTGAGCAGTGGGTTCGAGAGCAATCTGTGGCACGGCCGAATCGCTCGCTGAACCATCGATTGTTGGCGTTCGCTGCGCTCGGTAAACCGTTGGGCAAGCCCGAGGCGCTGGTGTTGTTGGAAGCGCTGCGCAATAAGCAAGTCGACGATGGCGCCTACTTCGCCGCGCCCTTGCTGCCCAAGAAAGTTGCCGATGGAATGCTTGGTCGTCTGCACCAGGGATTGATGCAGGGCGACATAACCGTTGCCGACGCGGGGCCGTTGCTCGATCGATTGTCGGCGCGAGGCATCAAGAGCCTGATCGGCCTAGCGGTGTCACTGCCCCAAGCGACCGCGCGTGGCCTGATGCGTTATGTGTTTGAGGTGCGGCCGAAGCTCGTGCAGGAGCGGGTGGCCGCCGCGTTGGATGGCCGCGTGCCACTCGATCCGTTGTTGCTCGGGTTTGCGAGCAAGCTGCTGACCAGTCAGGAGCGCATCGACCGAGTCGTCGCTGTGCTTCGCGATGGCGAGTCCATCGAGGAACGTGGCATCGCCTTCGAAGTTCTTTTGTTGGCGCAAGCGATTGACGAGACGGTTCTAGAGCTCGCCATCGATGACGAATCGGTTATCGAACTCTCTCGCATCATTATCATGGCGTCAACCAAGCTGCCGGCCAGCTACGTGGTTGATTGGCTGGTACATTCGCCCGACGTCGCGTTGGCAATGTCGCGCGCATTGGTCCTGCGCCCACAGCTTGAAGAGGTCGTGCAGAAGCAGTTGCTCGACATCCTCGATGGCTTGGGTGCCGCCGATAGCCACACGCCGCTGTATGCCGTGACGGCGCTTGTGCAAGGTGGCAACGCCCAGTCGCTCAAGGTTGTCTGGCCGCTCGTAATCAACAGCGTCGCGTGGCGCGACTTGCTCAACCGCCTCGGTCGCCGCACCGAGCCGTTCGTCTACGAGATCATCCTGACGGAGCTGCAGTCAGAGGCCAACCAGAAGGCACCGGATAGCGATGCGGCTGAGATGTTGCGACAGTGCAAACTCGATGTGTTGCGTCTGTTGCTAGTGTCGCAGGGAGACCGGCGCGAACTCGACACGCTAGTCAAGAACGCGCCGAATCGTGATTCGAACTTCGTTCGTAAGTGTCGTCAATACGCCACCAAGCTCAGCGACGTTCAGGTGCAGTCACTGTTTGACGCGGCGTTGGTTGCAGGCGACCCCGATGTCGCCTCCGAGTTGCTTGAGTGGGTGGTTGCCGTGCAGCCCGATGCCATTGGCGAACGTCTGTGGCTGTTGTGGTCGCAGCCGCCTGAAGTCGAAGCCGTCGAAGAACTGCTCGAGGTTGCGATGCGATTGCTGGTCACTGGCCAGAAGCGCGAACCGTTGCTCGCACAGTTGCGCGATGCGATGGCCAAGGGCGCGTTGCCGGACAAGCTCTCTTCGTTGCCCTACGAAGCACTCAATAGCATGGCCGAGCCACTGCACGTGTCCGACTTGACGCTCTGCGCTGAGATGGTGCTGAAGATGCCGCTCGAAGATGCCGAGGGCGAACAGCGCCGCATCAAGCGCTGGCCGGACGGCACGGTTGGCTTCCCGCTGATCTCTGCGATCGGCAGCCGCTTGCGCACTGCCGACCCGGTGATCGTCGAGCAGGTGTTTGCGACGATGGTCGAGGAGCTGCAAGGCGATCCACGCTGCAGCAACATCTCGCGCCAGCGCCTCAAGGTGTTCTGGCGTTCGTTGGCCTTCAATCCGGAACTGCAGCGACTGATCGGGCACCTAACATCCCAGCTGTGGGTGTTCCACGATGGCGACGACCCGGTCTCCGACGGCGCTGCGATTTGGCTGCAGGCCTTGCACTCTGAGCACGAAGGCAACTTCGGCCAAGCCGAGCGCCTCTACAGCCAAGCCATTCGCGAACTGTTGCGTCTGCCATCTTCGCGCGGCGAGGCGCGCTGGTTGCTCGGCGATCGCGATACCGCTGGTGGCGACGATCCAGTCGCTCAGTTGTCCGCATCCCCATACCGAATGCGCCTGCTCGCCGCCAAGAAGGCGGGGGACCAGCAGGCCATCACCATTGCATCTAACCTTGTCCGAGAGTTCGCGGGACACGATCGCGAAACGCTTGCTACCCTCAGTTCCACCGCAGTTGGTGGCACCCCAGTGGAGTCCGGTCGATGAAAGCATCCCTAATACCCGTCCTGATTACGTCTTGTCTGATTCTGGCGACCTCGCTCTCAGCCCAAGGCGACAAGCAGGAACCCAAGAAGCTAGACCCGCAAGCGGTGTTGAAGGAGGTCATGGCGTCCTTCAAAAAGCAGGGTATCAAGCTCGACCCGAAGGCGCGCACGGTCACCATCCCGGCGGTCGTCAACCGGCCGCAGGATCCGATGGAATACCTGCTGATTCACCGTCGCGGCAAGAAGCACGAATCAGTGTTCATTACCGAGAGCAAGCCGAGCATCCTCAACGCCGCGTTGATGATGATCGGACTCGAGAAGGGCAGGAACGCGACGTTCGTCGAGAAGAAGCCTTCCCCGACGCTCGAAGAAGTGCAGAACGGCGCCGACCCGCTGATCGTCACGCCGCCAAAGGGCAAGCGCTACTACATGACCGTGCGTTGGACGACGCCGGAGAAGCAGGTGGTCGAATACTGCGTCGAAGACCTGCTGTTCGAACTGAGCACGCAAGAGCCGATGGGTCGCTGCGAGTGGATCTACCTCGGCGGCCGCATGGGGCAGCTCTACAAGAACGATCCGGAAGTCTACATCGCCGACCTCGAAGGCAATTTGATCAGCATCTGTTACCTGTCACCGGACAACCACCTCGGCACGATGTCGCACGAACGCGCCCGCGACGATCAAAACTGGTGGACGACAACCAAAGTCCCCGAGCCAGGCACCGCCGTAGAGTTCATCTTCCACGCGATCGAACCAGCCCTCTACGTTGAACGCGAGAAGCGCATGCTCGCCGCCGAGAAGAAGGCCAAAGCCGAAGCCGCCAAAAAGAAGGCCGGAGCCGCCGCGAAGGAAGTCTCGAAAGGCAAAGCGAAGTAGCGCGATTTGCGTGCTACACCCGGTTTAGACCACCAGTTGCGCCGACCACCCTTCGTGCCGTTTCGGGAGGGAGGGGAGTATCATCGCTCGATGGTTGCAGGTCACATACTGCACGTAGAGCGACTCTGCCGCACTCTCGCCGAGAGCATGGCCCGACGGCTGGCAGAGTTGCGTGCGTTCACCGCCTCCTGGCTATGCGAAGGGGTGCCGCGGACCGAGCGAAGCCGATGGCTCATCCGGGGCATCTGGTCGCCAGCTAGGGTCGTAGTATTGGGCAACTCAGCCGGAGTCGGTCAGCGCATGCCCAGCCGGTTCCATTCCGTCATGGCTAGCTTCGCGGCATGGGTAGCTGCATACCTCGGGTCCTTCGTGAACGCTCCGAGGTTCTTCAGATACTTGCGTAGCCTGGCCGGCTTGCTCGTGTTCACGCCTTTGGCCAACGAGGTCATCGCTCCCCAGGCAACGATCTCGTGCGCGATCTTCTCGTCCGCGGCGAAGCGCGTCAGGTGTGCCTGTGCGGCGGTCGCCGGTTCGAGGCCTTGCCACGAAGCCACGATGCGCTCCAGCTGACCTGCTGACGCGCCGTAGTCAGGTCCAGTGCTCAACGTATCGATGCGCGCAGAGACCAGCTCCTGCAGCTCGGTGAGCGCCGCCTTCTGCTCCTTCATCACCTTGCCGTCGGCTTCCTTGAGATCCGGGTTCTGCAGGTTCTTGTCGAGGTAAGCGCTCAAGCCTGCGTAATCCCGCGCTTGCCACAGGGTGCGCAGTTTTTTGTAGCTGTTGCTCTTTGGTATCGCCGGCCCCTTTGGAATCGTCAGCAGCAGTTCTTCGATTTCGATATCGAGCGGCACGCCGGTATCGGGCACTGCTTGCACGACGCCAAAACTGTCGAGGCAGTACGCCGTCGGCCAGAACTTGACGCGGTATTGCTTCACGACCTTGTTGGCCTTGATCCACGGGAAGCTCACTTCCAATCCCTTCAGGAACTCGTCTTTGGTCGTGTTCGATGCCTCATTCGAGACGCCGACTACCAATAGACCGCGCTTGCCGTACTTCTTGTGCAGTTCGTTAAGCCGCGGGACGGTCTCGCGACACTGATCCACTTTGGAGTGCATCATGCAGAGCACGACCACCTTGCCGCGGAAGCCTGCAAAGTCCTTCGGCGCGTCGTTCCAGATCTCGTGGAACGCGAACTCCTTCGCGGTCTGACCGAGTTTGAATTGAGCCGTAGCGACGTTGCACGTGAGTGCGGCGACGGCGAAGACCAGCGTTGCAATACCCCTTTGCATTGAAACGATCATAGGCGCGCCGGTGCTACTTGCACGCCTGCAGAGTGCTTAGCGTCCGCCTCGGCGAATTGGGTCTAGATGCGTAGCCGCACGGACGACGCTACCTGCCCCAGGCGCGCGGCGATGTTGCCGAGCAATTGCTGCTGGTCATTGCTCATGATACGGAACAGATTGCCGACTTTGTGCATTGGATAGTCATCATGTGAGATCACGTTGCGACCTGGTCTAACGCTTAACGGCCAAGTATTTGACGAGGCGTGCGCGCCCGTGTCAGGCGCTTCGATCTACTGCCAATGCTCCGGCGGGGCAGAGTTGGGTTCGTGAATCGAAGTCCTTCGAGAACATCTCGTTTCTGCGTTGCGGTCGTTCGGTTGCTCGCACAGCGGGTTGCACTCGTCGCGA
>JBNMND010000382.1:0-5090 GCA_051274975.1 Planctomycetota bacterium | reverse complement strand
TCGCGGAACGAACGTTTTGCGAGGCGCGGTAGTTCGCGCGTCGAATGCCAGGCGGCCATCGGTGGCACCAGGCGATGAACGAGCGGAATGCGTTGGCCGATGCGTGCCATGGCCGACGCGAACCGGAAGCGCTTGGGCCCGCGAACAAACCACGACCACATGCGCCACGACATGCTCTCCAAGAACGTGCGCTTGGCGGCGGGTTCTTTATCGGTGCCTTCAACCGCGCGTTGTCGCAGCTCAAGGAGCAAGCTCGGGATGTCGATCTTGACGGGACAGACGTCCTTGCAGGCGCCGCACAGACTCGATGCAAACGGCAGCGGCTTGGCTTCGTGCATGCCAGCCAATTGCGGCGTCAGGATCGCGCCGATTGGGCCGGGGTAAACCGAGCCATAGGCATGGCCGCCAACCGTCTGGTAGACCGGGCACGCGTTGAGGCAGGCACCACAGCGAATGCACGCGAGCGTCTCGCGCATCTTCTCGTCGACGGCGATCTTCGAACGGCCGTTGTCGAGCAGCACGATGTGCACTTGTTCCGGGCCCTGGCCGTTCGCTGAGTCCTGGGCGGAGTCGGTGCCGGTCAGGATGCTCTGGTAGGTCGTCAGGTGTTGGCCAGTGCCGGAGCGTGGCAGCAAGCGCAGGAACACTTCGAGGTCGGCGAACCGCGGGATCACCCGTTCGATGCCCATGACGGCGACGTGCACCTTCGGCATCGTCGTGGTCATGCGCACGTTGCCCTCGTTTTCGAGGATCAGGATCGAACCGGTCTCGGCGACCCCGAAGTTGACGCCGCTGATGCCGAGATCGGCTTGGGCGAAGTGGCTGCGCAGTCGTTCCCGAGCGTGCGCGCAGAGAGTCTTCGGATCGTTACTCGGCGGGATACCGAGCTTGTCGACAAATAGTTCGCCGACCTGATCGCGAGTCATGTGGATCGCGGGAACGATGATGTGCGATGGGGTTTCACCTGCGAGTTGGATGATCCATTCTCCGAGATCGGTTTCGACCGGCTCCAGGGCTCGTTCGGCGAGCGCCTTGTTTAGGTGGATCTCCTCGGTCGCCATGCTCTTCGACTTGACCAGGCGCGTGGCGCCATTGTCTTCGGCGATCTTCTGCACGATGGCGCAGGCTTCCTTGCCGTCGCGCGCCCAGTGCACGGTGGCACCTGCCTGCTCGGCGTTGTCGGCGAACTGCTCGATGTAGTGGTCGAGGCGCGCGACGGTTGCGTCTTTGACCAGACGCGCTTGTTCACGCAGTGCTTCCCAGTTGGGCACGGCGTCGATTGCCGCAGTGCGTCGTTCGGCGAACGTGTCCGTCGCGCTGCGCAGCGCTTGCTTCAGCGTCGCATCGTTGAGTGCGTCCTTGGCTTGCGCGTGGAACGCGTTGGCCTTGCGGTTTTTGGGCGTGGTACTCATTGCGAAGCCAGGATCTCCGCCAGGTGCATCGTGCGAACGGGGAAGCCCCGCCGTTCTAGCCGGCCGCGGATCTGCATCAGGCACGAACTGTCGACGGAGGCGAGCACGTCGATCGGCGTCATCTGTAGTTCGTCGAGCTTGTGGTCGAGCATCGCCGTCGAGACTTCCGGCATTTTGACGGAGAACGTGCCGCCGAAGCCGCAGCACGATTCGCACGTTTTGAGTTCGACCAACTCGAGGCCTTGCACGTGCGCCAGCAGTTGTCGCGGTTCTTGTTTGATGCGTAGTTCGCGCAGGCCGTGGCAGGCGTCGTGCCAGCCGACGCGTGCGTCAAGTCGGGCGCCGAGGTTGGTTACACCGAGTTCGCGAACTAGGTAGCTCGACAGTTCGAACGTCTTGTGTGCCATCGCTTCGGCGCGCGGCAGCAACACGGCATCGTCGCGGAATAAGTCGACGAATCGATGCACCATGGCGGTGCACGAACCCGACGGTGCGACGATCACTTCGGCGTCTTGAAAAACGTCGAGGAAGTGACGTGCCACCTCGCGTGCTTCCTTCCAGTAGCCGGAGTTGAACGCCGGTTGGGCGCAGCATGTTTGGCGTGGGTCGAAGGTCACCTTGCAGCCGGCCCGTTCGAGCACGGTGACGGTTGCGTGCACGGCGTCGGGGCTCAGTTGGTCGCCGAGGCACGTTGCAAACAGCGAGACGTTACGGCTCGTGCTGGGCGTGCTGCTGGCGGGAATGCTGCTGCTGGGGGTGTCGATCATGACAGTACCGCGATGCCCTTGATGTAGTCCTTGTCTTGGTGGGCGCCGGTGAACGCGTCGGGGATCTTGGCCAAGCCTGGATACTGATGCGTCAGCAGTTCGTCGACTTGGATTTCGCCACGTTCGAGCATGCGCAGTGCATCTCGGTAGATCGTCGGGCGACCATCGTCGTCAAAGCCGCCGCTGGCACCGACCGAAGTGACCAGCACGGCTTCCCGCCACTGCAACGGGTTGAGTAGTTCGAGCGAGGCACCGCCGTGCCCAACCCCGTAGAGCAGCACGGTTGCTTGCTTGCGGATCAAGTTCGGAATCGCCGCGAACACTGGGCCACTGCCAGTCGCCTCAATCAGTAACTCGGCGCGGCGGCCGTTCGACTGGTCCATGACGGTGGCTTCAAGTTGTTCCGGCGTGACGGCGATGGCACCGAGCGACGTGGCGAGCGCGCGCTTCTTGGCGCTGGGATCGCTGATGATGATCGGGCCGTCAAATGCATAGCGCGTTCGCAGCACTTGCACGAACAGTAAGCCCGCAGGGCCGGCGCCGAGTACGACGGCCGTTCGCACTCGTTCGGCGTCACTGGCTTTGGGATCCAAGCGATACCGCCCACTGGCGCGCACGCCAAAGTCGGTGCAATGCAGCACACAAGCGATCGGTTCGGTCATCACCGCCTTCGCAAACGACGCGTCGGACTCGATCGCAATCACGTTGAGGGCCGGCGTCACCAGCTCTTCTGCGAAGCCGCCGGCGAGGCCGGTGATGCCATGCTCTTCGAAGAACTCGCATTGGTGCGAGTGACCGGTCGCGCAGTATTCGCACGCCGGCTCGCGTCGTTCGCTACGACAGTTGCGGCCCTGATCGATGATGACGCGTGCGCCGATCCCTAGGTCATGCACTGAGCGGCCACGCTCGATGACGGTGCCGCTGATTTCGTGGCCAAGGATCTGTGGCGACTGTTCGAGTGGGATTGCGCGGCCGTTTTCGTCGCAGTGGAAGTTGGACTCGCCACTGTAGATGTGGAAGTCGGTGCCACAGACGCCGACGGCCGCCGGTTGGATCCGGACATCGTGAGGCCCGAGGTCCACAGATGGAACGTCGATCAGTTCGAGCCGGCCAGGAGCGGTGATTGCACAGGCGCGCATTATGGCGCGGCAGTCTAGCCCCAACGAATCGCGATGTGGGCATGCCGAATCTGGTCTGGCGGATGGCATGCCTCACCCTTGGCATCGGCACTTGTTGTTTCGCGGAAGAACAGCTCGCTGTGGCAGGCTTTGCTAGACCGCTCGTGAGTTCGGTTGCTACCAAATGCACGGGCTGCTGTGGCTTGCCGTTGAGCGGAAGCCGGGATGCCCTCGCGGATCCCGTTTGCGTGCGCTGTTCGTGTCGTCAGGCTAAGCTGTTTAGCGTCTCGTCCTGCGGTCTCTCCACCTCTCGCCTCGCCCATGTCCTCCATGATCCGCTCGATCCTTCTGTCGTCGCGTACTGCCGTTGTAGCTGCTGCCTTGGCGCTAGTTGGTTCTCTCCAAGCCCAATGCAACTACTCGTGGCCGACGACGGCTTTTGGTGCTGGCCTCAACGATGTCGCCAACTGTGCGACCGTTGATAGTAACGGCGACCTGATCGTCGGCGGTCGATTCACGACCGCCGGTGGCGGCGCTTCGGCTCGCATCGCGCGCTGGGATGGAACGGCATGGAGTTCGCTCGGTTCAGGCATGGACTTCGACGTCACCGCGCTAACGACACTGGCCAACGGTGACGTGGTTGCCGGCGGTGCGTTCACCACGGCTGGCGGTGTTACCGTTAATGGCGTTGCGCGTTGGGACGGAGCGGCTTGGAATGCTCTCGGCACCGGCTTGGACGCGTTCTTCCCGTTTGGTCCGTCGGCCAACGCTGTCATCGAAATGCCGAATGGCGACATTGTTGTCGCCGGTCAGTTCTCCGGTGTCAGTGGCGTCAACGCGAACCACATCGCACGCTTCGACGGCTCTTCCTGGCATGCACTCGCCAACGGCTTCAATGGGCCGGTGCGCGACCTGGCGGTGTCCGGTCCGGACCTTATTGCCGTTGGTAGCTTTACGACCTCGGGTGCTGCGGTAGTCAACCGCGTCGCTCGCTGGAACGGTGCGAGTTGGAGTGGCTTGGGTACTGGACTCGGCATCTTCAGTGCCTCCGCAGTCGCCGTGTCGACGACGACTGGCGACATCTACGTCGGTGGCACGTTTGCGGCCGCTGGTGGCGTTCCAGCCAACAACGTCGCCCGCTTCGCCGGTGGTGGTTGGTCCGCTCTCGGCGCCGGCACCGTTGGCTCGGTGACGTCTCTGCACGCGACGACGAATGGCGACATCATGGTCGGCGGTGCGTTCACCTCGGCTGGTGGCGCTGCCGCGAGCCGCGTCGCTCGCATTACCGGTTCGACTTGGACGTCGGCGTTTGGTGGGGGTGCCAACGCGACCGTGCAGTCGCTCGCAACCGCAGCGAACGGGGACGTCATCGTCTGCGGTCAATTCACCTTTGCCGGTAGCAGTAGCCAAAATCGCATCGCGCGCATCGCCAGTGCGTGCGGCCCGACGGTCACGACGCTCGGCCCGGGCTGCACCGGCAGTGGTGGCCTCAACGTATTGACCGTGACCGAAGCTCCGACGCTCGGTGGCGCCTTCCGCGCCAAGGGCACCGGCATGCCGGTGTTTGCCTTCATCGCTGCGGTGACGGGTCTGACGACCACGTCGTTGCCGCTGTCAATCGTGTTGCCGCAGGCGTTGCCGGGTTGCACGCTCTACGTCACGCCAGATGTCATCGACATCATGTTGCCGACTGCTGGTGAAGTGCACTCGGCGCTGGCCGTGCCGGTGAACCCGGCGCTGCTCAACTTCGTGTTGAACCACCAATACGTGCCGATGGAAGTCGATCTCAGCCT
>JBNMND010000381.1:0-5098 GCA_051274975.1 Planctomycetota bacterium | reverse complement strand
GCGGGCGTGAAAGCGCGCGCACTTTTCGATCGCCGTCTTGTACTTGCTCTCGCCACTGGCGAGCAGCGCGAGAGGTGCGAACAGATTGTGTGGTGGACTTCCCCACGATCCGTCGTCACGTTGCTGCTCGACCAAATACTCGAGCAGCCCCTCGAGGATGCGATCGGTCTTATTGCAGTTTGCCGGGAACGTCTTGCTGTAGCTGCCGTGCTTGGTGCCGAGCTTCAATGCGACCTGTAGCTCACGGCTGCCGCGTTCGATCTTCAAGGGCAGTCGTCCCGCGCCGTTCTTCGTCAGCGCCTTCTCGAGCGCCTTGGCAAAGTCGAGGATAGGTCCATCCGGGCCGAACACCTTCATGCCGTAGCCATTGCGATGCGGCTCCTTGAAGTTCTTGCCGAATGCGCCAACGATGTGGTCGCCAACTTGCACACGCTTCGCTGCTGGCGAACCCGCGAACACGTGGCGCACGACCAAGTGCGTTTTGGCGGTCTCGACGAGTTCGACTCGCAGGCCGGTCACACCAAGGTTGTAGAACCAACCCGGCACCTCTTGATCGGGCCCCGTGCGAGCCTTCTGACTCCACGGTCGACCGTCTGGGTGGTAATGAACCTGAGCAAGAATGGGGGCTGTCGCAATCGACAGCACGAGCATCGCGAATGCATGACGCAGCATGCCGGGTAGCGTAGCGATTATTGCGGGCGCTGCTTGGTCAGTTCGTCGTGAACGGCCAAGACCTCGGTGGCGAAAGCGCGGTGCTCGACCATCACTTCCTCGACAGCGCGGCGCACGTTTGGCTCTTGTTGGCGCGAGTCGTCCCGGCGGCGCAGGATGCGTTCGGCATAGGTGCGTCGCAGGCCATCGTGCAGCAGCAATGTGGTCACGCTTGTCGCGGTGACACCGTCAATGCCGACACTCGACAGGGGCCAGGTCGCCGCAAGCTCGCGAATCGCTTGGCGCCGCGCATCATTGGCAGTTAGAGAATCCGCGCGACCCGCGAGGTATGGCAAATGACGCAGCACGAGGTCGACAGAAAAGTGCGTCGACGGCCGTTGCATGTCGCTGGGGCAGGCTGGAGTCGGCACGGTGCGTGCATCGCTAGCCGCGGTGAGAGCGATCCATAGTTCGTGCATCTGTTGCGTGGCCCAGACCGCGGCGTGCACGTCCAGCTCTGGCAGTTCCTCTGGCCTATCGAGACGCACCGCCTCGTCGAGCTTGCGCAGCGCGCCATGCAGCAGCTCAAGGTCTCTGTCCGTAGCTTGTGCGGTGGCCGGTTGGCATTCGGTTGGCAGCGAATGGCGCTGCAATTCGGACAAGAAGGCTGCCAGTTCCATGCAGGCAGTGTGCCCTAGGAATCGCCAGTCGCAAGGTTGGGCACACAGCTTGCTCATGGATGCCATACCCTCGCGTCGTGTCTTCCTGGCACGACAAGTCCTTCCGGACAGCGCTTCTGGCGCATCCCACCGAATGAGAACAGCTCCCTGCAGAGACTGGCCGGCACATGGTGCCCGGCGCGCGTTCTTGGTTGCCACTGCTTGGTTCTGCTTGGGCGGACTCGTTCCGGCGCCCGTGCTTGCGCAGATCATTGTCCCCGGTGATACGTCCGGGCAGCAATCCCTACAGGATCCATCCCCGCAACAGCAAACCCCGCTGGAGTTGTTGCCGCTCGCGGTCGACCGCCCCGCGCCGGATCTTGGGCTCTACGAGTGGTTTGGCAAGACGGACTTTGCTGCAGGGATGGGGCCAGTCGTGCGAGCGGGCGGTGGCGAGCTTGACGATCTCAGTGAGGCCGCCAAGGACAAAATCAAGGAGACCCTCGCCAAGTTCGACAAGGCTCTGGCCAACTCAAAGTGGGGCAAGAAGACTGCGGGTGGCCTCACGGCGTACCATCGCAAGGTGGTGATTGTGCATGTGATCGACTGGGCTGATCCGTCGTCCAGCACTGACTTGATCGAGCTGATGCGCACGGTCTTCAAGGCCAACGAGGATCACGGTGTGCAGTTGCTTGGCATCATGGAGAAGGGCGATAAGGCACAGAAGCGCGCTCGCGATGCCGGCATCGATTGGCCACTCGCGATGACGTCGCTGCGAGTAAGTCCCAGTCCCTACATCGTGGCGTCGCAGCAACCGCGCGCCTTCGTGATTGGCCGCAGTGGCGCCTTGTTGTGGCAGGGCAACCCAACCTCGGATCGAGTGGCATTCTCTGCTGTGCTCGTCGACGCGTTTGCTCGCCTGCCACGTCAGCGCGTCGACCGAGACCTAGTCCAAGAATTAGGGACAGCGCTCAAGGACTACTACCGCGGATCCCTGGCGAAGTCGCTGGCAGCTACCAAGCGTCTTTACTCCAAGTCGCGCAAGGGTGTGGCGACACCTCTGCAAATGCATGCGAAATACTTGGCCGCCAAGGTGCACGCTACCGAAGTCGATTGGTTGCAGATGATGCGCAAGACCTCGGCGCTCTGCCAAGACTTCGACCAATACGTGCAGCACGTGGCAGCTCTGGTGGCCGAGTTCTCTAAGACGTCCGGCAAAGATGCGCGCGCCAACGAGAAGCAGGTCAGCAAGATGAGCAACTACGCGATGCGTCTTAAGGACGAACGCGCGTGGCTCAAGTGTATCAGCGCGCGCCCGGCGCTGTTCCCTGCTCGGCAGAGCAAGGCGGGAGATCGCTTTCTGAAGCGCCTCGGCAAGTTCATTAAGGGCACTAGGCACGCCACGGATGCCATCACTCGAGCCCAGAGCCTGGCAGACCGATACCGCGCCGCGACCAAATAGACGCCGGCGCGAGCGGTTGCGGCAGTGTTACTTGGCGTTCTTGGTGGCTGGCGCCGTGTCGAGCTTTTGGATTAGCTTGAGCACTTGCTGCATCCTCTTCTCCTGACCTTGGATCAGCAGTGCATTCTCCTTCTTGGAGTAACGCACTTCGATGCCGTGCGCGGTTGTCGGGCCGGCGAAGCGCTTCAATGTGTCGGCTAGATCCTTGGCCTGGGCGTGCTTCAGCACCACGGTGCGCGTGGCTTGCCCCTTCTTACTTGGCGCCTGGATGTCGAGTCGCGCAATCAAGTCGAGTGCCTCGCGGACTTGATGGGCAGTGCCGCGCAGGATCACGGCATTGCGTCCCTTGTTGGCGTCGATGAAGAAGCCGCGGTTCGGTCCGTCTTGTTCGCTGAGGTCGAGGAAGCGGTTCAGGGTTGCGGCAACTTCGGCGGCCTTGGTGTGTTCGAGGAATACGAACTGCGGCGCGATTTGTGTCTTGCTTGGCTTGCGATCAAGTTGCGCGATCAGGTCGAGCGAGTCGACGATGCGCGACTTGGTGCCGCGCAACAGCACCATGTTGTTCGGGGCGTGGGCTTCGATGCGTAGGTCGCTGCTGCTCGAAGTCTGCAGGAAACGATTCAGGGTGTCGGCGATGTCCTTCGCCTTGCCGTTTTCGATGATGACGAATTGCGTCATCGAACCCTTCTTCCGGAAGGCCGGTTGCAAATCGGCACGGGCGATCAAGTCGTTGGCTGCCGCGATGTACTTGTCCGTGCCGCGCAGTAGCAGGGAGTTGGAACCTGGATGCGGAACCACCATGAGGGCGGAGGATCGGCGCCCCAATTTCATCTCACGCTTGAGGTGCTTCGCGACGTCGCTCGCCTGAGCGAACTCCAACGCGATGACCTGGACGGTATCGGCCTTCGCCGCTGGCTTTGGGGCTTGATGCTGGTGGGCCTTCGACTGGGGCGCCGCCCGGAGCGTTGGCGTCGCGGCCGAAGCGGCGGTCGCAGGAATGCAGGTAGCAAGAACGAGAGCTAGAACGGAGTTTGGCATGATCGGTACCCGGATCGTGTGCGCGATGGCGCGATGGCGCGGTTTGAGCCGGTTCGACGGCGAGCCCCAGCGGATCTTCCCGTTCTCGTGTTTGGCCCAGAGGCCGATCGCATCAGGCTCTACGGGACAAGCGGTTGCGTCGTGAAGGTGCACTCGCAGACGTCGTTGCCACAGACGATCGTCGTATTGCCTTCGTTCACGGAGATGTCCCAGCGGTTGTTGCGATCGAGTCGCTCTTCGAGGAACGCAAGCAACTCGGCCGGCACCGTCACCAGGCGAATCTTGTCGGCCTTGTGAATGCGCTCTTTCTGACAGCGCTGCTGCAGTAGTTCGGGTCGTCGATGTGCGTAGACCGCGACCCGTTCGGCGAGCTTGGAAGCGCGGTGCAACCGATCCGGTGCCGGTGCCCCGACGTCGATCCAATCGGTGACCCGACCATCGAGCGTTTTGACCCATAGCGACGCCTCGTCGCCATCACTGAGGCCCTTGCCGAACGCGAGTCCTTCCTTGTACTCGAGCACGAAGGCGAGCACGCGCGTTAGCAGACGCGGAGCATCTTCGGAACGGTGCTGCGCGACGCGTAGGTCGTGGTCTTCGTAGACGCCGCGATCGACGTCTGCAAAATTGATCTCGAATCGGAATAGCATGGGCGAATCGTCGCCCGAGCTAGTCGGTGTAGGATTCGATCGGCGGGCAGGCGCAGATCAAGTTGCGGTCGCCGTGCACGTCGTTGACGCGGCTGACAGGCGGCCAGTACTTGTGTTCCTTGGTCCACGACGCGGGGAAGACCGCGGTCTCACGCGAGTATGGCCGGTCCCAAGTGTCGCCGGCGATCGACGCGGCCGTGTGCGGCGCGTTCTTCAGCGGGTTGTTGTCCTGCGGATACTTGCCGCTCTCGATGTCGCGGATCTCGTCGCGAATCGCAATCAGCGCGGTGCAGAAGCGGTCGATCTCAGCCTTGCTCTCACTCTCGGTCGGCTCGATCATCATCGTGCCGGCGACCGGGAAGCTGATGGTTGGAGCGTGGAAGCCGTAGTCCATCAGGCGCTTGGCGATGTCGCCGACTTCGACGCCACTGCCAGCCTTCAGTTGGCGAACATCGACGATGCACTCGTGCGCGACCATGTCATTCTGGCCGGTGTAGAGCACCGGGAAGTGGCCGTCGAGTTGTTTGGCGATGTAGTTCGCGTTGGCGATCGCAACTTGGGTCGCGCGCCGCAAGCCATCGGGGCCCATCATCGCGATGTAGGCGTAGCTGATGGTTAGGATCGATGCGCTGCCCCAAGGT
>JBNMND010000380.1:0-5106 GCA_051274975.1 Planctomycetota bacterium | reverse complement strand
CGAACGTGTTAGCGGTCAGCGAAGCGGTTGGGCCGTGCGTGGCGAAGGTGCCTCCGCTGACGTCGAAAAAGCAGTTGGAGTCACAGATGGTCGGCAGCGGTGAGTTGCTACCGGTTGGCGTGTGGACCCGGAATATCGGCGCCGCCGGGCTAACCAGCTTGACGAAGATGTTGTTGCTGATTTCGGCGAACGGCACTTCCGAGCCGCTGCTGCATCGAGCTCCGATGACGCAGTAGTTAGCGTTGTTTTGCGCCAGGGTGTCGACGAAGAACGTGTTGTGCACGATGCGCGTGCCGTTGCTGCGTCGCGACGAGATGTAGCCAAAGCGACCGGTGGTGCTAAATGTGCCGCCGCCAGTCAGCTGGCAGCTCCACATCGCGCAGTTCTGTACCAGAGTGTTCGCCGGCTGCGAAGCGTTGCCGTAGACAGTGATCGCGGTGCCGTTGCAGTGGTGGATGCGGCAGCTATCTATGATTGGGTCGAGCGCGACGCCGTGGCTCGATTCGGCGTAGAGCGTTATGCCGTCGAAGGTGGGGTTGCGGATTTCGAGGCCTTCGAGCGTGACGAAGTCTGCGCCGCCCCAGAACACCCCCATTGATTGGCCGGTCGCGTCGAGCACCGGTCGTTCACCCGGTGCAGCCCGGAACGTGATGCGGTTGCTTGCCGATGCGCCGGTCCAGCTGGTCATGACCAAGACGGCATCGTTGTTGAGGTATGCGCTGTTGGTGACGAACGTGCTGGACTCGGTGTAGTCGCCACCGTCGTCGTAGATCAGAAACTGGCACGGGCCGTTGACGCCTTGTGCCGTGAGCGCGGCCGTTGCATCGGCGAACGACGGAAAAGTCGCCGGTCCAAGCGGCAGTAATGGGTTGATTAAATAGGTGCCGGACATCTGTGCGGTGGCGGTGCCAGCGAGGGCGATCAGGCTGATGGACAGCAGGCGAATGATCTGCATAGTGCGCGCTTCTTCAAGTGGACGGGTGGGCCGCTCCATCGCTAGGCATGGCTTGCTTTTGACGAGGGCGCGATGGGTGCGACCGTCAACAATAGATCACGTTCGCGGGCGGCGGCGGGCGGACCCGTCGCAGTGCAGTCTTGCGACGTGGATTCTGAGGCCCGAAAGCGCCTGGCTGCTAATTCATGACGAATTGTTGCAGGGCTCGATGGGAACGTGGTTGGTCAGCCAGACGCCGTTCTCGCTACAGAAGAACGTATGGCCGTTCGCGTGCATCGCTGCCGTGTCAGCGACGAGAACAACCGGTCGTCCGTCTCGGCCGTCGACCAAGCGCGCCGTTTTGATGTCGACCGAATTACCTTGGTTGGCGCGGATGCGTGTGCCATCGGTCGAGATGCGGAAGCGCTGCTTGTCGTTGTTGCGCACCGCTTCGTCGATGTCTTCGCGAGTCAGTGGCTTGCCGGCGGTCGTCGCGGCGGCGATCAGTTCGGTGATGTCAATCCAGCCGTGCTCATCGAGTTGCATACCGATTTCGTCTGGTCGATGCCGAAGCACGTAGCTCAGGAGTTTGCTGGTTCGCTGGCTGTCGTGCGACATGACCATGGACCCTGGCGGTTCGCGCGGGTGCGAGCAACTGGTTCGAATTGCCCTGATCCTGCATCATGCCGAGGTCTTTGCGGTGACGGCGGCGCGTCGCAGGTAGTCTGGCGTGCATGATCAGACCAATTCTTGTGTTGCCATATGCGCCCGTGGTCGCGGCCTTGTTCGCGTTGACCGGTGGTTCGTCCGCCCAGGAGCCAACTGAGAAGGCTGCGCCCGTGTTCGAGGATGGCGAGGCGCAAATTGTCGAAGCCTTCCGCAGTCGACGCGATTGGGTTCGTCACTGGCTGTGGGTCGAAACCGACTTTGACACCGATGGCGATGGCAAGAAGGACCGCATGCACGTCGATGTGACGCGGCAGAAGCAAACCGATACCGAAGGCTTGAAGGTGCCGGTCGTCTATGAGACGAGTCCGTACTTCTCCGGCATCGGTTCGTCGGACACGCAGTACTTCTGGGACTGTGAGCACGAGATCGGCGCGACGCCAGCGGCGCGGGCGAAGATGCCCGAGATTGGCTTCCGTCAGAAGGCTGGCATGATCGTGCCGCTGGCGCGGGACGGCGAAGCTCGTACCTGGGTGCCACGCGGCTTTGCAATGGTGCATTCGTGCTCGCCGGGAACCGGTTGGTCGCAAGGCTGTCCATCGATTGGCGGCGATAACGAATCGTTCGCCCCGAAGGCGGTCATCGATTGGTTGAACGGTCGCGCCAAGGGCTACACGACCGTCGACGGCAATGAGGAGGTCAAGGCTTTCTGGTGCACCGGCAAGGTCGGTATGATCGGCACGTCCTACAACGGCACCTTGCCGCTGGCGGCAGCGACCACGGGCGTCGAAGGCTTGGAAGCGATCGTTCCGATTGCACCAAACACGTCGTACTACCACTACTACCGCAGCAACGGCCTAGTCCGCAGCCCCGGGGGCTACCTCGGCGAAGATGTCGATGTGCTATTCGACTTCATCCACAGCGGCCACCCCGACAAACGCGACTACTGCAACACGCAGATGCGCGACAAGGTGCTCAAGGGCAACGCGGACCGGGTCAGCGGCGACTACAATGACTTTTGGGCCGGACGCGACTACATCAATGACCTCGGTCCGATGAAGGCGGCGTGTTTGATGGCGCACGCGTTCAACGATTGGAACGTGATGCCGGAGCACTCGACCCGCATCTACGCGGCGCTGAAGAAGAAGGGCCTGCCGTGCATGGCCTACTTCCACCAAGGTGGCCACGGCGGGCAGCCGCCGCCGGCGATGATCAACAAGTGGTTCTCGAAGTTCCTCTACGGTGTCGACAACGACATCCTCAAGGGCCCGCATTCGTGGATTGTTCGCGAAGGTGATGCGAAGCGCAGTCCGACGGCGTATCCGGACTACCCGCATCCGGAAGCCAAGCCGTTGACGCTGCGCCCGGCTGGCACGGGCTTGGCCATTGGTGCCTTGACGTCGCATGCCGGTACTGGCGTGCTGACCGTTTCGGATGATTGGAACGTGTCTGGCAAGCAACACGCCCTGGCTGAGAAGTCTGAGAACCGCCTGTTGTTCCAGACAGGTGCATTGACCAAGCCGCTACACCTGTCGGGCACGTCGAAGCTTCGCATTCGTGTCGCGTCCGACAAGCCGGCCGTTAACTTGACGGTGTGGGTGGTGTCGTTGCCGTGGAAGGGGCGTCGCATCACGGACAACATCATCACGCGTGGTTGGGCAGATCCACAGAACCACAAGTCGCTGACCAGCAGCGAGCCGCTGAAGCCGGGTCACTTTTATGACCTCGAGTTCGACTTGCAGCCGGACGATCAGGTCATTGCGGTTGGGCAGCGCATTGGCCTGATGGTCTTTTCGAGTGACAAGGACTTCACCTTGCGTCCCGAACCGGGCACCAAGCTGAGTGTCGACTTGGCCCACACGTCGTTGACCTTGCCCGTTGTTGGTGGCAAGGCTTCGTTCGGTAACTAGCGGGTCGACTTGAAGTAGCTGGCGACTCGACGTGGCGGATCGTTGACAATGCGATCCGCCCGACCTCTCATCTCTGTAGATGCAGGGTTGGCTCGTCGGAACAGAACCCGGAACTCGGTCGACACTTGTGTCGCCGACAGGATCCGGCGGATTGCGCGCACGCTTAGTGCGCGCTGTCGGCGATGCCGAAGACCCGTTCGTGGTCGTGCACGCTGGCCGCTTCGCGCGCATCTTGCTCGCTGAACTTGTCGGCGTCGACGGCTCGGCGCTGACTCGCTTTGCATGGAAGCTGCGCGTCGATGCCGTCGATGCATCGGTCGTGGCAGGCCGTCAAGCTCCGAGCAACGCCGAGTTGGATCGCATCTGGCAGCAAGAACGTGCCGAACTGTTGCGCGTGCACTCGCCCAACGTAGTAGCGCCGGTCGCGGTGCCGCCAGCGCTGACACAGTCGCCGCCGGTGTTCTTCTGTCGCCGTATCGACAGCTACTTCCACCCGGTTGCTCCGAGCACTGGTGGCTTATTGACGGTCTGTCGCGATGACGCGCGACTGGCTGCCGCTGGGTTGCCGCCATACGGCAGCGATACAGTTCGCTACCTCTACGATGCGGCTGCTGATGCGAGCAGTGCGACGTTGTATCGAGTGGCTGGTGAGCCGAGTGGTGCCGGCGAGACGCGCATTGAGACCAAGGCCGAACTGATTCGCGGCTGGTCGGCGCTCGCGCTCGGTGAGCAGCCGTCTCCCGACTTGCCGTGTCAGACCTGCGAGCATCGCAGCGAGTGCTATTCCGCTGGCGAGGGCCGAGTGCTGGCCGAGCAGCATCTGCACTGCGTGTCGTTCTACGATGTCGATTCGCTGGCCGTGGAAATGGCGGCGACGGACTTTGATACCGCGGTGATGCGACTGTCCGGTGGTCTGCCGGACGAGGCGCATTCTCGCTCTTGGCTTAACGCACCCAGGAGTCGTCTGCGCGTGCTCGAAGTGCTGCGGCTGAAACTTGCGGCGTTTGCCGATGTCTGTCGCGGCGTTGGCGCACTGCACGCAGCCGGGCGTCCGCACCTCGGCGTGTCACCGCAGAACATCGTCGCGTTCGAAAGTGCTGGCAGTAGCGCGTTGCCTAGCAATTGGCGGCTGCGCTTCGCGTTGACGGATCTTGGCGGTGCGACGCCGGTGCGTGTGCCAGGTGCAGGTGGCGAGGAAACGCTGTGGCAGCCTGGCCGCGAAGTTAGCGAGGATGAGATCTCGCAGTTGTTCTTGGCGCCGTCGCTGCGTTCGCTCGAAGGCGGCACGGTAACCATGGCTGTGGCGTGTCGTCGGGTGCAAGACGAAGCTCTTGGCGCCCGCGACGTCCTCGATGTGCACCGCGCTGGTGTGCCGCCGTTCGTGTCGCCCGGTGATGTGCTGTTGGTGCAGCCGGTTGCTGGCGGCGTTGTGGTCAGCGCGCGGGTGGAGGACGTCGGCGCGCGCGGGTTGACGGCGACGATCTTGCCAGTGGCGGAGGGCCCTGGTGAGGGAACGACGCAGTCTTCGTGGGCAGGCACGACCTTTGATGCGCGTTTGTCGTTCGTGCGGCGTTCGGGCCCAAGTGCCGATCTCTA
>JBNMND010000379.1:0-5192 GCA_051274975.1 Planctomycetota bacterium | reverse complement strand
GTGTTCGATTGCCGCTCCGGCGTCGATCCACTCGATGACCTTGTAGGCTTTCCGCTTGTCGGTCACGCCCGCATGCGGGTTCGCGGGCCCCGGTTCGACGGTGATCCAGTATTGGGACGGCGCGCCGCCCTGACTCTCGGGAAGCGGATCGCCGCGGCTCGTCGTCCCCTTGTACCGGTGGTTGGTCTCGCCATCGAGTCGAACGGTGCTGTCGCTGGCCAGCCCTGTGAAGTGCCAGGCCAGCGGTGACTTCGCTGCCCCGAGGCGACGGTTTACGTAGCGTTGCCTGTTTAGCCAGAGCCAGACGGCCATCTCGCGCTCGCCCAAAGTCGCATTCGGGTTCTGCAAACCGCCTTGGGTCGTCATCTGCAGATCGAAGCCGGATCGCAGACCGCTGCCGTTCGGGTCGATGGCGCTGTCGTGGCACGAACTGCACTCGGACTGCAACAACGGGAAGATGTCGGCTCGGAACTCGGGCACGTCATGAGTCGGTTCATTGAGCCACTGAAATGTCGGATTACCGGACGCGTCCCATTCGTAGCGCCCGGTCTTGCTCAACAGGTCGAGCGGCGGGGACGTCGAGAACGCCTTGCCCGGGATCGGGTCAACGTGTTGGTGGCAGCCGGTGCATCGTTGTTCCAGCTGGCCGGGGGCGAAGCTGTGGTGATTACGATGCGGGGCGAGAACCGTGCCGTCTTCATGCAGCAGTTGGAACTTCACGGGCACGTTGGCGGGCAGGTAAAAGTTGACCTTGCCGTGCACGTCGGCCGGCACGTCGGAGAGGTGCCGATAGCGCTCGTGCGCTATCGGCGCTCCGAACGGAGTCGGTCCGCCGCCGTTGTGGTGCAGGTACCCCCAGCGCGAACCCGGTTCTGCGGCGCCGCCGGTCATGAGCTTCCTCACCATCTGGTCGGTGACGAAAATGCGCAGTCCCCAGACCTCGCTCCGGTTCTGCGGATTGGCGAAGTAGCCCGATGCAACATCCTTGGTCAAGCAGCTGACACGCATCGCCAGCTGGTCCGTTCCGCCGTTGTTCCGAGACTCCGTCGTCGGGTCGTAGTAGCCGCTGCGCCGACGCGCAATCGACTTGACGTCGGTGTCGTAAATTGGCCCGGCGATGACCTGCGCAACAGGCATGTCCGTGAGGGCGGCCGGCATGCTCGTGGGGTCGAGCCGGCTATTGAGTGGTCGCACTTTACGGTGCTTCCAACCGAATCTCTGCTCACTCGTTAGCACTGGCTTCATCGCGAACGTGTGCAGACTCAAGTGAGCCAGAACGAGCTTCACCGGATTGTTGGGCGCATTCGTCAGATAGGAACCTGACACCGGCAGGATCTTCTGGCTGATGTTGGTTACGACAACCAGCTTGGCGTTGTAGTCCTTGCTGCCACGCGTGTTGTGCGCCGGCCCGTGCGAGTAGGTCAGGAACAGTTCCGCCGATTCGGGCGCCGCAGCACGTCGCCCCGCGGCGGGTAGTGCGAATTTGCCGCTGTCGATACCGCTATCGGAGAACTCCGGAATCGCAGGGAAGAGGTTCGTCGTGTTGTTCGTGTCGTTGACGAAGACCCCCCGCTGACGGATATCGCCGAAGCCATCATCGTAGTTGCGCCCGACCTGGCCGTAAGGAAGCAGCACGATCGTTCCAAAGCCCTCGTTGTTGTCGATGTAGTAGCGGCTCACGGCGATCACGCTGTCATCGGGATCGCTACCGATAGCGATGGTCGTTCCGTTGTGGTCGGCGGTATTGGCCTGGTTGCCATAGCCAGAGATGGTCTGCCACTCGGCGCCATCCGAGCGCAACTCGAACGTGTTCCACTGCCCCGAAGACTCGGTATTGGAGCGGTACGCGCCACCAGCTCCCTGCGGCGTCGGGAAGAACGAAATCAGGCTGGTCGTGCCGAAGTGCATGATTTCGTTGCTGCTCAGCAAGCTGACAGAATTCGGCGAGAACAGGAGATCGCCGGCCCTCATGCCTTCGCCGTCTGTCCGCCGGGCATTGGAAGCGTAGTAGAGCACCGGCCCGTGTTCCGCGTCGACAACGCATGCGCCGGTGCTCGTTTCGAACTGTGCGTTGACTCCCGCCGAAGACGGCCAGGCAACCCCCTGCAAGTACGAACCTTGCGGCATCAACTCCGGGTTGAACGAACGCTCGTAGAGGGCGTTGACCGAGTACTCACTGGCTTCATCCAACAATACGACAGGCAGCGTAGCCGGATCGAACGTGTTCGGATTCTGAACGGCCGCCGTGATGTTGAGTGCATACAGATTGCACGGCCGGGCCACGGACGGATTGACCAGATCGGCCGCGAAGGAGAAGAACACCCAATACTGGTCTGTCTCCAGGTGGTGGTAAACCGACGGCTCGTGGACGGACCCGTGAGTCAGCGGCACTCCTGCTGCGATCAGAGCACCGTGGACGGGTAGCGGAAAGAGCAGTCTCGGCTCGACCATCGACTTATCCATGAACCACAACTGTCGGCCCGGATCCCCCAGATCGAGGCGGCCGGCGAGGGACGTATTCGGGGACGCATCAAAACCGAAATTCTGGAGCGTCTTGGGCATCGTGACGAACACGAATGGCGGGCACGTGCCGCCTGAATCCAGGTAGGAACCCGTGGTCCAAGATTGCGCCCGCAGTGTGCCGCCCAGCTCGGTCAAGGCGACGAGCGCGCAGATAGTCGCGGCAACGAAAGAGAGCGATCGTCTCGTGCGACTGCGCAATGGTGGAACCGAAACGCGGTAGCCTGAGTCATTGCTCGGGTGTCGCTCTGCGGTGTTAGCTTCAATCATTAGATGCGGTCGGTTGCGGATACGGAAGCTGCATTTCGGCGGGGGCTCCACCGGCTCGCCGTAAGCTTGAGGAGGTCGCAGCGAGGTCCCTGCCCTTCTCGAACCGATACGTTGTAGTTCGCACTTGCGGTCAGGGTTTCCCCCGATGACACGGCAATGTGGGGACATACGCGGAACGCGACCCCATGGGTTGCTGCCAGCAGTAAGCCGTCGTCCCAGCGTTTTGCCGGTGACCTATCAAGTTGGGTCTGGGGTGACGATCGTCGCGACCGTAACTAACACGCGCCGACCGAGCGGCTGAAGCCAGTCTTCCCGATCGACAGTCTCATGTATCCGTGCCACCGCATCAGGCGTTGGTGCACGAATAGCAGGAGCGCTCGCGGAGATTGTCGATATGGGGTTTCCCCGACCCCGTAGACAAGCCATGTCGCGCACCAAGTCCAAAGTCCATCCCAAGTACAAGACGAAGTGTCGGGTGAGCAACTGGTCGGAGAAACCCCATATCGGCAGCCTGCGTGACCGTCATTCCGATTCGTGCACCAACGCCTGTCGCCTCTTGGGCCGATACGCGTAACCGTCAAGACTGGCCAACCACTGTGCGACGCGCGGACCAAGGTGGTGAAGCCGATGTGGGTCGGGCATCTGGTGACATACCACGGTGTGCTGGCACCTGGTGCGAGCATGCGACCTTGGATCGTGTCCCGTCTAGATCAAGCATGGGCTCGCCGCAAGGCCACGGTGAACCGTGACAGAACGGAGACAGCCATCACTTCCACCGCAGCTATGATGCTGGTGACCCCCAAACGGAAACATCATGCGAATCCATCTCTCCATCGCGGCTCTGCTCGTGGCCCTGCCGCTGGCCGCGCAAGAACGCGCGACGGTCGGCCAGCAGGTCCCGGACGTCAGCTTCCCGCAGTTTTTGAATGGCGATGGCCGCCAGAAGCTGTCCGAGTTTTTTGGCCAGCCGGTAATCATCGACCGCTGGGGCACACGTTGAGGCCCTTGCATTGGTAGCTCCGTGCCGAGCGCCATCCGTCAGAATCACGAGCTCGCCGACAAGGGATTGATCTCGATCCTGGTCGAGGCGCAGGGCGCCGACGACCAGAAGCTCGAGAGCTTCCTGTGGCAGCGCTTCCCCGACAACGACTGCTTCGCGTCGGTCGGTTGCTTCGTGCCGATCCCCGAGTCGCGAGGCATCCCGCACGGCGCGGTCATCGGCGTCGACGGCAAACTGCTGTGGGCCGGCAATCCGATCCGCGACAAGGCGAAGATCGAAGAACTCGTCGAAGCGCAGCTCAAGCTCATGAAGAAGGGCTGGGGCGATAGCCGCGAAGCCAAGAAGGTTCGCGCGGCGCTCTATGCCCGAGGCAACTTCGCCGCTGCCGCGGCCATCGTCACAGCGATGGCAGACGGCGACGAGAAGTCGATGCTGCAGAAGGAAGTCCACGCGCGCTACGCCATTAACAAGGCGGCGGTCGACAATCTGATCAAGCAGGGCTTCTGGGTGAAGGCACAGGATGCGGCCAAGCGTTTGCAGACAGGCGTCGGAACGAACGCGGCGTGGGTAGCTGACGCCGCCGAACTCGTTGAGAGCTTCGCGACCGATGATGGCAAGGCGGAACTTTCCGCCGCTAAGAAGCTGGCCAAGATCATCAAGAACATGCGCAAGGGCAAGCTCGAGAAGGCACCCAAGGCGCTCAAGAAGCTGATCGCCAAGATTGGCCAGACGAGCGTCGGCGCGCGCGCTTCGCGCATGCTCGCGGCGCTCGAGGGCTGAGTCGCAGGTGACGCGGCGCGTCATCCGGCGCTGTCGCCCCGCCTTACCGCAGAGCATGTGTGGCTGCTGGCACGTTGGCGTTCATGCGGTCGTCGAGCCTCAATTCCCCCGCGGTTCTCTGAGAGTTCGCGCGGGTGGTCCACAGACCTGACGTATCCCGCGGGCCGGGTCCCTACTGACCTACAGCGGGTGGGTCCCGTGGTGTCCGAAAATAGGATCGCGTTCCAGCAGCACGAGTTACGTCGGCCGCTTGAAAGCCGATGAGTCGGTCCGATGTCCGATAACTTCCCGCTGAAGCTACGCTTGGCGACTATCGCGGGCTCCCCGAGCTGTACGGTTTTGCTAACTTCTGGGGGAGAGCAAGGGCGACTCGGCAACAGGGCACACGGCTCCGACATGCTGCTTCGCAGCTACCGTCGATCGGCCTGACGGCCAAGCTCCTCGCGACAGGATGGTTGGCGACAACGAACGCGCCACCGGTCTGCCTACACGGCCAAAACCGTCAACGACTCATTGGTCATCGACGAACCGGAATTGGCCAGTTCGGCGCGAAACGACCTAGGCTCAATTTCTGGACACCACGCCACCACCAACTTGCCTGGTGGCGGCAAACATGCAGCCC
>JBNMND010000378.1:0-5312 GCA_051274975.1 Planctomycetota bacterium | reverse complement strand
GCTGGACCGGTCCGCCGCGGCGTGCGCTGCTTGGTCCAGCCGGTCCGCCGCGTGAACGACGGGCGTTGCTCGGTCCGCTTGGTCCAGCCGGACCGCCCTGCGTGCGAAGCGCTGGCTTGCTGGTAAACCCGTTGGCTTGCGCGGCTGCGTGAAGCAGTTTGGCGCTGCTCTTTTCACGCTGGGCCTGCTGGTTCTTGAACCGCATCTTAATCGTGCGCAGCTCCTTCTTGAGCTTGGCGTTCTCAGCCTTGAGGCGACGCGTTGCGTTGCTTTCCTTCTTGCTCTGACCCTGATGGGACGTGGTTAGGTCGCGTTGGATCGAAGTGCGCAAGCGAGCGATCTCTTTGCGTTCTTGTGCCAGTAGCGCGATCGCCTTCTGGGTTTCCTTACCTTGGTTGCTCGAACGGCTTTTCGCAGTGCCTTGCACTTGGGCCAGCTGGGACTGGGCGACCTCGAGTTCCTTGGCTACTTGAGCCGTGCGGCTGCGGTAGTCGGCGTTGCGTTGCGTGACTTGCGCGAGGCGATCCTCGAACTGAGCCAGTCGGTCCGCAAGTTCGCTAGCGCGTTGCTTGCGGTCGTTTTGCTGGGCAAGCTTGCTCTCCATCGACTGGATCGCCTTGTGGGCGTCCTCAAGCTGGCGCTTGATCTTCGTGTCACGCTCCTTCTTGGCGTTGGCTTGCGCTTGCTGGCGGTTGTGAATTTCGCGGCGTTGGTCTTCGTGCTTCTTCTCGAGAGATTGCTCTTCCGCCTTGATGCGGGCGTGCATCTCTTCTTCGCGCGCGCGAATGGCTTGGTGCAGCGCCTTCTCGTCGGCCTTCTGCTTTTTGACCAGCTGTTCGCGCTTCGCGGCTCTTTGCCGTTCCATCGCCTGCTGCCGTTCGTCGCCCTTGCGTTGTTGCGCTTGCATGCGCTCCTGCATGTCGCGTTGCTCGGCGGCGCTCTTGCGTTGTTGCGCTTCCACCGCCTTCTGCATGGCGCGCTGCTGGTCCTTCAGCTGCTTGTGAGAGACCTCGACGCGGCGTTGCTCGTCTTCCATGCGCGCGGCCATCTTGTCGCGCTGCTGGGTGAGCTCGGCGAGCTGCTTCTCACGCTTCTGCATCTCCTGGGCCATGCGGTCCTGCATCGCATCCTGGTTCTGCCGCATGTCTTTCTTGGCCTGCTCCAGCTCGGAGCGCATCTGCGAGCGCTCACGATCAAGCTGCTCACGCTGCTTGCTGATGGCGGCCTCCTGCTGTTCGATGACAGCGCGGAGCTTCTGGACTTCCCGTTCCTTGTTCTGGATCGCAGAGACCTGTTGGGTCTTTTGCTCTTTCTGTCCCTCTTGAAGAGACTTCAGGTAGGTGTCCATGTTCTTGAGCCGTTGCTCAAGACGAGTGACTGAGTTCTGCAGGTTGCGGCGCTCACTTTGTGCGCGGCAGCCAACCAGGCTCACTAGGATCACGATCAGTGGCGTGAATACGAGGCTTCTGTTCATCGGTGGGGGTCCTCCGCTAGTCGTTTCGACAGATGGTCGAGAGGACTGAAAGGTAGCGCCTCCGGCTTGTTCTGGAAAACCATCCACATGCATGTGCAAAGATTCCTTGCGTCGGCCTGGGCCTCAGTTCACGGACCGAAGGATCCGTCGGCGCTTGTCGTATCCCTGCTAGAGGCAGGGTTTACCGGCTTGGCCGCCTCTCCTGGCCCCCGCCCGATCTCTTGGCCGGCGGTGCGCGCCGCGTCTGATGATCTGCCGATCCAGTTCGCTTGTGTGCGGGCTGCCAATCCGCTAGCCGACCGCTCGGCTCTGACGTCGTTGTGCTCGCATTCGGAGGGCGAACGCGCGGTGGCTCACCGCGCGGTCGCCGACGCGGTCAACTGCGCGATGACGATCGGCACGCAAACCGTGGTGCTCGACCTGGGCGTCGTCGGGGTATATGGGGATGTCGAGGCGGAGGACGTCAACGAGACGAACTTCACTTGGACTCATGAGCGAGCGCACGCCCTCCTCGCCCGCCGCAAGGTGGGTCGCAATGCGTTCGTCGACCAGGCCTGCCGCGAGCTGTTTGCGATCATTAAAGCCTTCCCAGAGATGAACTTCTGTGTGACGCAAGGACGCAGCCTGCGCGCCGTTCTCGATCATGAAGCGATGCGTGACATTGTCGAGGACCTCGGCGGACGGCGGCTCGGATACTGGCATGACGCCGGGATTTGCGCCCGGAGAGAACAGATTCTTGATGAAGCCCAGGGAGAATGGCTCGAATCGTTCGGTAACCGTCTGCAAGGAATGACGTTAGGTGATGCTTCGGGAGATGGTTTATACCTTCCGCCAGGAGCAGGTGGGGTGGACTATGGGCTCTGTGCCTCCTATGTACCTCGTGCCGGGAAACCCTTCCCGGTCGTGTTGGAACTCGATCTCTCTGTTGCCCCTGGAGAGATGGCCGGCATGCGTTCGTGTCTCGACAAGTATGGCCTGTAGCACAAGGTTGCTGGCCTCTTGACCCGATGCTGAACGTAGAGCGGTGCTGAGTCCCCTGCTCGTTACCTCAATGAAGACCCCATCTTTGGCCAAGCTAGCGCAAAGCGGAGCTGCCCGAACCGAAGTGCTGCGTGACCTGCTCAGGACACGTCAGCGTCTGCTCGTGCTTACCCACAAGAACCCGGACCCCGATTCTCTCGGTGGCGCCATCGGGTTGATGGAGTTCGCGCGGCTGGCATGCGGTATCGAGACCAAACTCGCCATCACCGGCAAGATTCTTCGCGCCGAGAACCAGGCAATGGTTCGCGAACTCGGCATCGAGATGGATCGTCTCGACACGATCAAGCTGAGCGATTTCGATTGCGTGGCGTTGGTCGACACACAGCCAGGGTTTGGCCATACGTTCGTGCCAGCGGGCACTGCGGTCGACATCGTCATCGACCACCACGAGGGTGACAGCAGCTTGCTCGATCCGAATCAAACGGCGTTCGTTGATGTGCGTCCCGACATTGGTGCGACCAGCACGATCGTCGGTAGCTACCTGATGCATGCCGGGGTCGAGCCGAGCGCGCAGGCGGCGACGGCCCTGCACTACGGCATTCGCACCGACACCGCCGACTTGTCGCGCAACGTCAGTGAGCTCGATGTGCAAGTGGTCGATTTCTTGGCCAAGCACCTCGATCGCCAAGCGCTCGCCGCGATTACCAATCCAGACCTGCCGGTTGCGTACTTCCGCACCTTGAAGGACGCGCTCAGCAAGGTTCGTATCTACGACGGTCTCGTGCTGTGTTCGCTCGGCACTACGACCAGCGCCGAAATGGTGGCCGAGGTCGCCGACATGCTGCTGCGCATGGAAGGCACCAAGGCGGTCTTCTGCGGCGGCTTGGTTGGCCAGAGCTACTACATCTCGGTTCGCACCGAGACTGGGGGGGATGCCTGGGGCCTGATCAAGGCTGGCATCGAGACGGAAGAAGGCTCCTGCGGTGGCCACGGATCGGTTGCTGGTGGTTCGATCACGCTGGACTGCGCTGATTCGCGCACGTTGCGGCGCCTCGAACGTCGGCTCGAGCGCAATGTGCTCAAAGCCATGGGCGTTTCCGGTGCCAACGCGGTCATGCTCGGCGAAGACGGCGACTAGAGTTTCGAGCGATTGGGCGTATTCGCCTCTAAGTAACTCCAGACGGGGCGATCCGCCCATGTAGGAGGCCTGGCTGCTATGCTTCCTCGTGAACCATGCGCCTCTATGTTCTTCCCATCGTTGCCGTTGCGGTAACCGCTGTTGCTCTGGGGCTCTCCGATCGTTCGGAGGATCGTGTCGAGCAGTCGTCGCCAGTCGTCGACCTAAGTGATGCTTCGAGCGCGGCCGCGCCGTTGCCATTGGCTGGCGTCAACCAACTTCAGTTCGTGCCTAATCGTGGGCAGTGGGCGTCTGCAAGTAGCGACGATCTGGTGCGCTTCGCGGTGCTCGGGGATACCACCGGTTGGCTTACCGACGACGGCTACACGTTGCGGTTGGAACGTTGGTCGCCGGAGAACCTGCATGAGCCGCAGCGTCGTTGTTCTGGCGCAATCGTGCGCACGCGATTCGTCAACGCACAGACGACCGGGTTCGTCACTGGCGGAGAGTTCGCGACCCGGCACAACTTCTTGAACGGTGACCATCAGACTTGCGATGTGCCTTCGTTCGATTCGGTGACGATGCGCCGTGTCTTGCCGGGCATCGACGTGTTGTTCCGCGCGTTGCCTGGCAATGCCAACGTTGCTGGCCCGTTTGAATACGACTTGCTGCTCGCGCCTTTTGCCGAGCTGTCTAGCTTTGCTGCTGAGTGTGAAGGTGTTGAGCACCTGCGCATCGATGCCGAAGGCCGCTTGGTTGCCTTGATCAAGACGCCAGAAGGCGATCGCGAGCTGCTGCAGCAGGCGCCGATTGCTTGGCAGGTGACCGACCGTGGCAAGCAAGCGATTGAGGTTTCGTTTCGACTGTTGGGGGCCAAACGGTATGGCTTTGTCGCGACAGCCCTCGATGCGACGCTGGCGACCGTCGTGGATCCGGGCGTCGTCTGGGGCACGTTCCTTGGTGGCGGTTCGACCGATCGCATCCACGACACGAAGTACGTGCCGGGTGCTGGCGTGTGGGTTGGTGGCTGGACTGGGTCGACCGACTTCCCCTCGACGGTGGGCGCGTTCCAATCGACCGGCGTTGCTGATGGTTTCGTTGCGAAGCTCAGGGATGATGGCCAGTCGTTAGTCTTCGCGACCTACCTTGGCGGCAGCAACAGCGACCAAGTGCGCGGCATCGCCGTCGCATCCGACCAGACCGCAACTGTCGTTGGCTTCACCAACTCGCCGGACTTCCCGATCACCGCAGGTGCCGCGCAATCGGTGTATGCGGGCGGCAGCGTCTTCTTGGATGTCGGCGACGCGTTTGTGTCGCGCATCAGTGCTAATGGTTCGAACTTGCTGGCGTCGACGTTCGCTGGCGGGATTTTTGATGACATCGCTGAGGATGTCGAACTGGATGCAACCGGCAACGCGATCGTCGTTGGTTGGACCACGTCGGCCGACTTCCCGGTGCCAGCGGGTGGCTTCCAACCCGCGCTCGGTGGCTTGCCGATTGCGCAAAGTGACGGCTTCGTGCTTGGCGTTTCCCAAACCGGCCAGAGCTTCAGCTTCGGCACGTTCTTGGGCGGTCAGTTTGGCGAACAGTTGCTCGGTGTCGACCGCGATCCGGTCAGTGGCGACCTCGCCGTGGCTGGTTGGTCGCTGGGCGCGGACTACCCGACCACGCCAAGTGTCGTGCGCCCGTCTTCGAGCGGCGACATCGATTGCGTTCTGACCCGGCTCAATTCGAATGCCA
>JBNMND010000377.1:0-5325 GCA_051274975.1 Planctomycetota bacterium | reverse complement strand
GCGCCGCAACGATTGGTGCTACTCGCCACCGGCATCCAGATCGCGGGGCGGCCCCTCGGCCTGCTCGGTCGCTTCAAGTCGAGCGACATCGACGAAGGCGTCAGTGCCAAAGCGCGCGTAACGTGCCCAGTGACCATCGCGCACGGCAGCGCCGATGACGCGATGCAGATCTACGGCGCCAAGAAACTTGCCAAGACCTTCGGCGCACGCATGGTTGTGCTCGAAGGCAAGGGCCACATCGATCTCTGGCAAGACGCGCGGCGCGAGCTCTGGGGCAAGTAGCGCCAACGAACCGCGACCTAGTTGGCGCGCGGTGTTGCTTCGCCGTGTTTATTTCACAGTGAACGCCACCGGCGCGACCTGCACATCCTCGCCAAGTAATCCTGGCGGCACTTCCCAGCGCGCTTCGATCAGTTTGCCGGACTGCAACGGTTCCGTCGGCACACAAACGATCATGCCGTCGATGACCGGGCCGTCAGCTGCGCCGGGTTCGTGGTAGTGCACGATCACGCCTTCGATCGGACGGTTTCGTTCGAACAAGCGGCAGTCGATCGCGGCCAAGATCTTCTTGTCGATCTTGCGCGCGAAGTGCACCGACAGCGGCATGCCGACGACGGCGTCTTCGGCGATGCCCGCTTTCAAGACAGCTGCTTTCGCGCGCGGGCCGAGGTCGGCCACCTTGATTTGCCCCACCACGTTGCTCTGTTCATGACGCGGCCAGACCAGAGGTTCACCGTGCGTGGTCGGCTTCATCGGATACGCAATACCAACCAGGAACCCTCCGGCATCCGACGGCACCGACACCAGGTCGCGCCCGGGCGCCAACAGCGAGTTGCGGAACACGGGCTGACTCAACCACTCCTGCACCACATCGTCGGCCTTCTTGATGCGTGACCACAGCACGGTCTTGCCAACAGCAGCCGGCAACGTCGGGAACACCACCGGCTTGTATTTCTTACCCTTGGCCTTCTTGATGCGCTTCTTCAGCTCGTTCTCGGCAGCAGCCAACGCTTTCTCGTAGCGGCGCACCGACACGAAGTCGGGCGAAGCATCGATATACCAGCCAAGCGGCCCCACGCGCGCTTCGGCACGCACCTGGTTGATCGCATCAACGAGACCCCGCGAACGTTCGACTGCCTTGCGATTCTTGGCCTTCTTGTTGGGCAACGGATCACGAGTCATCGCCTTGCGCAACTGCGCACCGCGCGCCCAGAACGAACGCCATTCGCTGTCGATCCTCGGTAATTCGTAGCCAGTACGGCGCAGGAACTCCTTCTCGATGTCCGGCGGCGTGCGGATGAGCTCAGTCTTGCACGCATCGAGCTCGAGCACGTACTGCGGCCGCCAATGCGCGAAGTAGTGGCAGATCGCCCAGGACTTGACGCGTTGCTCATTGGTGAAGCGCGCCGCCTTGATCAACACGATCTCGCTAGTGCGCGTATCGCTCTTCGACCACGCCGACTCGGTCGCGATCTTCATCCACGTCTCAAGGTCCGGCGACAACCGGCGCTTGGTGTGACTCGCCGACGTGATCTCGTTCAGCTGCTCTTCCATGAAGCACAGCGTCTGGCCAAACAGAAAGCCACACGCGGCATGGCCAATACCTTCCAACAAGCCGTCCGCCTTGACGCCAGTCGCGTCCTGCATCACACCGCGCACGGCGTGGTCACGACTCACCGCGATGCCGAGGTTGCTCTTATGGACACGCAGCGACTCACCATCGTGGTTGAGAAAGCACATGTCGACGCCATCGCGCAAGAACAGGAATCGGTCTTCGGAGAACTGGCTCTTGCAGACGTCGAGCATCGCGGCGTATTCGCCCTGATCCTTGACGAACACGTAGTTGCGGATGCGCCGCGGCTTGAAGATCTCACCGGTCGACACGCCAAACATGGTGTGCGCCAACAGCAGCGACCGCTCGCAATCGCGTGCGATGATCTCGAGTTCGGCAACCGGGATCGAACCCCAGACGCGGTAGAACTCAGTCTCCACGCCGCTGTGCGCAAGGCCCGCCGCCTCCAACAGCGGCAAGCGCTGGTCCTTGAGGTCGGTCACAGGGAACTCAAAGCGGTTGAGCCAGTCGCTAGCCAAATGGATAGCACGGCCGCGACGCAGCATGCGCAGCTCGTGATCGGTGCCGCTAAAGCCTTCGAACTCGCGGATCGCCAACGACTGCGACGCCAGTTCGTCACCTGGCACGAACTGCAAGATGCGCCGCCAGTGCTTGCCAGCACGCACCTTGTCGCCCGCCTTACCCCACGCGTTCGCCAACGCTCGGTGCTCCTTGAGCAGCACCTTGGTCAGCTTCTTGATATCGCGATCGATCTTCGAAATCTTGCCGCGCTTGCCTTTCAGATTGCGATCGAGCACCAGCGCATCGGCATCGACGCGCCACGCTGCCCCGACCTGCAGGAAGCCAGACTTCTCCCGGGCCCTTTTGTCCTCGGGGTCGTAGTCCATCCAGATCGTGCGGCGCATCTCGAGCGCCCGCAGGTGCTGCTTTTGTGCCTGTAAGGCGTCGGCAAGCTCATGCAGGCCAGCAACCGCCTTCTGAGTCAGTTCGGCATCGCGGACGGCCAAGGTGGCAGGGTCCTGCGCCACGGCGTTCTTAGCCGACCCTTTCTGGGCGGGCAGACAAGCAAGAATGCCGAACACGGCAAGCAAGGAATAAGCGAGGGGTCGCATTGCCAGAACGGTAAGCGATGATCGTTCCCCATGCATGGCATGTGGTTGGTGCTCCTAAGTTGGATCGTGGTGACGCTCCCGAGCGCCGTCCGGGCGCAAGAGATCGAGACGCCACCGGCAAAGGCCGAGCAAGCGAAGCCAAGGCTTGCCCGCGAGATCGTATTGCAGAACCTTTCGCCGTTTGCGCGCCGCCAAGGGGTCGCAGTTGTCGTGCCGTTCGCACAAGGCGTCGCCGCCGCCAACCCCCAGCTGCAGGCCGGCGAATTCAGAACGGCGTGGCAACCGTTCGGCGCTCGATGGCCCGATCGATCGTGGCGACAGGCACTTTGCCTGTTCCAAGCCGAGGTGCCACGCCTATCCGAACTGCGCGT
This sequence comes from Planctomycetota bacterium, assembly GCA_051274975.1. Lineage (GTDB taxonomy): Bacteria > Planctomycetota > UBA1135 > UBA1135 > UBA2386. The sequence goes on along the minus strand of JBNMND010000377.1, from coordinate 2,269 downwards.
GCCATTGATGGCCGGGGTCCGGATCCTCGACGATACCCCCATCGACATACCCAAAGCGGCCATCACGTTCGTAGTGCGCCGCGGCAAGTCGGTCGAACGGGCCGAAGCCGTGCGCGTCCGCGACCTCGAGAAGAACGAGATGCGCCGCGTCGAACTGCGCCGGGCGCGCATCGGCAAGTCCGGCTTGGTCGCCGAACTAATCGTCACCGCCTGGCGCAACCAGCGGCACGCCGACATCAGCGTCGCGGTGTTCTTCTCCGACCCGACCAGCAAATCGATGCAACGCAAGTTCGACGAGATCGGCATCGAATGCAAAGGCATGGGCATCGTGCTTCGCCACCCCGGCTTCCTCGGTGTGCGACAAGGCATGACCAACTACGGCAGCCGCTGCGTGCTACTCCAGAATCGCGCCCTCGGCGACGGCCAAGGACTGCGGCGCGTCGGCGTCATGGTTCCGCCACTCAACGGCGATCGCATCAGTGATGAGACCCTTCGCGCCGTAGCGGTCGCGCCACTGCTCGGAGCAATCTCATGGCGAGACACCGGCGCCTTCGGCCCGTTCGGTGTCGTGCCCGCGCCCCCACGATGGCTCGCCGGCAACAAACTGCGCATGCACTTCGCCGCGCGGCACAAGGCCTTCACGTCGCGCGAACGTCCAGGCAACGATCCGTTTGGTGTTGGGCCGCACGGCCTGCAACGCATGGCCGGACAAACGGGCGACCAGGACGACTTCGGCGTCTGCAAGCTCTCGCCGGTCGCCTGGAGTGGCGTGCCAAGCATGCTGCTCGAAGTCGAGGCATCGGTGTTGCAAGAAGCATGTCGCCCGGTGCACTTCTTCGAAACCGATGCGACGCCGGTCGATCCCGCGAACCACCCGGACTGGGTCGTCTGGAGCGGCCGCACACACTGGCACGGCGGCGTCAGCAAGGACCGACTCGGCAAGCCCGTTCCCGAGCCCCCACAGGAAACCCACGGCTGGACGGGCAAGGACCGCCAGCACTGGTCGAGCAACTACCTCGCCGCCTACGCGTTGCTAACCGGCTCGCACTGGGCGCGCCTCGAACTAGAGAACGAAGCAAGGCTCTACCTCGCTGGCCAAACCCTCGATGCAAAGCACACCACTTCCAATGCCGGCGCCCCACGCGGTGCCGGCCGAGTCGCGTTGGCGGCTTCGTGGAATCTGTGCGTCACCGACAACGACAAACTGCGCAAACGCATGGACCAGCGCATGGACCAGATCTACTTCAAGCAGTGGCTCGGCCGCAAACTCAAGCAGAACCGTGTGCGCCCGATGGCCGTCAGCGGCCCCGACGCGCGCCTATTGCACGGCAAGCACAAGTTCTGGAATCCGTGGCAGGATGCCATAGCCGCAGTCGGCTTCGCGGCGCATCACCGCATGACCAACAACGCGCGCGCCCGACAACTTGCCGAAGCGCTGGCGGTCAACCTAGTCAAGCACGGCTGGCTGATTGACGAGCGCGGCAACCAGGTCGCAATGGCGATGCGCTGGTTGCAGGGCGCGCCGTTCACCGACAAGCAGTGGCGTTCGCGCGATGAGACATTGGTGCAGTGGGCGTTTGGTTCTGCCTACTCGGAATGGTCGATTGGCGCTGTTGAGATTGCGCGCGTCGTCGCGGAACGTGATGGCGACACCGAGGTCGCGGCGAAAGCAAAGGCCATCCAACAGACGTGGCGCAAGCAACGCAAACGTCCGGCGGCGAACTACCCGTATCTGTCGGGCTTCGACCGCTTCGGCGAGTGGGACGCGACCACATGGTCGCCGAAGTAGCGACTTCTTTGCCGCCTTCTTACCGACCGCAAGCTTGCTCGTCGGCTTCGCCTTCAGCGAACTGACGTACGCAACACTGGCAACTGATGCGCCACTTCCTCAATCGCCCAGAGGCGATGCTCAACGAGCTGCTGCGCGACTGAGCAAAGCAAGCTTATTGGAACGCCGACATCGCCCTTGCACAACTTGGGCCATGTCCGACATCGTCGACGCATGGTCACCCTATCGTTCGACGCCATCATCATCGGCACTGGCCAAGCGGGCCCCAGCCTCGCCGCGCGCCTCGCCAGTGAAGGCCAACAAGTTGCCATCATCGAGAAGTCGATGTTCGGCGGCACCTGCGTCAACAACGGCTGCATCCCAACCAAAGCACTCGTCGCCAGTGCCCGCACCGCACACGTCGCCCGACGCGCGCAGGAGTTCGGCGTCAACATCAGCGGCGAAATCCAGGTCGACATGCAGCGCGTGCACGAACGCATG
>JBNMND010000376.1:0-5329 GCA_051274975.1 Planctomycetota bacterium | reverse complement strand
GGTACGGCCCCAGCATGGCCGCCGCGGAGCCTGCGCAGCGCATTGCGAATGCTCCTGAACGGATCGCCAACGAGCGTACTTGTCCGCCGTAAGTGTTGATGGATAAGGTGGATCAGTAGGATGCCCCCTTTGCAATTGTGAATCCTGAGGTAGAGTTTTGCCTCATCATCCTCCGGCCTTGGCATCTGTGCCCAGGTCCACTCTCGTTTCTTACCTTGAGGTAATGCAGATGCGTCTACTTTCCATGCTCATGCTGAGCGCCGCCGCTGTGACGGCTCAAAGCCCGCTCACCACAACCTTCGCCAATAACAACGGTGGAGCCACCGGTGGTGCCGTCTACTTCGATCTTGAGTGCCTCGATCCTGCCGGCCTCACGATCAGTGACCTCGATCTCAACTTCGGGGGTGCAGGCGGTCTCGCCGGCTCAATCGATGTCTACATTATCGACAACACCTGGGCCCCGCACACGCAATTGGGCTGGAATGCCTTTACGTCCGGCACCGTTGCTGCATCGTCGGCCGCTGGCACGCCGACCAACGTCGTTCTGAACACGCCGCTGTCGCTCGGCGCCGGCTGCAAGATCGGCGTCGCGATTGTCAACACGGGCCTTGCCACCGCATACACGACGGCGACCTCGCTGCCGGCAACCTACGCAACGGCCGAGCTCGAGCTCACCGTTGGTGGCGGTTCCAATTCTCCGTTCGCTGGCGGGGCGTTCTCGCCGCGTCTAGTCAACACCAACATCAACTACACGTCGGGCGGTTCCTGCCCGACGATCGTTTTCCCGGCTAACGTTGCCAGCAATGGCAGTGGCTGCGGTGGTTCGATCCTGGACTTCGGTTCGTTCTACGAGCTCGCCGCTGCTGGCACGCTCGACCTGTCGGGCATGAAGCTGACCGGCACGAACACTGGCTCGGGCTACCAGATGTCCGTCGCCGCTGGCGCAGGCTTCGGTGTCCCGCTCGGCTCCACCAACCTGATGCTCGGTGACGACGCTCAGGCCGCTGCTGGCACGCTCGGCTTGGTCGTTGGTTCCAACGGCTGGATGGCAGTCGGTGGTGGCAACAGCAACGCCTTTGCGCCGTCGGCCAGCACCTTCCTGAACAACCCGTCCGAGGGTGTTTACTCGTGGACTGACCTGCAGCCGAACGCGGCTGGCAGTGGCGCTGTCTACTACAGCGAGTTCGGCACCACCGGCACGGCGACCTACAATGGCGTCTACGGCTGGGGCACGACGGATCCCAACGACATCAAGATCACGTACGACACCAGCAACGGTGACTTCTCGATCGAGTGGGGCGCCGTCGGTGCGGGCAACCCCGAAGACTCGCTCGTTGGCTACAGCTCGGCTGGCGCAAGCGGTGACCCGGGTGCAATGGACATCTCGGCTGCTGGCGGCCCGGACAGCTTCTACGAGGTCCAGCCGGCGGGCACGAACGACCTGCAAGGCATGAAGCTCATCGGCACGAGCAACGGCAATGGCTACGACGTCACGCTCGTTCCGGGCGCCGGCTTCGGTGTCCCGCTCGGCTCCACCAACCTGATGCTCGGTGACGACGCTCAGACCGCTGCTGGCACGCTCGGCTTGGTCGTTGGTTCCAACGGCTGGATGGCAGTCGGTGGTGGCAACAGCAACGGCTTTGCGCCGTCGGTCTCGACCTTCCTGAGCAACCCATCAACGGGTGTTTACTCGTGGACTGACCTACAGCCGAACGCGGCTGGCAGTGGCGCTGTCTACTACAGCGAGTTCGGTACCATCGGCACGGCGACCTACAATGGCGTCTACGGCTGGAACACGACCTCTCCCAACGACATCAAGATCACGTACGACACCAGCAACGGTGACTTCTCGATCGAGTGGGGCGCAATCGGTGCGGGCAACCCAGAAGATCTACTCGTCGGCTACGCCGATGCCGCTGGCAGCGCTGACCCGGGCGCATCGGACATCTCCGTTGCCGCTCCGTTCTCGATCGTTCCGCCGTTCACGGTTACGGACGGCGACGCCGTGATCCCGAACCTGACGCTCGTTTCGATCGGCAACCCCGTCCAGGGTGCCGCCGCGGTTGCGTTCGACGTGACCACCGACAACATCCCGGCTGGCGCGGTGGGGCACCTCGGAATGCTCGGCCTCAGCAACCCCGACCTCGACCTCACCGGTCTCGGTCTGCCGGGCTGCTTCCTGCTGTCGAGCGCCGATGTGCTCGACTTCCAGATCATTGCTGCCCCGGCCTCGTCGGTGACCTGGACCGCGTTGAACCTGCCGGCCGGTCCGGTGTTCTTCAACGGCTTCCAGTTCTACCTGCAGTCGGCCATCTTCGGCAATGACCAGAACTCGTTCCTGAACCTTGGCGCGCTGACCAGCAACGGTCTGACGTGCACGATCGGCGACGCCTAGTCGTTTGATGGTGATCGCTCCTTCGGGGGCGATTGCGCGGCACGGCCGGTGGCGACCTTCGGGTTGCCACCGGCCGTGTTCAATTGGGTGAACCTGTCCGAACAGAAACCCTGGCCCGCTGCCTAGCGTGGCCTTGGTAGGCTCAACCGCGTGAGCACGCAGCAGTATCAAGATGGCAACCCCGATGGGGATGCGAATGGTCTGCCCCATGTCGATGGCCGCGGCCAGGCCAACATGGTCGACGCCGGTCACAAGGCACTGACGCAACGGCGAGCGGTGGCCGAGGCCGTCATCCGATTTCACGCGACAACATGCGGCTTGCTGTTCGCCGGGGCACTTCCCAAGGGCGTGGCCCTCGCCGTTGCAAGGGTTGCCGGCATCCAAGCCGCGAAGGAAACGTCTCGCTGGTGCGAGCATGCGATCTCGGCTCGTGCCGCGGGTGTCGGCAGAGCAAGAGAATGGAGCAGGCCAAGATGACGCTGACGCCGCGAGTGCCGATAGCCAACACCCAGAGGCGCTGCACAAGGTGCACTCAGCTAGCAGGCAACGGGCTCGCGTCCTCCATCGCCCTGCTAAGCGACGAGTGCACGGGCGTCGCTACTACACGTGGGCAGAGTTGCTACGACGGGTGTACGCCGTCGACATCCTGACATGTCCGCGCTGCGGTGGCGTTCGCGGGCTGCTGGCAGCGATCCAGGATCCGGACTCGATCGAGCGCGTGCTAGGAGATCAGATGGCGGCAGCTGGGTCGCTTTGGGGAGCGGTGTCTCTATGGGTGGGGTTTCGGGCGGAATGGCCGGTGGGGTCGCTGTGAAACGGGCGGGTTTGGCCGGGAGTCCCTGGGGTGGGATTGTGGCTGAGTGGGGTTCGGGTGGTCCGAACCGCAGCTTGAATTACCTACCCCCCCATCCTCTCGGAGATCTTCGCATCGCGACCAAGGGGGTCTCCAGACAGGGCGCCGCTCCTTGCCAATGCCGCCTTCACTGTTAGGTGGTAGAGTCTTTGGACTCATCTTGGCTCCTTCGCTGGAATCCATGCAAACTCTCCGACTCACTCCCATCCTCGCTGGCTCGCTGCTTGCCACAACTGCATTTGCCCAAGGTTTCCAGCCGACTGCGGCACCGCAAGGCATCCAAGGCGTGCCCGTGGTGGATAGCTATCTTGGCTGCGGGATCGGCACGTTCGACATAGACAACGATGGCGACCTCGACGTGGTCATTGCTGGCGACGTGGGGTCTCAGTTCCGGTTGTTCCGCAATGACGGCGGCATGCAGTTCACCGACATCTCACTCGGCTGTGGGCTGGGCGTATGCCAAGAAGTAAAATGTGTGTCGGCCGCCGATATCGACAACGACGGCAACGTTGATTTGTTCGTCGGCAACAACTTCTCGCTCAGCCAAATCTTCATGAATCAGGGGGGTGGCATCTTCATTGAGCAGGGAGCGATGCGTGGCATGGCAAACGTCGAGTCCAACTTCACGGCTTGCTTCGGAGACTACGATCGCGATGGTTGGCTCGACCTCTACATCGGCAATCGTCAGGACTCCGTCGCGGTCTTCACGGGAACCAACAGGCTCTATCGCAACACGGGCAACGGCTTCTTCACCGATGTCACTGCGAGCTCTGGCACGGGCAGCACGCGCATGGCGTTGGTCTCCACGTGGATGGACTACGACGAAGACGGCTGGCCGGACCTTCTCGTGCTGAACGACAAGGCCCTGCAATGGGGTGGCAACGAGGTTTACCGCAACAACTCGGATGGCACGTTCACGGCCGTTCAGGCACAGATTGGCGCAAATTGGACCATCGATGGCATGGGGGTCGATTACACCGATGCGTTCAACGACGGCGGCATCGACTTCTTTTGCACCGACCTTCCGATTGACCACCTGTTCCAAGTGTGGAACCCAACCACCAGCTCGTACGACAACGCGACTGCGACGTATGGTGTGTTTGGTAGTGGCGTTGGGTGGTCGTGCAAGTTCCTGGACTACGACAATGATGGCTGGCAGGACCTGCACATCGTTCAGTTGACTGCTCCGAACTACTTCTACCGCAACCCCGGGGCGGCGGCGGCAGCGAACGTCCCGTGGCCCAACGTTGCGCCGGCGCTCGGCACGGATCACTTCTTCTGGCAGTTCACCAACGCGATGGGCGACTTCGACAACGATGGCCGCGTCGACATCCTCGAGCGTTTTGACACCGGGCCGTTCGTCTCCCCGGAAGGCGTGGTTCTGATGCGCAACACAGTTGCCGGCGGCAACTGGCTGAAGTTCAAGACTCGCGGCACGGTGAGTAACCGCGACGGCTACGGCACGCGTGTCGAAGTGACGACGAACACCCTGCACCAGCGCCAGTGGGTGCGCAGTGGCACTGGCTATGTGTCGCACCATGACACACGCCTCAACTTTGGGCTCGGCACCGATACGGTCGCGGATGTTGTGCGCGTGACGTGGCCGCTTGGTCAGGTTCAATACCTGACCAACGTGGCCGCCAACCAGATCCTCGAACTGGTCGAGCCCGAGTTAAAGCTATCAGCGCCCGCCTCAGTAGGAGGCACAACGACTCTCGACATGTCCATCCCGGGCGATGAAGGCCTCAGCTACCTGATGGTGCTGTCGCTTTCGAGCGTACCGACAGTCTTGCCGGGCGGCATCGTGCTGCCTATTCAGATAGATGGACTGACGAGTATTTCGATGATTCCTGGCAACCCAATCCTGCCGGGAGCAGCGGGCATACTGACCGCCACCGGGCAGGCCACGTCGACGCTGACGATTCCACCGCTGCCATGGTTGGCCGGGTTGACGTTCTATGCCACAGGCATGACCGCGGATATGCCGACCTTTCCAATCTTGCGCACGACCTTCCCAAGCGCGCTGCCTATCACGATCCAATAGAGGGAGTGAAGGCGATTCAAGTCGCCTTCACCCCCAC
>JBNMND010000375.1:0-5339 GCA_051274975.1 Planctomycetota bacterium | reverse complement strand
TTGTGGCAAGTCCAACGTTGTTGATGCGATCAAGTGGGTGCTGGGTGACCAGCGCGCCAAGAGCTTGCGCGGGTCGGCGATGACGGACGTGATCTTTAAGGGTGCTGAAGGCCGTGAAGCCATGGGCATGGCCGAGGTCACGATCACGTTCGAGGACCCTGATGGGCGCTTCGACGGCGCGACCGAGATCGACATCTCGCGGCGCCTGACGGTCGACAAGGAATCGAGCTACCTCGTCAACGGCTCAGAAGTGCGTCTCAAAGACGTGCGCGACGTGCTGCTCGACACCGGTCTCGGAACTGGCGGCTACTCCGTCATGGAGCAGGGCCGTATCGATGCGGTGCTGTCGGCGAACCCGGAAGCCCGACGTGCGATCTTCGAAGAAGCCGCCGGCGTGTCGCGCTTCAAGCTGCAGAAGAAGGAATCACTTCGCAAGCTTGAGCGCACCGACCAGAACCTGTCGCGGGTCACCGATCTGCTCGAAGAGCGCGGTCGCCGAATTCGTAGTCTGCGCATCCAAGCGGGCAAGGCGCGCCGCTACAAGGAACTGCAGGCGACCCTGTGTGACCTTCGTGCCGCGCTGGCCGTCATCGACGGCGAGAAGTTGCGCGAGCAATGGTTGGCGCAAGCAGAGCGTCTGAAAGAACTCGAGGAGCAGTTGCACGCGGCCGAAGCCGGGCGTGAGCAGAAGGGCTCCGAGCTCGATGGACGCGAAGAGGCGATCTCGGTCGCGACCGTCGCCCTGGAGCGCATTCAGGAAGAGCTGCGTCGCTGCCAGAGCGAGTTGATGCAGCACAAGGAGCGCGCCGAGTCGCACGCCCGCCGTGCTGCCGACCGTCTCGCCGAACTCGAGCGCGGTTCTCAGCGCGCAGAAGGAATGACCGAGCAGCGCGATGAGCGCGCACTGGTCTTGGAGACGTCGCGCGATGACCTGGCTGCCAGGGAAGACGAGCTTATCGAACTCACCAAGGCGCTCGAAGAGCAGCGCACGGCGACGCAAGTCGCGGCGATCGCACACAAGGAGCTGATCCGCGAGCGCGAGACTGTTCGCGAACGCCAGCTCGAGTTGCTGCACAAGCGCACGCGCGCTCGCAACTCCGCGTCCGATGCGACCGCCAAGGCCGCCGCCGCCAAGAGCCGTCAATCGCGGTTGGACGATCGCCGCATTGTGCTCGGCGATGAATCGGCGCGGCTCGGTGGCGAGTTGACGCGTTGGCGCACCGAACTCGTCGACCACAGCACCCGCGAGCGCTTGCTCGAAGAACGCGAGCAGGTCGCGCTAGGCAACCTCGAGGGCGCCGACGTTGCGGCCGCCGAGTTGGCCGAGCAAGAATCCAAGCTGCGCTACAAGCTGACCGAATGCGAAGGTCGGCGCCAGGCGTTGATGGCGATGGAAGCCCACATGGAAGGCTTCGATCACGGCCCGCGCTACGTGCTCGAGCAGAAGCCAGACGGCCTGCGCGGTCGCTTGCTCGATCTGATCGAGATCGACAGCCAGCACGGCGCGGCGCTCGAGGCGGCACTCGGTCCGTTCGTGCAAGCGCTGGTCGTCGATACGCGTGAGAACGCGGCGGCGATCGGTCGCGACCTATCGGAACAGCGGCTTGGCCGCGTTCTACTGTTGGTCGAAGAGGCCTTTGGCGATGAACCGCCGTGCGCGTCGGGCTCGTCGTTGCTGAAGCCGCCGGTGGGCGCCGAATACCTGACGGACCTGGTCCGCCACGTGCTCGACGAGCAAGGCATGCCGAGCATCGGCGCTGCGATTGAGGCGGCGACTGCTGGCGATTCGGCCGAAGCGCAGGCGATCACCAACGAAGGCGGTGCTGCCAGTCGCAAGTTGCTCGCCTGGCTGCTGCGCGGTGTCGTGGTGGCTGACTTCGACATCGCCGACTCGGCCCGCGCCGATCTTTGCTTTGTCACGCCGGACGGCACGGTCGTCTGTGGTCCACGCATGGAAGGCGGCGCTGCTGCCGAAGGCCACCAAGGCCTGGTCGTGCGCCGTTCGCAGATTGTTGAGCTCGGCGAGAGGGCGGTGATCCTCAAGGCCGAACTCGATGGGCTCCAGCAAGGCAAGGAAGCCGCGACTGGTCGCGTTGACTCGCTGAAGCGTGAACTCAAGGCGGTTGGCGATGCGCTCAACAAGGTGCGCCGCCAGGCGCAGGCTTGCCACGCACAAGAGTCGCGACTGGTTGCTCGCAACCAAGACATCGTCAGTGAGTCGGAAGAGATCGAGCAAGAAGCGTTGGAGCTGGGCCACACCCGGGCCGCCGCGCTTGCGATCTTGGGTACGTCGCTGATGAACCAGCACCTGCTGATCCGGCTCGAAAAGGCCTGCGGCGACGCCGAGCAGGACTTTGGCGACCGTATTCGCGAGTCCGAAGACGGCCATCGCGCCGAGCAGGACAAAGAACAGAACATCCGCATCACGCAGGTGCAGACCGGCGAAGTGCGCGAAGGTCTTACGCGTTCGATCAAGTTGCACGATGAAGCGTTGCGCGACTTCGAACGGGCGCTGCAGGAGATCGTCGATCGCCAGCAGCAAGCCGAAGACGATCGCGCCGAAGCGTTGGCTGCTCAAGAGGGTCTGATGGACCTCGCCGCCGAACTGGAAGACCAGGTCGCGGAACTGATGATCACCAAGGAGAGCGCTGACGAAGAAGTGCAGTCGGCTCGCGCCGCCCGCGAGCAAGTGCTCGAGGCATTGCAGCAGTGGGAGCAGCGCTACGCCGTCGCCAATGAAGCGATGGGGCAGACGCGTCTCGCCGTGGTCGACGTCGAACACCGTTTTGAGCGCCTCGAAGAACGGCTGCGCGAAGACGCTGGTGTGGAATTGCGTCGTTGCCTCGGCGAAGTGATCGGCATCGGCCTGGTCGACGCGACGATGTTCCAAGGTCCGGTGGCGCCAATCGGCGCGGTCGAATACCTGCAGGGACCGCCGCTTTCACCTGAGTTCGTTGCGCAGTGGTATGGCCTGAAGCGCTTGTGGCAGGAAGAGGGCTTCGATGCGACTACGTCGCGCAAGGAAGTGCAGGTCCTGCAGAGCCAGAAGGATCGCCTTGGAGCCGTCAACCTTGACGCCGTCGAAGAGCTCGATGAGGAAGAAGGCAACTTCACGCATCTCGAGCAAGAGGTCGCCGACATCAAGGAAGCGCGCAAGACGTTGATGGAAACGCTGCGCCGCTTGGAGGCCGAGTCGAAGACGTTGTTCGAAGAGACGTTCCACGAGGCTCGCAAGAACTTCCAAGACATCTTCCGCAAGCTCTTCCAAGGCGGCAAGGCCGACATGTTCTTGTCGAACACGGAAGAGGACATGCTCGAAGCCGGCATCGAGATTGTCGCGCAGCCGCCAGGTAAGCAGCTGCAGTCGATCAACCTGCTGTCCGGTGGTGAGCGCACGATGACCGCGGTCGCAATCTTGTTCGCGCTGTTTAAGGTGCGCCCGAGTCCGTTCTGTATCCTCGACGAAGTCGACGCCGCCCTCGACGAAACCAACGTTGAGCGTTTCTTGCGGGTGCTGCGTGACTTTATTACCGAGACGCAGTTCTGCATCGTGACCCACCACAAGCGCACGATGGCTGAGTGCCAGGTGCTCTACGGCATCACGATGCAACGTCGCGGCGTCAGTTCGCGCATTGCCGTCGCGCTGCACGAGGTCGACACCATCCAAGATGGTGGCGTGCCCGGGGCAAGCAATGGCAAGGACCCGGCGAACAAGCAACGCATCGCTGGCGAAGAGCAGGTCGGGTTCGCGTAGAGCACGTGTCTGTCGCCCTCGATCCTGCCGCGCTTTCAGATACGCGGCGATCCGGGCGGCGAAGACGTTGGCAGTTGGCTCTGCTATGGCCGATTCTGTTCGGAGCGTTGTTCGGAGTGGATTGGATTTAGCAGCCCTATCGGGGCGCTGCTGATCACCCCGTTCTCACTAAGAAGCGGTGGTCGCACCTTGCTCTTTGGAGCATCGGCTTTGGTTGCGTGCATCTTCGGGACTTGGCTGCATGGCATCGGCCGGATGGCGGCGTTTGCCAGGTGCACCGAGAACGCGAAGCCGTTGATTGCTGCTATCGATCGCTACCTTGCCGATTACGAAAAGGCGCCGGACGGGCTGTGGGGCCTCGTGCCTACGTGTCTCGATTGCATCCCTGGCCCGGGCTTGCGCCGACACCCGAAATGGGACGGCATGACGGAGGGCGACCCGTACGAGCTGTTGTGCACTGCTCATACTCCATGAGCTTCGACAGGTTCGTTTACTGGCCGAATGGCCGATGTCCGGCGCACTACTACGGCGGTCGTCCGGAGCGCATAGGCGCGTGGGTCTACGGGCACGAGTAGCGACGCTTGCTGCGTCTGGCGCAACTCCGGCGCGTGAAGCTGTGGCGGACTTCGCGCATGGGGTGTTGGCGCGCACGATGTGGACGAGGTCGCCGGGCCGCGCCTGGTCGAGTTCAATGGCGATCGCCCACTCAGGCGTCTTGGGGTCGCGCCACAGTCGTCGTGGCACGCGCACTGTTGTTGGGGAGATGCTGCGGATCACGGTTTCACCGAGCGACGCGCGTGCGGCGGTTAGCACTTCGAGGCTGCCGGCGTTCTGCAGCCATAGGATTGCGGGGCTGTGACGTACGTCACAATGCCATTTGACTTGTTGGCCATGATCGTCGCGACCACCTGGCCCGATGACGTCCATTCGCCCTCGGTGACAGCCATCTCGGTGACTTGGCCGGGGATCGGCGCGGCAAGCGCTGGCTCGGGGGGGCTTGCGGTTCTTGCAATGTTCCAGATCGCCGGTGCGACCGGTCGTTGCCGACCGCTGCCGCAACTGGCACGCTACATTGATGCGTAGGATTCTGCTCACGCTCGCGTTCGCGAGTTGCGTTGCGCCACCGCGCTTCGAAGCCGAGCGCTTCGAGCCGATTGTTTCGGACCTGTCTCAGTTCGCCTTGCGGCACCAAGGCGAGATGGGGGTTCCCGGGATTTGGATCGCGCTGCTCGAAGTGGATCCGGTCACTCGTGAGGAACACCTTTGGGCCGCTGCGTTGGGTGGAGCTGTCAACTCGGCCTATGGCGCGACGTCATCGGTGGCCATGCCCAACGACTTGGATGTGCTCGCCACGCATCGCGTCGCTTCGATCAGCAAGCTATTTACCGACACCGCGGCGATGGTGTTGGTGGAGCGAGGCGTACTCGATCTGGACGAACCGATTCAAACCTACTTGCCGACGTTCGCGCCGGAGAACCCGTTCGGCAAACCGGTGACGCTGCGCAACTTGATGGGCCACCGCGCTGGCATCGTGCGCGAGTCGCCGGTCGGGCACTACTTTGATGCAGCCGAGCCATCGTTGTCG
>JBNMND010000374.1:0-5364 GCA_051274975.1 Planctomycetota bacterium | reverse complement strand
GAACTGGTGCGCATGGGCCGGCACCTCGCCCTCAGCGAGAAGCTTGCCTCGGTCGGCACGCTCGCCGCTGGTGTTAGTCACGAGATCAACAACCCGATCGGCGTCATCAAGAACAAGGCCAAGATCCTTCGCTACCGCGTCGAGGACGGCGACGACCAGAGCAAGTTGCTGATGGAACTCGATGTCGTCGACAAGCACGTCAACCGGATCGCCAAGATCACCGATGGTCTGCTGCAGTTCTCGCGCGAGCGCCCGTTTGAACTGCGACCGCTGGACCTGCAAAGCTTGTTGCGGGAAGCGGCCGACCTGGTGCGGGTGCCCTTCCAAACGGCTGAGGTTGAGTTGCGAGTCGCAGCGACCGTGCCAGCTGGCGTGGTTGTCAACGGCTCTAGCAACCACCTGCTTCAGGTGCTGATCAACATTCTGCTCAACGCCAAGGATGCGTCGGTGGCGAACTCGATCGTGGAGTTGGCGTGCTCGCATGTTGGGCACGAGGTGCTGCTTGAGGTGCGTGACCACGGCCAGGGCATCGAGCCCGAGCTATTGGAGAAGGTCTTCGATCCGTTCTTCACGACCAAGGATGTCGACAAGGGCACGGGACTCGGGCTGGCGATTAGCCACGGCATCGTCGAGCGGCACCACGGTCGTATCGAACTCGAGAGCGAAGTGGATCGCGGCACGTGCTTCCGGATCGTGTTGCCGGGCCGCATGTCCGACGTTTGAACAACTCTTGACGAACCACCGGTAGCGTTCTTGAAAGCTGTTGACAACAACAGATGGCAGCCAAGCGTCAAAAGTTCGTTGTCAGCGGTCGTGCCCGTCGCTATCCTCCGGAGCGTGTGTTGGGCGGTCGCCAAGGGAGGGACCGACGGCATGGGTCGTTTGAGCTAGGCACTCGGACGGCTCGACTCTGGTCACTTTGTTCTAAGTCTGGTTAGGCGTGCGCGACTGACGTTGCTGACGACTTTGGGTCCGGGAGGTCCCTGAGTTGGGAGCGCCAAAGCAGGCACAGAATGAGGTCCTGAGGTTTCTAGGCGCCGCCGGCTCGCAAGAGCTGGCGGCGCTTTTTTGTAGCTGCGCGTATTGGGAGGGGAGGACTCGGTCTGTTTGCCCAAGCCCCGCATGCCCAAGCCCCGCATGCCCAAGCCCCGCATGCCCAAGCCCCACATGCCCAAGCCCCGCATGTGGGCGCCGATCTGGCCAAGTCCGCACTGCCTACGTCAGTTCAGGCCGCGGCCAACACGGCCAGTTGGGCCAAGTCGTCGTGGCGCGGTGTCTTGGACATGCCCCCTGGCCGCGCAGACCTCAGGCCAGCGCACACTCGAGCCCATTCACACTCGAGCCCATTCAAACTCGAGCCAGTACGCAACAATGCCTCACCGGTTTGCACAGGCGAGGCATTGGGCATCATGGCTTAGGCGAAGTGCCAGCCAGACGTCGACTACAGTTTCACGTTGACGATGTTGTCGACATGGAAGTCGTAGCTGAACTCTTCATCGACGTTGATCAGGCGACCAGTGCCTTTGAACTCGTTGAAGATGATTGCTCCGGACATAGAACGACCGTCCTCGAGGGACAGCTCAACCCAGTCGGCTTGACGGGCGTTCATGAGAAGATCGTAGACTTCGTCGCGCGTGGGGCGTGCGGCTTGTCGTGTGGACATAGTTTTGTGTCTCCTGCATCACCCGTGACCCGGGGTGCTGCTGGTGGTAGTAGGCCTTAGAAGGCTTGGATGGATGGTTGCTGCATGGGCATTAGGCCCGTTCAAACCAACGACTAGTCACCAGTGGGGTCTGTAGAGTGCAAATAAGAGTCTGAGGAGAGGCTCAGCAAACTCGGCTACACTCACTCTCTGGCTTCGCAATCGTTGGATTGCAGTCCGCGTCAGGCTTCGTTCTCGGCTGAATCCGCGCCATTCCAGGATCTAACGCCCATGGCAACGGTGATTTCAGCCTGGATTAAGAACTGTGACCAGGATTCGAACTGCGACCGAGTCTGCCACAGTTTGGCGAACTCGACAAGGTGGGTAAAGCCCCCTCGCATCTTCGAGATTTCACGGATTCCGATCGTTTCGCGAGCGATGTGCAATGGCTTCGGAAAGTCGATGCAGTAAGCCAGCCCGGCATGAACCTTGCCTACTTCGGTGCTGTCATCGTTGATCAATCCAAGCAGCTTGGGCGCAGGGAATAAGTCCGCTGCTGGCAGCAGCAGCTCCTCGGAAAGCTCTCTGCCAAGCGCCGTTGCAAAGAACGTACGCGCCTCGGTGGCACCGGATTCTGAGGCCTCTGCCGACAAGGTTGCGACAACATCTTCTGGTTCAATGTGCCCGCCGAGGCCGATTGACCACGATTCATGTAGCCGGGCCTCGCCACCTTTCTTGGTGCGCTGCACGGCTAGCACGCCGCGCTCGGGGTCAACGCTACCTTCGGACCAGTCGCCGCAGCGCAGCATGCAGTAAGGGATCCACTGCTTCCACGCGGGGTTGGCCTCGGCTTCCTCGCGGTCGACGAAGCGACCAAGCGAGCGGGCCTTGGCCAGGAACTCGTCGCTGTTCTCGAGGCGGTGGTAGCCCTGTGGCCAATCTCCACCGAAGAATGCGTCACGATCGACGACGAAGACCTGAGCGCGTCTCATTATGCGGCTCAGTCCTTCTTGCCAGAGCCCTTGCCGAGCAAGTTGCGCAAGCTCGACAACGACGTCGCCTCGCCCTTATTGCTGAGCTGTTCAGCGACTACGCGATCCGGCTCGATCGTGTAGACACGCTGTTCGCCCGAACCACGACGCGGTCCGCGATCGTCGCCACCGCGGCGTTCGCCGCCGTAGCCGCCACCGCCGCCACCATCGCGACCGCCACCGTCACGACCGCCACCTGGCGCGCCGCGTCGGCCTCCAGGTGCTCCGGGGCGACCTGCCGCTGCGCCTGGACGGCGTCCTTGTTGCGCTGGCTCACGTGGACCGCCGCGTTGGCCTTGGCCTCGTCCGCCTTCATTGCGTCCGCCTTCACTGCGTCCGCCTTCACCGCGTCCGCCTTCACTGCCACCGCGTGGTCCGCCACGCTGGCGGCCACGGCCCTTGCCTTGGTCCATGCGCTCTCCGAGCGTTGCCAGGCGGCCTTCGGCGAGGTGTCGGGGCTTGTGCATGCTCAGTGAGATCTTGCCCTTGTCCTTGTCGACGCCGAGCACCCAGACGGTGACGACTTCGCCGACACGCAACGTCTGGTCTTGATCGCGCAAACGGTTCTGCGGGATCTGTGACATGTGCACCAAGCCGTCCTGGCCGATGCCCAAGTCGATGAACGCACCGAACTCGGTCAGGCTCGCGACGCGGCCCTTCAGTTCCTTGTCTTGGTGCAAGTCCGTCAACGTGCTCACGCCTTCGTTCGCCGTTGCGATCAGCTCGCCGCGACGGTCTTCGTTGGCGTGACCCATCAACAGCAGCACGTCGATCAAGCGGGCCTTCGGCCACTC
Source organism: Planctomycetota bacterium (assembly GCA_051274975.1). Lineage (GTDB taxonomy): Bacteria > Planctomycetota > UBA1135 > UBA1135 > UBA2386. The sequence goes on along the minus strand of JBNMND010000374.1, from coordinate 1,897 downwards.
TTCCGTGGTCAGCTTGTCGAGGTCGGTGTCGCGCAGGTTCTTACCGATCAGGTCGGTTAGTTGCTCGCCACGTTGCTCGGCGGTGGCTCTGACTATGGCGTAGTCATCCGGGTGGATCGGCGTCGCATCGAGCACTTCTTCGCCACCGGTTAGATGTACGAACGCGGCGATGTTGCGCCAGCACGCTTCGTTGATGCCTTCGACTTCCTTCAGCGCTTCGCGGCTCTTGAAGCCACCGTGTTGTTTGCGGTGCTTGACGATCGCTTGCGCGCGTTCGTGGCCGAGCCCGGGAATCATCTGCAGCACTTCGGTTGCCGACGTGTTGAGATCGCAGCCAACTTCGGCGATGCAGGACGACTTGACCCGGCCCAGTTCGCGTTGCAGCGTACCTTGATGCACGTCGTCGAGCGTTTGGCCGAGGCCGAGCGTGCGCACTTCCATGCGCGCTAGTTCGAGCAGCGGATCTTGCAGGCGGCGGCCGAGCGAGATCGCGGTGCGAACGCCGACTTCGACGCCCGGGATCGCCTTCTTGCCCGTGGTGCTGGTCGCGTAGATCGTCGAGGCGGCCTCGTCGACCGGCACGACCATCGGCATCGGCGTTTCGCCGAGAGCTTCGCGCAGTTTGGCAACGACCTTCTCACTGCCTGCCTGACGGCGTCCGTGGGGGACGGCTACCGCGTGCGGTTCGTTGGTCTTGATCAGCTCGGCTAGCAAGCCGATCGCGCCTTCCTTCTGCTCGTCGTTGTCCGTCGGCAGCGTTTTGTGTTCGCCGACCGAGCCGTCTTCGTTGAGCATCGCCAGCCAGATGGCCTTGCCACTGGTGCGCAACGCCAACACCTTCTTGCTGCCGAGCGGCGGCGCCAGTAGTTGCGAACGCAAGTTGCGGCCGTAGGTGCGCATCGCCTCGCGGTCAGCCTTTTCCTTCAGGCGACGGCGAACGTCATTACCGCAGAGGTCCTGCAGACTGCGTGCGGCGTTGTCGAAGACTAAGTCGTAGAAGTCGCCGAGTTGCGTGCCGGGCACCGTGTCGCTGGCGTGCAGTTCGCGCAGCAGCTTGCGGTGACGGCCGTCAGGCAGCGTCAGTTCGAGCTTCAGGATCTTCTCGCGCTCGGCCTTGCGCAGCGCGAGCATGCGGCCCGACGAGATGCGGTTGATTGGCTCAGCGAAGTTGTAGAACTGCTTGGCCTTGCCACCGCCGTCGCCGTCCGGGTTGACCGGCTTGGCGCGCAGGATGCCGCGGCGTAGTTCTTCGCGGAAGCGCGCGCGGGTCGTCGGCTCGTGGATGATCTTGTAAGCAAGGATCATCAGCGCTCCTTCGAGTGCGGCCTCAGGCGTCGGCAGACCGTTCTCTTCGGAAACGTATGGCCCGGCCAGCTTGGCCAGGTCGACGTCCGGAACGGGATCCGCATCGACGACTGGTTCGACGACCGCTTCGACGACCGCTTCGATTTCCGGCTCCTCTTCGGCGGCCGGTTCGGCGGCTGCTTCTACGGGAGTCTCTGGAGTCGTCTTTTCGGTGGCGTCTGCAGCATCTGCGGCCGGAGCCTCTTCAGTCGGAGTATCGCTGGCTGCTGCTTCGGTGGCGGGAGCCTCCGTCGCGGCCGCTTCAGCTGGCACCTCGGTTGCGGGGGCTTCGGTTGCGGGTGCTTCTGCTGCCGGTGCATCAACTACCGGTGCATCAACTGGCGGAGTTTCTGCAACAGGTGCATCAACTACCGGTGCATCCGACGAAGTTTCGGCTGCCGCATCGGTCGCGACGACTTCGGTCGCGGGCGCTTCGCCGTTGGCCTCAGTCGGAGCCACGTCCGCCTTCTTCTTTGGCCGGCGTCGCTTGTTGGCCTTCTTCTCAACCGGCTGCGGCTTCGGCACCGTCTCCGTTGCTGCTTCACCGAACTGG
>JBNMND010000373.1:0-5376 GCA_051274975.1 Planctomycetota bacterium | reverse complement strand
ATTGGTCGCGGTGGCCATGAGCCAGTGTCATCGACTATCTGCGAGCACGGCCTTTATCCCGGCGACGAATGGCGGCCGGAGGATGCCCATATCGGTGACAATTCCGCTCACCAAGCCCGCTGGGGTGATGTCGAATGCTGGGTTGCGGGCGCCGACGCCAGCGGGGGCCACCGACTGTCCATGGAACGTCGTGACCTCGGTGGCATCGCGTTCTTCAATCGGAATGGCGCGTCCATTGGACAGCCGCATATCGAACGTCGACAGCGGCGCCGCCACGTAGAATGGCACCCGGTGGGCGGCACAGGCCAGCGCTAGCGGATAGGTGCCGACTTTGTTGGCAAAGTCGCCATTGCTGGCGATTCGATCCGCCCCGACAATTACCAGGTTCACTTCGCCCTTGGCGATGATTCCAGCTGCCGCGCCATCGGCGATGATTTCTACCGGGATGCCGGCAACGTGTAGCTCTAGCGCCGTTAGCCGAGAACCTTGCAGCAAGGGCCGGGTCTCGTCCGCTAGCACCCGAAACTTCACGCCGTCGCGCCATGCCGCGAACATCACAGCCAACGCCGTGCCATCTCCGGCGGTCGCAAGGCGGCCAGTGTTGCAGTGAGTGAGCACCGTGTCGCCGGGCTTGATCAGAGGCTTGCCGTGTTCGCCGATGCCTCGCGACATCGCTTCTTCGTCGGCGTGGATCGAGCACGCTTCACGGAACAAGCGCGGCAGCGTCGATTCAGCTGCGACAGCCGCGAGGCAGCGCTCCAAAGCCCAGCCCAGGTTGACCGCAGTTGGGCGAGCTGCCAACAGTCGCGCGGCGACATTGCGGGCCTCGGAGATGAACGCTCCAGCGACAGGTGAAAGCTGGCGGACTCCGAGTAGCAAGCCATACGCCGCAGCGACGCCGATGGCCGGTGCACCACGCACTGCCAACCGCACGATGGCGTCGATGACACCATCCACTGTGGTCAACTGCAGGATCTCGCGATGCTGCGGAAGACGTGTTTGGTCGAGCAGTTCGAGATGGCCATCGGCATCCCCAACCCAATGAATCGTTGGTGGCAGTGCTTCGATGCTCATGTCGACCATTCGCTCACTAGGACTTCCAGCTCACTGGTGTTTGCGACTCACGCAATCAGGCGTCGCTGGATTGCGGCGTAGGTCGCCGCGGTTGCCTTGACGACTTCGTCGGTCAACGGCGGCGGCGGGGGAGTTTGGTCCCACTCGGTGGCGAGCAGCCAGTTGCGCAAGAACTGCTTGTCGAACGAGGTCGGCTTGCCGCCTGGCGACACTTCTTCCGCGGGCCAGAAGCGGCTTGAGTCAGGGGTTAGGCACTCATCGATCAACACCAGTTGGGAGTCGAGCATGCCGAACTCAAACTTGGTGTCCGCGATCACGATGCCGCGGGTGCGCGCGTATTCGGCACCGCGCCGGTAGAGCGTCAGCGCAGCATCGCGCGCAGCCAAGGCAATCGGCTCGCCAATCAAGTCGACCACCTTTTCGAAGGAGATGGGCATGTCGTGACCGGTGTCGGCCTTCGTCGATGGCGTCAAGATCGGCTCGTCAAACTGGCTCGCATGCTGAAGCCCAGCCGGCAACGCAATGCCACTGACGGCTTGGTCACGCTGGTAGTCCTTCCAACCGCCACCAGTCAAGTAGCCTCGCACGACCCACTCCACCGGCAGAGGCTCGCAGCGGCGGCAACGCATGGCGCGGCCACGCAGCACGTCACGATACTCAGCGGGCACTTCAGGCCACGCGTCGACATCCATCGACACCATGTGGTTGGGGCAGACATCCTTCAGCATCTCCAACCAGAACGCCGTGGTCTCGGTTAGCACACGCCCCTTGCCGGGAATGCCTTCTGCCATCACGACGTCGAACGCGGAAATGCGATCGGTTGCGACCAACATCAGGTCGCCGCCAAGCTCGTAGATTTCGCGGACCTTGCCGCGACCGAGGCACGCAGCAAAGGGGAGATCGAGGGCTAGTACCGGCGCGTTCACGACTGAATCATGACGCGTGAAGCCGCGCCAGGAAAGCCGAGAATCGTGACGATCGCCAGCGAAGCTCATCATGGACGAGCAGCATCGCCAGCGAAGCCGATGCTCAGCGAGCCAGCTGCTACACGTCCTTCTGACGCACGCCGAAGCCGAAGTTCAGTTCCGGGGTGTTGTTGGCGCGCAGTTCTTCGAAGTCATCGACGAACGTCAAGGTGTTGTAGGTCTTGTCAATAGCGGCGAACCACGTCTCGTTGGTGCCGCTAATGGCCACCACCATGCCGCCATCTTGGCTCAAGGTGTAGGTGCCGATGTATTGGAAGTCAGCGCCCGTGTTGCCAACTGCATCGAGACTGAAGCCGCCCTGCGCACTCAGAGTGACGGTCCCGACGAATGAGTCCGAGCCAGGGTTGCTTGGGTTGACGAACAGCGTGTGGCCGCCGACCAGGAACGTGCCCGGCACGCGCACCGAGTCGACCGGAGTCGTCGGCGCGTCGAACTTGCGAACCATCGTGACGATGCCAGCCTCGCCACTGCCGTTGTTCTTGTCGACGCCGAAGATGACGTTTTCATTCGCGGCCGACTCGACAATTCGTGAGTCGGCAGACTGACCGTTCAATTGGTAGCTGAGCGCCATGTTCAGCGAGCCATCGCCAACGTCGTTGACGTCGAGCAGGTTCCGAACCGTGCCGCCAAAGGTCAGTGCGCCGGTGCCTTGGAAACCGGTGCCGCTAATGATGCGTTCCGTGCCAGGTGCGCCGGCTGTGATCGACACCGCGCCATGAGCGCCGCGACCGACACCGTCCGGTGCGAGGATCGACTGGTCAAAGATGACGTGCAGCGACAACACGTGCCAACCGCCTTCAAGCTCGACCTGGCCGGTGATCACGCGGGTACCATAGAACATGCCGATGCGCGGGCTGCCGCTGGTCGAAACACGATCGGTAAAGAAGTAGTCCGCTTGGTCGGCAACCAAACTGTAGGCACCGAGAAACGCGGTTGACGGCTCGGTCGAGTTGCCGGTGACGAAGACCGTGAACGGACCCGTAGTCTCAATCGCGTAGCGATCTTCGCCAGATGTGCCGGTCGCGCTCGTCACCGTGTAGTTGCCGGTGTCGAACAAGTTGAGCACGCCGCTCTCGGTCACAACCGAGTTGGTCGGCGGCGGGAACGTGCCGAATCCAGCGAGCGAGCGCAGCGCAAACATGTGGTGCGAGGCACTCACGGCGACTTCACTTAGCGGGCTATCTTCTTCGCCGCCATCGGCACACGAAGCGAGAGCGAGAACGGGAACAATCCACAGGCATTTCATCAGCAAGGTGAGGAAAGTCTATGCGGAATAGCCGAAGACCACACGCCATCAGGCAGCCTTCCGTGCAGCAGATTCGCCCGGCGGGGGACTCTGGCATCCTGGATGACCGTAAGGCCGATAACGTGGGGGAGACAGACACTGGCCTTCCCCACCGCGAGCATCTACGTTCCCCGGCGATGCGGCCGGTTACGTTGCTTTCGATCCTCCTCCCTATGTCAGGCCTTGCTGGTTGCGTGGCAAAGCCGAAGCTCGGCGGCCCCCTGCCGGTGCGCAACCAACATCCAGCGCAGCTGACGGTGATGCACCTGGACCCTGCGGATACCACGGTGTTGCCTGAGGGTCACACTGCTTGGCGCACGGACTTGGCCTACACCAGCCTGTTCCTTAACGGCAGCAACGCCCAGGGCTCTTGGTTCATGGATGGCGAGATCTTGCGCGCCGCGCTCGACGCGCGGGTCGGCCTCGGCCATGGCTTACAGTTGGGCATACAGATCGCTGGAGCTCACGCGTCCGGTGGCTTTCTCGACGACTTCATCATCGACTACCACGACACCTTCGGCTTGCCGGACCAGGACCGCAGCACGGGCCAAAAAGAGCAATTCCTGGTAGAAGCGCAACAGAACGGCACATCGGTCTGGACGGTCGACAAAAGTGCCGCAGAACTGCTAGACGTGCCGATCCACCTGACTTGGCAGGTTATCGAGCCAGGTGATCGCAAGTTGGGCCTGGCCCTGCGCGGCGGCTTTGAATTGCCAACTGGCGACCAGAATCACGGCTACGGCAATGGTCAAGTCGACGTCGCGCTTGGCGCTGTGTTTGACTACCAATCGCATGGCATCGGCTGGAACGGCCACATACAGCACTCCTTTGCCGGCACCCCGCGGCCATCGCGAGTCGCAGGATTTTCCTTCGAAGATGTCACTTCGGCAGCACTCGGCGTCGAGTTGCCGCTCGCAACCGACCTTCATGCGATGGTGCAAGTCGAGTGGGAGACTTCGACCCTGCGCGGACTCGGTCCTCAGGTCGCGGCCCGTGACCAAGCGTTGCTGTGGGTCGGCGGCCGCTATCAATCCTCGCCTGAGTGGAGTGTCGAGGTAGGCTTCGGCGAGGACCTGGTCGGTCTGGCATCGCCAGACTTCACTGCATGGTTGGCCTTCGCTTGGAAGCCAGCGCCGTGAGCACTCGCGAACGGCTCCAACAGTTAGCAGTCAATAGATCCTGCTGCTCCCCACCGCCTGCTTTACATAACATATCTTATCAGAACTTTGGAATGTGTCTCGGAGAGGGGTTCTGGGGAACCGGATTTGATCACTGTCGAGTCTCTAACCACCAGTATCCGAAGTGCTTTACAGGTTCTCGCCTGAGTCCGGTCCGCCGCCACCTGCGATGAGCAATCCCAACGGCCCCGTAAACTGGCGTGATGCGCTGTCTCTGTGCAGCCAAGCCGGCAAAGGTCCGTTGCTACAACTGGCTGCACTCGCCTCGTTCCAAGCCATGCTGCCAGTCGCCGGGTTGCTTGCGATGAAGAAGCTCATCGATGCCGTCGCGGATGGTGTTGCCGGGACCATCCCGAATGATGCCGCCTGGGATGCCGCGCTGCTGGCAACTGCCATCGCCGCAGGCGTCGCATTCGCTGGTGGTGTGCTACGCAGCCTGTCGTCAGTCGTCAGCGAGAATCATGGTCGCCGCCTTGGCGACGCTGGCGTCCAGAACCTGCAGGAACTGACCGCCGAGCTCGATCTGGCAGAGTTCGATAAGCCCGGATTCCACGACGCCATGCAACGGGCTGGCCAAGAAGCTGGCCAACGGCCGGTCCGGCTCAGCCAAGACCTGACCGCAGTGCTGGTCGCCGGATTGTCGCTGCTGACCATGACTGTGCTGCTGGCTCAGGTCGAACTTTGGCTACCTGTCATGGTCGGTTTGGCCGCCGTGCCGATTGCCTGGGCTCGTCGCCGCCACGCGCGGCTACGGTTCCATTGGCACCGCGAACACGTCATCCAGCAACGCGAAGTCGGCTACCTCGGCGCCTCGTTGTCGGGCCGTGCCACGGCCAAGGATGTGCGCGTTCTC
>JBNMND010000372.1:0-5397 GCA_051274975.1 Planctomycetota bacterium | reverse complement strand
GGCCAAGAAACAGAAGGTGCGGGTTGGCTTGTGGCACAACTATCGCCGTGCTCCGGCGACGACGCTGGCGGCAAAGATGATTGCACGTGGCGACATCGGCGATGTGTTGCAGGTGCGCGCCGTCTACCTGCAGGACTGGCTCAGTGATCCTAAGTCGCCGGCGAGTTGGCGGACTTCCAAGAAGACCGCGGGCAGTGGTGCGCACGGTGACCTCAATGCTCACCTGATCGATTTGACTCGTGCGTTGACGGGGCTCGAGTTCGACTGGGTCTGTGGCATGCAGCAGACGTTCCATAAGCAGCGTCCAGCTGGCGGCGGCAAGATGGCGAAGGTGGATGTAGATGATGCGTTTTGCATCATGGCACGCTTCAAGGGTGGCGCAATCGGCACGTTCGAAGCGACGCGCGTCGCCCCCGGCCGCAAGAACTACAATTGTGTCGAGATCTCTGGCACGACGGGCACGATCCGTTGGAACCTCGAGCGTATGAATGAGCTCGAAGTGTTCTCGCAGAAGGATGCGCGCGACGGGCAGGGTTTCCGAACGATCATGTGCATGGATGACGTGCATCCGTACGCGCCCAACTGGTGGCCAGATGGGCACATCGTTGGCTACGAGCACACGTTTGTGCACCACGTGAAGGACTTCGTCGAAGCGCTCGCCGGCAAGAAGCCGTTTGCGCCAAACTTCGACGATGGCGTGGCTGTACAGGCTGTGCTGGAAGCGGCGTTGACCTCGGCCAAGAGTAAGGCTTGGGTCAAGGTGCCCCGCTAGGCGAGAGGCCTGTGCGGTTGGTTGGGCGAGTGATGCCCAGCGCTCTCACCTTCGCCGCCGAAGCGGCGTTGAGTCGCGCGCGCCCGATTGGCGCGCGTACTCTCGGTCGTCGCCTCCGTGGGGCCTGTTGTTGCTCGCGCGGTCGGTGCCGTTTGGGTTACGTTGCGGGCCTCCGTCTTCTCGTAGGTATTCCGAATGATGAAAGGTCCCGGCATCTTCTTGGCGCAGTTCATGAGCGACGATGCGCCGCTCAACCAGTTCGACACGGCTTGCAAGTGGGCGAGTGACCTCGACTACTCAGGCGTGCAGGTGCCGTCGTGGGACGCGCGTTGCATGGACCTGAAGAAGGCCGCCGAGAGCAAGGGCTACTGCGATGAGCTGCTCGGCACGGCGCGTGCGAACGGCGTCGAGATCAGCGAACTGGCGACGCACTTGCAGGGGCAGTTGGTCGCGGTGCATCCGGCCTACACGTCGATGTTTCAAGTGTTCGCGCCGCCTGAGGTCGATACGCCAGAAGCCATGTGCGAGTACGGCACGCAACAAGTCAAGTGGGGCCTGAAGGCGAGCGAGCACATGGGGCTAAAGGCGATGCCGACGTTCTCCGGCGCGTTGATGTGGCACGCGGTCTATCCCTGGCCGCAGCGTCCCGGCGGCATGGTCGAAGAAGGCTTCAAAGAACTCGCGCGTCGCTGGCGTCCGATTCTCGACTACGCCGAAGAGTGCGGTATCGATTGTGCCTACGAAGTGCATCCGGGCGAAGACCTGCACGACGGCGCTAGCTACGAGCAGTTCCTCGACAGCGTCGACCAGCATGCGCGCGCCTGCTTGCTCTACGACCCGAGCCACTTCTTGCTGCAGCAACTCGACTACCTCGAATACATCGACCTCTACCACGAGCGCATCAAGGCGTTCCACGTCAAGGACGCCGAGTTCCGGCCGAACGGTCGCACGGGCGTTTACGGTGGCTACCAGAAGTGGCAGGACCGCGCTGGCCGCTTCCGTTCGAGTGGCGATGGCGATGTCGACTTCCAGGGCATCTTCTCGTTGCTCGCGAAGTATGGCTACGAAGGTTGGGCGACGATCGAATGGGAGTGCTGCTTCAAGGACAGTCAGCAAGGTGCGGAAGAGGGCGCGCCGTTCATCGAGCAGCACCTGATCACGCCGCCGTCGCGTTCGTTTGATGACTTCGCCGGCGGCGAGGTCGACAAGTCCGCGGTGCGCCGCGCGCTCGGGCTCGAGTAGCGCGCGCTGCGGCATCGCGCTGCGCACGGTGTTGATGCACAGCAACACGATCGCGATCATCAACCACAGGCTTTTCGTCCCGGCCAGCTGTCAGGCTAGGATGTCCGCCAGATGAATACCCAAGTCGCTAGCACACCACCCGGCCTGCTTCCGAAGCTGCCGCTGCTGTTGGCGTTGGGTATGTGTGCGTTCTTGGCGATGGATCGCGTGCACGGCAATGACCACATGCTCTGGTCGTTTGCCGGCGTCGGCGGCGGGCTGGTCGTTTGGTTCCTTGCCCTGCGCCTGTCCGGTCGAGCGATGGCCGTCGATGCGATGCGTCCGGTCAAGCAGCACTACATCCAGGCGTCGGTGCAGATCGTGCTCTATCTCTATTGGGGCTACTTCTGGATGGTGGGCGACGCGCGCCCGATGTTCGTGCAAGCGCCGCTGATCCTGGCGCAGTTCTTCTATCTGTATGCGTTCGATGCACTGTGGTCGTGGACGCGTGGGCGGGCGTGGCGCTTCAGTTCGGGCCCGACGCCGATCGTGCTCAGTACGAACTTGTTCATCTGGTTTCACGATGACTGGTTCATCTGGCAGTTCGCGATGATCACTGCGGGTTTGCTCGGCAAGGAGTTCATCCGGTGGACCAAGGATGGTCGTCGCACGCACATCTTCAACCCGTCGGGCTTTGGCCTTGCGTGCGCCGCGACGGTGTTGATCGTCACAGATTCGACCGATCTAACGTGGGCCAAACCGCTGTCGACGACGCTCGAAGTGCAGCACATCTTCTTGGTGCTGTTCGTGCTCGGCCTGGTGGTGCAATACTTCTTCGCCGTGACGTTGATGACGTTCGCGGCGGCGCTGGCGATGATCGTTAGCAACCTGCTCTACACCGAGATCACCGGCGTCTACCTGTTCGCTAGCACGAACCTGCCAGCGGCCGCGTTCCTCGGGCTGTTGCTGTTGATGACGGATCCGTCGACATCACCGCGCACCAATATTGGCCGCACGCTGTTTGGCTTGGGCTACGGCTTTGGCTACGTCGTGATGTTTGAGATCCTCGGCCGCATCGGTGCGCCGGAGCTCTACGCCAAGCTGTATCCGGTGCCGATCCTGAACTGCACGATCCAGATCCTCGATCGATTCGCCAAGCGCGGCGCGATCGGGCGCCTCAATCAGCGCTGGGAGAACGGCATCTCCAAGCAGAAGAGCAACGCAATCCACATCGGCCTGTGGACGATCGTGTTTGGCGTGATGCTTGCGACGTCGTACGTGCCCTACGCCGAACCCGGTAAGCACCCCGGCGATTCGATCGCGTTTTGGAAGCGGGCGCTGGCCGAAGAGCGCTACGACGCAGAACGCAAGCTGATCATGGTCGCGGGCTCGCAGGCCGTCGCGCGCAAATCGGCCGAGGCTTACAACGAACTCGGCATCATTGGCCTGCGCTCGACCGTTGACTCCGCGACCGCAGACACAAGAAGGCGCAACGCTGCGTTTCGGTTCACTCTCGCCGCCGAGCTCGGTTACGAGGCCGCCGCGAAGAACGTGTTGATGATGTTCTTGGTGCACGGCATGCGCCGCAGTGACAACGACGTGGTTGCGGCGCTCAAGGTCTGCGAACGTTTGGCAAAAGCGAACGATGCCATGGCGTGCTACTTGTTGGGGCTCGCCTACGAAACGGAGGGCGGCGTGGCAAAGAACCTGCCGGAGGCATTGGCGCTCTATCAGCGGTGTCCGGTGGACTACTTGCCCGCCCAAAAGGGCATCGTGCGCCTCGGCATCAAGCGCGCCGGCATGCAGCTCACCGCGCAGGGGCCGCTGTTGCAGAAGGCTGCGGCCGATGGCGACGGCGAGAGTTGCTACTACCTCGCCTACATGCACCTCGTTGGCAAGGGCGTGCGGAAGGACGTGAATCTGGTGCAGTCCATGATGAAGCGCGCCGTGGATCTAGGGTTTCCGCCGGCGATCGAAGACGTCAAGAAGAGCAACATGCAGCCGTTCAAGACTCCGCGTCGCAAGTTCATGACGCAGCCCGATTGGGCCAGCGACGTGCACTAATTAGCTAGCGAAGCGTGATGCTGCGGATCGGGCGTACGCCAATCGCGCCGTCGCTCGACGAGGGATCGTGGGCTTCGCGCGCCGTTGATCGGAAGTCTCTGGGGTCCGAAGTCGTACCGCCGCCCCGCACCACGCGGCGAGCGTTGGCCGCAGTTGTTGCGCGCGTGCGAAGCCCATCGCCGCTGCGCGCCGGGAAGTCGACATAGGGCAGCTTCTCGTCGCGGCACCACTCGGCGACGTTGCCGTGCATGTCGAAGAGGCCGAACGCATTCGCCTTGTGCAGCGCGATGAGGTATCGCTGGCCGTCTAGCCAGCCATAAGCTGCAGCCTGCGCGGCGTCGCTGCTCGCAAACCATGGCGTCGTCGTGCCGGCTCGGCAGGCGTATTCCCACTGCACTTCGGTTGGCAGCGACAGGCCCCAGCGGCGCAGCTCTTGGTTGGCTGTGTGCCAATCGACGCTACTGAGCGGGAGTTGTGGATCGACGAGGGTGTCGAGTTCGTTGCCGGTCAAGCGGGCGTATTGCGCGATCGTCATCTCGGCGCGCGACACGAGCACGGCTTCGAGTGAGGTGATGGCGTCGTTGAGTTCGTCAGGTGACGCCAAGTCGTCATTGCGTTCCATGCCCGGTTGGTTGCGCCTTGCTCCAACGACGATACGACCGGGTGGCAGCAGCACCATGATCAAGCCGGTGCCAGCGTGCGCCTTCAAGTTGCCCGTTATCGCGTCCCGTTTGGGCATTGGGTAGTCGTAGTCCGTTACGTGCGTGCGCAGGTCGAGGAACTCCCACAGCTTGGTGGTTGGGTGGCAACCGAGTGGCACGAGTCCAGGAATGCGTGGCAGCTGCAAACCGCTGTAGGCCTTGGCCGCGACCGTGCCGTCGCTGGACTTGATTGCGTCACGCGCGTGTTGCCATGGTGCCGCGTAGGTGTCGGATGGCGACGCGAGGGTTGCTTGGCACCACGCTTGGCGCTCGCTAACTTTGGCCGCGAGTCCGTCTGGGTTCAGGAACTTAGCCAGTTGCAGCTCGAGCCGCTGCAGCGCGCGTTCGAGGTGGCGGTCGACGTCGTCCGTTAGTTGCCCGCCGTTCGCTGATCGTTGCTGGGCAAGTGCTGCCAGGCGCTTGATGACCATACTCTGCTCGGCACGCAGTCGGTTGCCGAACTCGTTGTTCCATGCGAGGTAGGCGGGCAGGTTCTCCGGCCACGGCGGCGGCAGTTCTGCTTCGGTGGTGCGCGCAAGATCGATGCGATCTTCGTTGGCCAGCAAGCGGAAGCCCGCGTCGGCCTTATCCAACAGTTCCTTGTTGGCCTGGTCCTTGAGGCTTGCTTCGTGACGGGCC
>JBNMND010000371.1:0-5400 GCA_051274975.1 Planctomycetota bacterium | reverse complement strand
GCGGCGTCGGCAAAATCGCACCCCCGAGCACCAGAATCGATGGCGCACCTGGCGGCGCGTTGGTCGCCGTCACGAAGAAGGTCTGACCGGGCACGGGTGCATTGCCGGCACCGGTGTAGAGCGGCATGCCGCAGGCGGGAGTAGCCAGTGGCAGGTGTTCGCGCTGCACGTTCCCCGGTAGCAGAGCAAGGTGCGTCAACACGCCCTCGCGGCCGACCAGCGCCGACTGCTGTGCGTTGGCCATCGGGTACGCCGAAGAATCCGTCGAACCAACCACGTAGACGTCACCGACATCGTCCATGCAAATGCTATTACACCGAGTATTCGTGCTGCCAGCAACGCCGCCAACGAACGTCGCATACAGAAGGTCGTCGCCGCCCTGTCCGTCGAGCGCGAGCCGCGCGACCATGCCGCCCGTCTGGCCGGATCCGAGCGCGTCCTGCAGGCAGCGCGAAGTCGTCGGGAAGTTGCCGCCATCTGACCATCCGGCGACGGTCACAATGCCGGAGGTCTCAACCTCGAGGGCCAGCACCGGATCATTGCCGAGGTCACCTCCGAGATAGGTTGCGTACAGCAGCCCCGTGCTGCCAAGCGCTGGATCGATGTGACAGACGAAACCGTCCATCAGGCTCCCGGTCACGGGGTTCGCCAAGGTGCTTTGCAGACATCCAGGCGTGACCGGCATGTTGCCGGAGAACGTCAACCCGCCGATGACATACCCGCCTGCAGGGTGCGGCCGAATCGCGCGGGGAGCATCCGAGAGGGCGCCGCCGAAGAAGGTCGCATACTGCAACGTCGTGCCAGCAGCATCGAGTAGCACTAGATAGACATCGCCGGCGCCGGCATGGATCTGGCTGATCGCGGTCGCGGTCGTCAGAGCCGGACTCGTTGAGAAGAACGAGATCGTAGCGAGCACCGGATTGCCGGCGGCATCCAGCGTCAACGCCATGCGATCCAAGCTGCCTGCCCCGCCGTTGACGCCGAGCCCACCCCACACGCCGAATCGCACACCGTCCGTCGAGGCACCGCCCAAATAGGTGGCCCACAACCCTTGCGAGCCGGGTGGATTGAACGGAGCTACCCGCGCCACAAAGGCGTCGCTCGCGCCGCCGTGAGGGGCAGGAAACACGCTGCCCAATGTCCACGGCAGATTGCTGGACTCGGTAACGCCAGCGATGAGCAGCTCCAGTCCGGAACTGTCCAGTTCGACTTCACAGACACGATCGTCACCCGAGCCGCCAACGAACATCGACGTGAGCAAGACCGAACCCGTCGGATCGATCTGCGCAACGAAGCCATCGCTTGGGCCATTCAGCAGCGGCGAAGGCTGACTGGCACCCCCGGGAAAGGTCGTCGACAGACTCAGACCCACCACACTGATGAACCCGGTCTGCTGATCGACTTCGGCGTCGAAAACCAGCTCCATGCCCGTGCCACCAAGATACGTGCACCACAGCAGCTGTTGCGCGGGCGGCAGACTAGGATCGAAGCGGGCGACAAATGCGTCGGTGCTTCCGGCAAGCGACTGCTGGAACACGGCGCCGTGGCTCAAGCCAGTGCTGTCCGTGTGGCCGACGACCGTGATCAGATCGCCTGGGCCGCGACGGACGGCAACGATCTCCTCAGTGCCAGCACCGCCGAAGTAGGTTGACCAGAATGGCGACTGGGCGGCCAGTTGTGAGCTACCGGCGAGCAACAGCACGACGAGCGTCGACAGGATAGGTGAGCGGGAACGAGGCATTGCAGGTAGGGCGAGGGTTGCGGTGCAGCAGCGGAGCCAAGCTGGGCCAGATGGGCCAGCCGTCGCGCCTGCGCATCAGTGTATCTTGATCATTAATCGGTTGCGTGTAGCCAAGCCGTGCGATCACGCCAGACCCGCTCCTAATTCTGAATTCAGGCCCGGACACCGACATCAATTCCGACATGATTCACGGCATGATCGACCCTCCGAGCGAGGCCTCTGCCAGAGCGGTAACTCGGATCCTCGGTGCGGCCGTTGCCAACGACCCGAGCGCGTCCCACGAGTTGCTGCCGCTCGTCTATGCGGATCTACGCAATCTCGCAGCCGCGCGCATGGCGCGCCTTGCCCCCGGGCAGACGTTGCAAGCGACGGCGCTGGTGCACGAGGCTTACATGCGCCTAGTGGGAACCACCGATCCGGGCTGGCAAGGGCGGGCTCACTTCTTCGGCGCTGCGGCGCGGGCCATGCGCAACATCGTTGCCGACCACCTGCAGCGCAAGGGCAGCTTCAAGCGAGGAGGCCATCTCCGCCGGGTCAGCCAGGACACGGCCGCCGAACTCATCTGTGATGGTGCCAGCGACGACGTGCTCGCCGTCGAGGAAGCACTCGCGATGTTCGAGCGGGAGTATCCACGCAAGGCCGAGGTAGTGACGCTCAGTTTCTACAGCGGACTCGACACCGAGGAGATCGCGGAGGTCTTAGGCCTGTCGGCGCGAACGGTCGAGCGGGACTGGCGATTTGCAAAGGCCTGGCTCAACAGCCGGCTGACCGAGGAGGACAAGACATGAGCCAACCGCTTTCCGCCAAGGACCGTGAACGCCTAGAGCAGTTGTTCGACCGCGCCATCGAATTGCCATCGGCCGAGCGCACAGCGTTCGCCGCCCGTGAGTGCGGAGCCAATCATGCCTTGCACGACGAACTCTCGAGGTTGCTCGACGCCGACGAGGGAGAAGACGTCGTCCTGCGGAGCAAGCCGATCGCACCATTGCAGCCGGGAACGAGGATCGGCCCCTACAAGCTGCTTGAGAAGGTCGGCGAGGGCGGCATGGGCGAGGTCTACGCAGCCGAACAGCTCGAGCCCGTTGTGCGTCGCGTGGCCCTCAAGGTCATCAAGCTCGGTATGGACAGCCGGGAAATCGTGGCCCGCTTCGAAGCGGAGCGACAGGCTCTGGCGCGCATGACTCATGCGAATGTCGCGCAGGTCTACGACGGCGGCACGACGGACAGCGGCAGCCCCTACTTCGTGATGGAGTATGTCGGCGGCGAACCGATCACCGAGTTCTGTGACCGGCGCAAGCTGTCGACGCGGCAGCGCATCGAACTCTTCCTCGGCGTCTGCGAGGGCGTGCAGCACGCGCACCAGAAGGGCATCATCCACCGCGATCTAAAGCCTTCGAACCTGCTCGTGTTGCTGCAAGACGATCGTCCGGTGCCGAAGGTCATCGACTTCGGCGTCGCGCGCGCGACCAGCGGACGCCTCGGGGATCAGACGCTCTACACCGCGGTCGGCCAGATCGTCGGCACGCTCGACTACATGAGTCCCGAGCAGGCGGACCCCACCGGCGTCGAAGTCGATACGCGCTCGGACGTCTACTCACTGGGGGTCGTGCTCTACGAACTGATCAGCGGACTGTTGCCCTTCGAGCACAAGCTGAGCGCCACGTCCCCGCTGTCCGAACTGCAGCGCGTGATCCGCGAGCAGGCGCCGCCGACACCGAGTACGCGCCTCAAGCGCGGCACCGGCACGGCGACCACGATCGCGCCGAGACACGCGACCGACGAACGTTCGCTGGTGCGCCAGCTGGTTGGCGATCTCGACTGGATCTGTCTAAGGGCGCTTGAGAAGGACCCCGCGCGCCGCTACGCATCCGCCTCCGAACTGGCAGCGGACCTGCGCCGGCACCTCGACTACCAGCCCGTGTTCGCCGGCCGCCCTGGCGCGCTCTATCGCGCCCGCAAGTTCGTGCGCCGCAATCGCGTCTCCGTCGCAGCCGCGTTGCTGGTGACATTGGGAGTCTTCGCGGGGCTGATCGGTTGGATTGAGGGCATTGCTGCCAAGCGACTTGCTGAGGCGCGTGAGATCGAGACCATTGCTGCCGAGCAACTTGCTGAGGCGCAGAGGCCCTATGCCGATGCCCACCGTTTGCGCGAGCTCGCACGGCGCGCGGACGAAGACCTGTGGCCGGCCGAACCTCAGAACATTGATGCTATGGAGTTGTGGCGCACCGAAGCAACGGCTCTCGCTGCCACCTTCGATGACTATGCAGAGGACCTAAGGTTGATGCGCGAGAGAGCGCTCGATCCCACAAGCGCAGAGAAGGAGCACGATCGGGCCACCCACGATTCCGCCCTAGACCTTCGAGTGAGCAGGTTCAAACTCACGCGCCTAGAGTGGGAATTCGCGAACGGCGAGACGAACGAGCAGGCGGGGGATCCCGAAGAACGGATTGCCAAACTCGAACAGCAAATCGTCTCCACGGAGGCAGAGCTCGACACCCGCCGGACCTGGACTTTCGAGACCAGCGAAGATCAGGCGAAGCACGACACGCTGACCGAACTCGTCGAAGGACTGCGAGCTTTGCTAGATCCCGCGACGGGTCTGTTAAGCGAAGATGAGCAGGCAGCCTCACCGGGCCACGGTTGGAGCGTGCCGCGCCGCATCGCTTTCGCCAAAGACCTGAAAGTGTGGTTCGCGCCGGGCGGCAAGTATGCGAAGGCGTGGAGCGAGGCTCGTGATGCCGGGCTCGAGTTGACGATGATCACAGGATTGGTGCCTATCCCCCGGCTACTGCCTTCCAATGGTCAGCCGATTGTCTGGGAGTTCGCCCACCTGATGACCGGCATACCCGCCGAGCGCAGGCTCACCGAGCGAGAGGACAAGGACGAAGAAGGCAACCTCGTGCAGGCTGACGAACTGGTGCTGACAAACAAGACCGGCGTCGTGCTGACACTGATTACGGAGAGTCTTACCGATGTCCCGTTCAAGATCGGTCAGGCGGAGGTGAAGCTATCGCCGTATTTGCTCTCGAAGTACGAGATGACGCAAGGCCAATGGAAGCGATTGACGGGTGAGAACCCGAGCCTATATGGCCCCGACGGAACGTGGCAGGCGCGGTGGCTCGATTTGGGCGAGCAAGAGACGCTGTTGCACCCAGTTGAACAAGTCAGCTGGAATGACTGCATGGAGTGGTTGCCTAGAGCGGGCCTTCTGCTGCCGAGCGAAGCGCAGTGGGAACGGGGAGCGCGAGCTGGAACTACGACCAACTGGTCGTCGGGCCAAACTGCTCAGTCCCTGAACGGGTTCGCCAATCTGTCAGACGAGTACAGCAGCAATAACGGCGGGGAGGACCATGCGCCCAACAATATGACGACGTTCTCGGACGGCGCCACCATGCACCAATCTGTCGACTCCTATCGAGCCAACGGCTGGGGCCTACACAACGTGCACGGCAATGTCGCCGAGTGGTGTCGCGACGCCCGCGACCGCAACTTCTTCGAGGGGCCCCTCGAGCAGGACCCCGTCGCCCCATGGACGCACGGTGGCGTGCGCATCTACCGCGGCGGCAGCTACCGTAGCAAGCCTCGTGCGCTGAGATCGTCGACTCGCTCCTACTACCCGCCATCCGTTCGCGGCCACGCCCTCGGGGTGCGGCCAGCAT
>JBNMND010000370.1:0-5409 GCA_051274975.1 Planctomycetota bacterium | reverse complement strand
GACTACGTGATCCGCTTCGCGCCACCGTTGATGATCAGCAAGGCCGATCTCGATTGGGCGCTGGAGCAGCTTGAGGCCGTGCTCACGGCCCCGCTGCCTGTTGCTAAGTAGCCGAGCTACCGCGGCTGTCGCGTCTACTTACGAAAGCAAGCCTTCGTGCGCGCTGGCTGTGTGCACAAAAAAACACCTGCTCACGCGCGAGGCGCGGCAGGTGTTTTTTCGCCCTGCACAGTGCGCACTTGCGACTGCCGGAAGGTGTGTTACTTGGCCGGCAGGATGTGCTGGCTGACGAGCTTCGTCATCTCGAACATCGTGACGCACTCCTTGCCACCAAAGACGGCCTTGAGGGCGTCGTCGGCGAGGATGTTGGTGCGCTTGTTCGGGTCCTGCAGGTCCTTGCCCTTGATGTAGTCCCAGAGCTTCTTGGTGATTTCGCT
The DNA here is from genome assembly GCA_051274975.1 of Planctomycetota bacterium. GTDB lineage: Bacteria > Planctomycetota > UBA1135 > UBA1135 > UBA2386. The sequence goes on along the minus strand of JBNMND010000370.1, from coordinate 4,972 downwards.
GCGCGGAATCGGGTCCGAGCCGACGACCACGGCAAGCAACTCGTCCGGCTGGACGGGCTTCATCAGGGCCGGGTTCGGCTTGCGCTTCTTCTTCTCGGGTTGTTCTTCAGTGCTCATGGAGATTCGAGGTGGTTGGGAGATTTGGGTGGGGGGTGCCCAGTGTTCAAGGCCGGGAGGCGCGTCGGACCGGGAGTAGGCTACCGATGATGGCACTCCACGGCTTCTGCACAAGCGGGAAGCCAATGTCCTGAGGCAATTACGGTCTGGCCGTAGTTGCTCGGTGCGCCGAGCTTGCTACGCCCCGGCGCACCCCGTAGTCCCCGTTGTATGGGAGGAAGCAAACTACGGCCGGCTCGTCATGATGGGCCAATGCGCGTTCTCCTGGCTCTGTTTGTCTCGGTGCTTTCTAGCGTGGCCGCCGCCCAGGAGCCCTCTCCGGCGCTGTGGTATGCCGAACCGGCCAAGAACTGGAATCAGGCCCTGCCGGTCGGCAACGGCCGCCTAGGGGCAATGGTGTTCGGCGGAACAGCCACCGAACGCATCCAATGCAACGTCGATTCTTTGTGGGCGGGCTCGGCTGTCGACCGCGATCGCAAGGGGGCGCATGTGCATCTCGGCAAGGCGCGGGAGTTGCTGTTCGCGGGCAAATACCGGGAGGCTGAACAGCTGGTGCAGAAGCAGTTCATGTCCGAACGGTGGCCGCGTAGCCACCAGACGCTCGGCGATCTGGAATTGACGTTTCCGGGCCATGAGCAGGCGACCGACTACCGGCGCGAGCTCAACCTGCGCGACGGCATCGTCAAGGTGAGCTACCGGGTGGGCGAAGTGACCTTCACTCGGGAGGTGTTTGCGTGCACCAGTTCTGGCGCGCTCGTCGTGCACATCTCCGCGGATCAGCCCGGGGCGGTCACCATGCAGGCGACGCTGTCGCGCAAGGTGGGGGCGACCGTCACGGCCGGCGATGGATCGCTGTCCATGATGGGCCGCGCCAATGCTGGCAAGAAACATGAAGGTGTGTCATTCGAGGCCTTCTTGATTGCCGAGCGCAAAGGCGGTGTGGCCACGGCAGCCAAGGCAGGTGAGCCAGCCGAGCTTGGCTTCGTCAATGCGGACTCTGTGACCCTGGCCTTGGGCGGTGGCACCGACTACCGGCTGGCGCGCGGGATTCCTGTGCGCCTGAGTAGTCCCATTTCTCCGGGCATGGAAGCGGCGATGATGGGGGTCACCGCGTTGTCCGAACCGCGACGCCGTGCCAAGCATGTCACCGAGCACCGCAGTTGGTTCGATCGCGTGCATCTCGATCTCGGCGGCCACGACAAACGAGCCCTGCCGACCGACGAGCGACTCGCGCTGGTCAAGCAGGGTGGTGCCGATCCAGACCTGTTGGCGACCTACTTCCAGTTCGGTCGCTACCTACTGATTGGTAGCAGTCGCCCCGGCACGTTGCCGGCCAACCTGCAAGGCCTCTGGAACCAGCACATCGATGCGCCGTGGAACGCTGACTACCACATCAACATCAACCTGCAGATGAACTACTGGCCGGCCGAGATCTGCAATCTTGCCGAGATGCATGAACCGCTGATCGCCTTCACCGAAGCGTTGGTGCCGGCCGGTCGCAAGACGGCGAAGGAACTCTACGACTGCCGCGGCTTCGTCGCGCACCACACGACCGATGCATGGGCGTTCACGTCGCCGATCGGCAGCACGCATTGGGGCATGTGGCCGATGGGAGGTGCGTGGTGCACGGCGCACGCGATGGAGCACTGGCGCTTTGGTCGCGATCGCGAGTTCTTGGCGAAGCGCGCTTGGCCACTATTGAAGGAGTCGGCGTTGTTCTTCGTCGACTACCTGGTCGAGCACCCGCGCACCAAGAAGCTCGTGTCCGGTCCCTCGATGTCGCCGGAGAACTCGTTTCGCACCAAGGATGGGGTCAAGGCTCACGTCACGATGGGGCCGGCGATGGATCAGCAGATCATCTTCGAACTGTTCACCAACGTGTTGGAGGCGGCGAAGGAGTTGGCGATCGACGATGCGTTCACCAAGCAGGTCGCTGGTTCGTTGGCGCGGCTGCAAGGTCCGCAGATCGGCAGCGATGGTCGCTTACTCGAATGGAACGAAGAGTTCGACGAGCCAGAGCCCGGCCATCGCCACATGTCGCACCTCTACGCGTTGCATCCGGGTTCGCAAATCACCAAGCAGACAACGCCAGAATTGGCGGAAGCGTGCCGCAAGGCGTTGGTCGCGCGATTGGCCAAGGGCGGCGGCCACACCGGCTGGAGTCGCGCGTGGATCATCAACTTCTATGCGCGGTTGGGTGACGGTGAGGCGGTGCAGAAGAACCTGCAGTTGCTGCTGCAGAAGTCGACGCTGACCAACTTGTTCGACAACCACCCGCCGTTCCAGATCGATGGCAACTTCGGCGGCACGGCGGGCATCGCCGAATCCCTGATGCAAAGCCACGCCGGCGCGATCGAGTTGCTGCCGGCGTTGCCGCCTGAGTGGCAGGACGGTTCGGTGCGCGGCTTGTGCTCGCGCGGTGGCTTCGTAGTCGATCTGGTGTGGCAGAAGGGCAAGTTGATGCAGGCGACACTGCGATCGCGAAGTGGCCAGCCGTGCCGCGTGGTCGGTGCCTACGCCATCACGACTGGTGGCGAAGCCGTGCTGAGTGATTTGGCCGATGGGGTGACCTCATTTGCAACCAACACCGATGCTGTCTACGTCTGCACGCCTCGCTAGCTGGCTGCTGCTGGCGCTGCTAGTCAGTTGCAATCACGTCTTCTACTTGCCGTCGAAGACGCTGGAAGGTTCGCCTCATGATTTTGGGGTCGACTTCGTCGAGCAGTATGTGCCCGGCGAAGGCGGCGCGCGTTTACATGCATGGCATCTGGTGCCGAAGATCGGTTCGCGCAGAGCCGTCGTCGTGCACTTCCACGGCAACTTCAGAAACATGGCGGAGCACCTGCCGTCAACGGCATGGTTGACAGATCTCGGCTACCCAGTCGTCATGTTCGACTACCGCGGCTTCGGCCAGTCCGAAGGTGAACCCGAACGCGCGCAGACGATTGCCGATGGCCGCGCGATGCTGCGCAGTGTGCTCGCCAGTCGACGCTACGCCGGCCTCGACGTGATCGTATTCGGCCAGAGTCTGGGCGGTGCGATCGCACTGCCGTGCATTGTCGCCGAACGCGAGGCGTTGTGCGAACGGTTGCGCGGCGTGGTTATCGAAGGAGCGTTCGATTCGTATCGTTCGATTGCTCACCAGAAGATCGAGTCCTACCCAACTGGTTCGCTCGTCAGTGGCCCGCTCGGTTGGTTGTTGGTGTCGAATGGCTACGAACCGATCGATGCAGTGCAGCAATTGTGGATGCCGACGGTGTTCGTCTACGCCACCGGAGATGACCTCGTTCCGTTCGCCTGTGGCCAGCGCCTTGCCGCCGCGTCGTCGGCCAGGCCTACGACGTTCTGGCGCGTGGAGTCGGATCATCACTTGGGCACGTTTCAGCGTGAAGGCATGTGGCGTCAGCGGTTGCGAGCGTGGCTCGATCTGTTGCTGCGACCACGCTGAGTTGTGATCCGCGTCGACGCTACTCGTCGCTCGGATGCGGAATCTTGCGCACCGCAGCGTCAGCCAGGTCGAGCACCGCCAAGAGCACGTTGCCGATAATGAGCGTGACGATCATGGCGATGACCGCGGTGAACACCGGAATGGCTGCTGCGCTTGATCCTCCCAAGACGCTCATCTGCGCGGCCATCAGAATGAGTTCCGCAGCGACCAGGACCATCATGCCTGTCGAGATCAGGTTGCGCGTATTCGGGTAGACGGATGCGCGGCGAAGCACTTCGAGCCGAGCCGAATCAAGCTTCGGTTCTGGAGTGGAGCGAACGCCTGGTTGCGGCCACTTGCTTGGTAGGGGAGCCACTGGCTCGAGTCCGAGTAACTCGGTCACTGGCATCCAGCCATTCGACCCTTCGCGCTCCACTTCGGTGACGCCCATGTCGCGCAGCACTTCGCTGTCGAGCGGGAAGGCTGAGGAGTCAATCGCCGGGCTCAGGTCCTTCTTCTCAAACGGGCCTTGGTGGCCCTTCAGCGATGCGTGTCGTAGCCAATAGCGTTCTTCCATGCATTGCATGATAGAGGCGATTGTAGGCGGGCCGGAAAGAAGCGATGCATTTCTTGCGCGCCGCTTCTTCACGAACTGCGGATACTGCTATTGCCCGAGCCAGCCGCCGATCTTGATGTCGACGCCGTTGCTGGTGTTGAAGCCGAGTTGGTTGACCGTTGGGTCGTAGATCGCATCCTGCACATAGATGTGTTGGCCGATCAGGCTTGGGTTGATCGGCAGGTAGATCGAAGTCGACGCCATGCCGACTGCGTTGCTGAAGATCAGGTCCATGGCGATTGGTTGCACGTGCAAGCGGCAGCCAGGCGCGCCGAGCTGCGTCAGTTCCAGCGAACCGGCTGACGTGCCGACCATGCTGAGCACTCCGGTGTTCGGCAGCGCGGCGACCAGGTTGAGGTTCGGGCTCGAACCGATCATTGACGAGCCACTGCCCGACAGGAACGGCGTGCTTTGGCTGCCGGCGCAGGGGAGGCCGTAGGTGGTCATTGAGTCGTTGACCAACTTGAAGCGCGGGATGCCGACGCCGGGGAACAGGTCGTGCGGCGGCCAGATCGAAACATTGTCTGCGAGCGTGCTCAGTTGCGCGCCTTGCGTCGAACCGAGCGCTTGGTCGCCGTTGGTAAGCAGCACGAATGAGATGCCATCGGCGCGCGTGCCGCAGTAGGTGCGGGTGCCCGGCAGGATGCCGTTGTGCTCGCGCAGCGTCGACGAAGTGCCTTGGTTGTTGGTCCACCAGCCCTTCAAGAAGTTTGCGCCAGCGTCGAGCGTCCACATGTTGCTCGTCTCCGTTGGGCCAAGGATCGGGTTGAACAGGCCTAGTTCGAAGCATGCGAGGATCTTGGCGAGGTCCG
>JBNMND010000369.1:0-5471 GCA_051274975.1 Planctomycetota bacterium | reverse complement strand
CCCCAATCTTTCATCGTTGGCGAGAACAGTTCGAGCTTCTTAGACGGCGTGTGGAAGCCCTCCATGCACTTGTCGTTGGCGTAGACGCCGAGGATCTTGCCGTCCTTGTGCACGACGCCCTGCTCCGGATCGATCTGGTAGTCGCCCGCCTTCATCTCGGTCTCATGCGTCTTGTAGACCTTGTCCTTGACCAAGTAGCAGCCGTGGCGGCGCATGTATTCGAGCGGCGTCTGGTCTTCCTTGGCGGCTGCTTCGGGCAGGCCAGGCACCGAGTTCTCGAAGATCCATTGGTAGTACTCGTCGATCGTGATGCGCTCGCCTTCGCGATACGGCGACTCGAAGTGCTTGCGGATGCCGAGCGAGCCATCGGGGTCGATCTTCCAGGACAGCGCGATCCAGAACTCGTCTTCCTCCCAGACTTCGCCGGGGTTGGTTTCGTAAGTCCACGTGAACTCTTTGCCCTGACGTTGCGCCAGCGTGCGGTGCACCGGTTGGCGGAAGCCAATCCAAGTTGCCGCGTGAGTCTCTTGCGACATCAAGTCGTGACGCTCGGTCGCGTGGCCCATCGGCAGCACGAAGTCGGACCAGCGCGCGGTTTCGTTCCAGGTTGGCGACAGCATGACGCTGCAACCGACCTTCTCTTCGTCTTGCAACATGTCGATCCACATCGCACCGTCTGGGTTGGTCCAGATCGGGTTGTAGACGCGCGCGAAGTAGGTGTCGATGCGACCGCGGCCACTCTTGACGAGGTGCGGCAGGCAGAAGCTCAGCTCGTGGTGGGCGAGCGGCCACTCGCTCGGGTAGAGCAGCTCGCTCCATACTTCATGCGGACGCGGCTTGCTGAACGGCGGCGGCACAAATTTGTTGGTGCCACTGCCGGCGGTGCCGCCAACCGAAGCGACGGCGCCGACCAACACACAGACGAACTGCAAGTTGCGGGCGACGGCCCAGCCACCTTCGTTGCCGGCGGCGGCGTTGCGCCAAACGTGCGAACTGAATGCGCTGCCAGCGGCGCCTATTTCCTTGGCGACTTCTTCGATCGTGCTCGCTTCGAGTCCGCAGATTTCGGCGGCGTGCTCGGGCGTCGCAAACGCATAGTCCTCAGCGAGACCCAGCTTGAACGCATCAAAGTCGTCGTCGCGGCCCTTCTCCTTTTGGTAGGCGCGCCAGTCGACCCACGTTCTCATGAACTCCCAGTCGACCAGGTCGTCGCGCAGCAGCACGTGTGCGAAGCTGAGCAGCATCATCGCTTCGCTGCCTGGACGGGTGGCCAACCAGTAGTCGCCCATGCTCGCTGTGTTCGACAGGCGGATGTCGCAGACGGCTAACTTGCCGCCGTTCATCTTGGCGTCGATGATGCGTTGCGCGTGCGGGTTGAAGTAGTGGCCGGTCTCGAGGTGCGCCGAGAGCAGCAGCGTGAACTTGGCGTTCTCGTAGTCCGGTGACGGGCGGTCGTAGCCGCTCCACAGCGTGTAGCCAAGCCGGGCCGCGGCACTGCAGACGTTGGTGTGTGAGTTGTGGCCGTCGACGCCCCACGCTTGCAGCACGCGCTCGACGTAGCCGTCGTGACCAGGCCGGCCGACGTGATACATGACCTCGGTCTTGCGGTCTTCGATGAGCGCCTTGCGTATGCGGCCGGCGAGCGTGTCGAGGACTTCATCCCAGGTGACGCGTTCAAACTTGCCGCCACCGCGCGGGCCGACGCGCTTCATCGGGTAGAGGATGCGCTCCGGGTCGTGGACCTGGTTGATGGTCGCCGGACCCTTAGCGCAGTTGCGGCCGCGCGAGCCAGGGTGGTAGGGGTTGCCTTCGACCTTGCGGATCTTGTTGGTGTCTTTGTCGACGTAGGCGATCAGGCCACAGGCGGCTTCGCAGTTGAAGCAAATCGTCGGCACCAGCGCGTAGTTCTTCATGACCCGCTTGGGCCACGCCTTGGCGTCGAGTTCTTGCCAATCGTCCCACTTCTCCGGCGGCGGGAAGTTCTCAAGTGGGGTCGTGCGCATGGTCTCTTGATCCATGCCCGCGAACATAGAAGGCCCGCACAGCTGGATCCACAAAATGCCGCCGCGCTTGCAAGCTGTTGTTCTGCCGCAACCTGCTGGTGCGCATTGCATTCCCCGGCCCGACGGGACACTTTTGCATGCGAATGGCCTTGCTGCGATCGAAGTGGGCACCTCTAAGCCTTGTTGTTGTCTTCCTGGTGCTCGCCTACTGGCGGGTGACCCAGTGTGGGTTTATCTGGGATGACGATGACTACGTCTGGCAGAACCCCGTTCTGCGCAGTTGGGGCGGGCTAGGACAGATCTGGTTCGAGCCGACTTCGCTGCCTCAGTATTACCCGCTGGTGCACACGTCGTTTTGGCTAGAGGCCAATCTGTTTGGGTTGCCACCATTTGGCACGACGATGGAGAAGGCCAACGAGTGGGCCACCGGCTACCACCTGGTCAACGTCGTGCTGCACGGCATGTCGGCGATGGTTCTGTTGCGCCTGGGGCGCCGGATGGCTGTGCCCGGAATCCTGTTTGCAGCGCTTTGGTTTTTGGTGCATCCGGTGCACGTCGAGTCGGTCGCGTGGGTGACCGAACGCAAAAACGTGTTGTCGCTGCTCTGCTACCTGCTGGCGGCCGAGCGCTGGCTGCGCTGGCATGATGGTCCGCATCGCTTCGACTCAGACGGGTCGCGCAAAGAAGCCACCCGAGAGCGAAGCGGGGACACTCGTCGTCGCGACTACGTGATCGGCAGCTTGTGGTTGCTCGGAGCGTTATGGAGCAAGACCGTCACTGCGTCGTTGCCCGCGGCGTTGCTGATCATCATTTGGTGGCGTGACGGCAAGATCACCAAGCGCGCCTTCATGGGGGCGCTGCCGTGGTTCGTTGTCGGTGCGAGTCTCGGTTGGTTCACCGTCTATCTCGAAGCGACCCACGTCGGTGCTGCCGATGCGCCGTGGCAGTTGCAGGGCATGCAACGCATCGCGGTTGCTGGTGGCGCCTGCTGGTTCTACTTCGGCAGCTTGTTGTGGCCGTTCGATACGTGCTTCAACTACCCACGTTGGGACGTCAACCCGCCGTCGATCTTATTGTGGGCTGCGCCCGTCGCCGCTTTGTTGGCCGTGGTGGGTGCCTGGCTCATGCGCGCCCGTATTGGCCGTGGCGCGACCGCGGCTTTGCTGTTGTTTGGCGGCACGCTGGTGCCGGCGATCGGATTCTTCGATGTGTATCCGTTCCGCTATTCGTTCGTCGCCGACCACTTCCAATACCACGCCAGTCTTGGCTTGATCGTTGCGTTTTCGGCGGTGTTGGCGCGCTTGCTCCAGCAGCGAGCCGGTGAGACCGTGGCGGTCGCAGTCGGTGGTGTCTGGCTCGTGGTAATGTCGTTCACGACGCAGGCCGCGCTGCACGAATACAGAGACTTCAAGACTCTGTGGACGATCACCCTCGAGAAGAACCCCAATTCGATGTTGTCGCTGGCGAATCTCGGGGGCCTCGCAACCGATGCCCGTGACTTGGCCGCCGCTCGCGACTACTTGACGCGCGCCCTGGCAATTGACGACACGGGCAACGAGGCCAACGTCAACCTCGGCATCATCGAGCAGTTGTCCGGCAACCCAGAAGCTGCGAAGAAATACTACCTGCGCGGCCTTGCCTTGAAACCCAACGATCCGAACGTTCGCAACAACCTGGCAGTGCTGGCCATCGAGGCGACAGACTACCTGGAGGCGATTCGTTTGACGCGCGAAGCGCTGGTCATCGACCCGAGCTACTACACGGCCCACGCAACGCTCGGGTGGGCGCTTACCGAGACGAAACAGTGGCAAGCCGCGATGCCCGAGTTGGAGTGGGTGTTGCAGCGAACCCCTGATGTGCTCGAGACGCGTCGACGCGCTGTGCGGTGCTTGCTGGGGCTCAAGCAACCTGGTCCTGCTGCCGGCAACGCCTTACTCGCGGTCAAGAACTACCCCGGCGATGCCGAGGCGCGTGCACTTTGCGCCAGTGCCTTGGCGGTCGCGTTCCAGAACGAACTACCGACGGGCCTGCGTGCTAAACTCACTGGCGTGATTCAGAAGGGTGGCGTCAATCCAACGCCGATGCTGCCGTTGGTCGCCGACGAGTTGCGAAAGTTGGGCAAGACCGCACAGGCTGATGCGGTGCTCGGGTCGTGAACTGCAGTTCGCGTCCAGCCTGGATATGCGTGCTCGCTTTGCTGGCAATGGCGATGATGCTGCCGGCGCAGGCGATCGGTAATTTGAATGACGCGGATCTGGAGAAGCTCGTCAAGGAACTGCGACCGGTCGTCGAGAAGGTGTGCGGGCGCAAATTCGCCCGCGACCCGGTGGCCTACTTGTCGGACCGCGGCGACATGATGCGCGTCTTCAGGGTTGAGCTCGGGCCGCAGATTGCGGAGGCCTACAAGGGCCAGCCAGCATCCCGCATTCGTCGCGCCTTGCAGTTGCGTGCCGACTTGCTCGGCTCGGTAGCGATTGGCAAGTATGAGCTAGCTTCGGGTGAAGTCTTGGTTGTGCCTGAGCGTGTGGTGCAAAGCCTCAAAGCGATGGGCGTGGCCGCAACGGAAGAGTCGTCCGTGCTGAAACTGTTCGTTGCCCACGAACTCGTGCATGCCTTGCAGGATCAGGAAATCGAGTTGGGTAAGCGTTACGCAGCGATGACTCAAGCCGATGTGGTTGACTCACTGGTGATGCGAACCGAAGGGCACGCGGTCATGTGTTCGGAGATGGTCATGCGGGAGCTCAACCTGATCCCGGCGATCGATACCGGCCGCTCGGTGCTCAAGGGCACCAGCAGACCTCTCGAGAGCACCGGGTCGCTGTTGGCTAATCGATCGACGCGGTGCCGCGCCGCGTTGCTCTACCTGAGCGGTGCCGATTTGCTCTACGAAGAGTTCGAACGCGGCGGCATGGAGCAGGTCTGGAAGGTGCTGAAGGGTGATCGCTTGTTGACCGAGCTACTCCGGCCGCGTACCGAGCGGCACCCAATTGCCAATCAGCAGCAGTGCTTTGAAGGCATCGGCGATCGCTTGGGCGGCCGCACCTGGTGTGTCGGCACTGCGGCATTGAGTGAGATCAATTTGCTCAGTGAAACCTACTCAGCAAAAGACGAGGCGTTGGTCGCGCTCGGTGAATGCGTCGCCGGTGCCGATTGGCTCGGCAACAGCGGCACTCCGTTCGCCTGGCGCAAAGCGAGCGCGCTGCGTTTTCGAACTGCCGCAGCAGCCACAGATTTTCGCCAGATTGCCGAACGCTGCGCGGTCAGCGACTTGTTGTTTGCGACCAACAAAAGGCAGGTCGTAGCTGTTGCTGGCCCAGTAATCGAAGGCTGCGTCAGTCGCATGCTGCGTCAAAACATGCCCGGCAATGCCAAGGCACAGATCTATTGGTTTCAGCACGACGAGTGCCTCGTGCAGTTCACCCTGGTGCGGTCGCCGCTCGCCGATGACATTTTGGTGGCGGTTGCGAC
>JBNMND010000368.1:0-5482 GCA_051274975.1 Planctomycetota bacterium | reverse complement strand
CCATGTCGATGTTGGGGCGCCAACAGCATGAAGCCCCGTGGAAACCGCGCATTCGCCTCGCAACGCCATGCTTCTGAACTGCACCTCTGCTACTCAGGGCGGGACTCGGTCGCAAGAAGATCCAAAATCCCTGTCCGGTTCTCCAGGCGATATCGCTTCCCCTGGTCCCCTGGTCCCCCGGCCCGCTCTGACCACGTATGGTACCGGTGGCCATCACCAACCATGCCTCGCCCAGAAGCCAACTCTCCCGCACTGCCCCCTGACGACGAAGCCACGGGCCGCCTCAATCGGCTATCTGCGGCCATGGAGCTGTTCTTGCAGTTCCGTTCAAACGATGAGCACGACCGCGCCGCGCTGCTGCAACAACACGCGGATCTCGCAGACCTGTTAGAGCCGATGTTTGCCGACCTTGATGAAGAAGAGGCGAAAGACAACCAGCGCCACCAACAGCACGAGGAACATGAGGAAGGTGAAGCGGTTCAAGTCGCACCTGACCCACTGCAGCCTGGCCGCCAAATAGGCGACTACCGCATCATTCGTGAAGCCGGGCGCGGCGGCATGGGCACTGTCTTTGAGGCGCAGCAGATCTCGCTGGATCGACGCGTCGCACTCAAGGTCCTGCACCCGCACCTGTCATGGTCCGCAGGATCCATCAGCCGCTTCCGCAAAGAAGCGGCCGCCGCCGCGCGACTGCAGCACCCGGCTATCGTTCCGATTCACGAAGTCGGCGAGTGGCACGGTTTGCACTTCTTCAGCATGGAGTTCGTCGACGGCCAACCGCTAAACGAGGTGCTCCACAAACAACGGCTCGGGGTGCGCAACGACTGCACTCGCGCGGTGGAAGCAGCAGAACTGGTCGCGCAAGTCGCGGACGCCTTGCAACATGCACACAGTCACCGACTGATCCATCGTGATGTGAAACCGCAGAACATCATGATCACGGATGGCGGCAGCGTGCGCCTGCTTGACTTCGGACTGGTGAAGGACTTCGCGGCCGATTCGAACACGGCGCACGGCACGTTCTTTGGAACGCCGCACTACTGCAGCCCCGAGCAAGCCCAGCACGACCTGGAAGTGGGGCCGCAGACGGACGTGTTCTCACTGGCGATCGTGCTCTACGAGTTGATCACTAGGCACCGCCCCTTCGAAGGCGACACGTCGCGACTGATCTTGCAACGCATCGAATCGGGCACGTTCCGGCCACTGCGACAGATCACACCGGCCGCCCCGCGCGACTTGGAGACGATCTGCCACAAGGCGCTCGAGGTCGATCCCGCCGCGCGCTACGCAACGGCCGGAGAAATGGCGGATGATTTGCGCCGCTTCCTGCGCATTGAGCCGATCAAGGCGAAGCCTCCCGGCACCGTGGTTCGCGGGCTCAAGTGGACGCGACGTAACCGAGTGCGCGTCGCGCTATGGGGCGCACTTGCAGTGATCGTGGTAGGCGGTAGTGGCAGCTACATGCTGATGCAGCACCAAGCATTGGTCACGGCCAATCGCGAACGAGTGAACCTCGACAAGTCCGAGGACCTAGGGTTCCAAAGCATCGAACAAACGCTAACCCTGCTGGACACGCAGCTGGAACGCTCGCCTACCCCACCCGTCGACGGCAACGCACGCGTCGATGAGATCGTGCGCGTTTGCGAAGAGTTCCTGAGTCTTCGAGCCCAAGACGAGAAAAGCAGCCTAAGAGTCGCCGGGGCGTTGGATTCGACCAGCAACATCTATCGACAACTCGGTCAGTTCGATGCGGCGCTCGCTGCATGTGTTCGGGGCCTCGCAATTGTCGCGGGCACGTCGGAAACGAAGGCGAATCAACGGCTCAAGGGGCGCCTGTTACTTCGCAAGTTTCAAATCGGCCAACTGCTACAGCCGACGAGCGGCGATGCCGAGTTTGCGGAGGCTCTCAGCCACCTGAAACCACTCTGCCTCGGAGACGATGCCGATCTGGTCACCTGTGTCATCTACGCCAAGACGCTTCTGTCTCGAGCGCAGCAGTTGACCAATGCCTTCAACCGCTACGACGACGCCCGGCAACTGCTAATGCAAGGCCTGGAGATGCTGCCAGAGAAACGTGTCGCCGCGAGCACGGGCTTCATCAGAACCCAAGCCGAGCTATGCCGCCTTCGCATCCAAACGTCACTCGGCATTGCCCTACTGAAGTCCAACAAGACCAAGCAGGCGCTCGCTCTCCTGATACCGACGCAGGCCAAACTTCTACTGCTGCCAAGGACGGGCGCTCGAGGTGTGCTGACCACGCTAACCACCGCGGCCATCGGCTTCGCACAAAGACAACTTGGTCAAAGAGGTGCTGCAGAACGTTCGTTGCGAGAGGCGATTGACGCGGCAGACGCACAGCGTTTGGAGTTCCCCGGGGACCACACACTCCGACGTACGTGGATCCGTTGCCGCCTGCGCCTCAGCAACATGATGGTCCAGAAGCGCAAGTTTGCAGAGGCCGAACAGCTGATGCGCGAGATCCCCGCCACACCACAAGTTGGCCGCAAGGAAACCTCGCAAGATCGACACCTACGAGCCCAAGTAACATCGCAGCTCGCCGCTTGTTCAGCCTTGAGCGGCAAGCCCGGGTCGGCCGCCGAAGCGCAGCAGCTCTGGACAACATCTTGCGAGTTGATGGAACAACTGGTCGCCGAACAGCCGGAGAACTTGTCGCTCCGCTCAACGCTGGGCGGCGACCTCGGCAACCTAGCCGCAATCAACAACCAGACCGGCAACCATGACAAAGCTGCGCACCTAGCCAGGAAGGCGATTGCGCTGCAAGAACACGTCTTGGCATCGATCCCAAAACACACATCAGCCAGGTCGTTCTTGGGCATTCACCATGGGCAACTCGCATTCGCATGCGCCAATCTGGGCGAATACGAGCCAGCGATCGCTGCCGCGACAACTGCATTCAAACAAGCTCCTCGCAACACCGACATGCTGCGCATTTGTGCAATGGCTGCGACTCACTGCTCCGTCTCGGTCTTGCAGCATACGGAACTCGACGAGGTGCAATGCCTCGCCGACAGCGAGCGCTACGCAACGGTCGCCGTCAAGGGGCTAAGCATGCTCGCCAACTGCAATGCGAAGGTGGCCAATCATGTCATGGATCGGGCAACGTTCGACCACCTCCGCAGCCGCTCTGACTTCAAAGCACTTCACCAATCGAGCAAGCGATGAGTGACGCCGCGGACCACTCGATCACGCAGCAAGTGATGCTGCTACACAATGGCGACTCCGAGCAACTGAAACGCTTGATCGCCGACCACTTGCCGTGGATCGAAGCTCGCGTGCGCAAACGCCTGAGCCCAGCAGTGCGCCAAGAAGGCGACACCCAGGACTTTGTGCAAGATGCGTTGGTGGAGGTGTTGCGAGACGGCCCGCGGTTTGCCGCCGATAGCCCCGAAGCGTTTCGAGCGTTGCTGGCGCGCATCGTCGAGAACACATTGATTGATCGCCATCGCTACATGCACCGCGAACAGCGCGACCGTCGCAAGCAATGCTCGTTGCCAAGTGGCTCTGTCGTGATGCTCAACGGCGCCGCTAAGGCGATCACCTCGCCGGCCACCAAGGTCGAACGCGAAGAGCAACACACGTGGCTGCGCTTGGCACTTGAGATGCTCGGGCCAGATGACCGGGAAGCCGTACGGCTGCGCGACTGGGAAGGCCTTTCGTTCGGCGAAGCTGGCAAGCAACTTGGCATTTCGGATGAAGCGATGCGGCTGCGCTATCGGCGTGCGCTGCCGCGGCTCGCCAAGAAGCTTGATGAGCTGCGGCGAGGGAACTGGCAGACGTCCGTCGAGGATGCGTAGCCGATTGGCCGGCAACCCTAGGGAAGCGGAGTAGGTGAGATCTGTCAGGTGTCTGACAGCGACACGAGAACGGAGATGCCAAGCAGGAATCGGTGAACTCTTATCTCTGCCCCCGAGTCGAGAAGCCGACTAGCGGCTAGCGCAACTGCAGCCTAGCGATGCCGTAGGCATGATCACTCGCCTTGGTGCTCTGTTGGCCTGGCGGGCAGCCGAGCAACGCGTTGATGTGCAGGATCTCGTATTCGGCCGTTCGCGTCGCCGCTTGGCGCTTCGCGACGACACCGTGCATCAACGCCTGCGACATACCGCGGTGGTTGTAGTCATAGCGCAGCGGCGCAGGCACGCGATCGACGAGGTTGATGCTGTGGTCACCGATCAGCGCCTGCAGTGTGTCGCTAAACTCGAAGTCGTTGAAGTCGCCGGTGACGTAGTAGTCGACTTCTTGCTCACGCAATCCGGCGAGGTGCTCGCCGATAAGCATCGCTTGCTGCACACGAGTCTCAAGCCGCGGATCGAAGCCCGGCTGGCGAGGTGCGAACAAACCATTCTGATGCCGCTTCGAAGCCAGGTGCACATTGATCACCTCAAGCTCGCCAGCGCCCGACAGCAATCGAAAACGCGCGACCAGCGGCTTGCGTGACCCTTCGTAGGCAACGGACTCCGCACCAATCAACTGCAGCGACCCCTCGACCAACTGCACCTTCTTGGGATCGAACAAGAACCCATTGCGAATGTTGCCGCCGGGCTGGCCGCCATCCGCGTCGGGCTCGGGCGGGATGTCGATCCACTCGTATTTGGGCCCACCCGCGCGAACGACGGCAACCGCTAATCGCTCGTAGGTCCGGTGCGCGCTGACGACATCGCCTAACTCAGCCCCATCGTCATCTTGCATCTCTTGCAACGCCACGATGCACGGACTCGCCGCATCCTCCGCAATCGCACTGCCAAGCTCGTCAAAGCGCCCATCGCGCATATCATCGTCGACGTCGCGGCGCGGATCGTTGACCAACGCGGGGTTCTCCTTCTTCGTGTCGAGATTGAACCCGTTCAAGGTCATTACGCGCATGCTGTCATCGCGATCCACCAGGCTGGTCACCGCGGCAGACACGCCCCGCGAACGAACGCTGACCGCACCGTGAACCGCCATCTGGTAGGAGGCGACGCGGAAGTTGAGCGGACCAATGACGGGCTTGAGTAGCTCTGCGCCGACGTTGACCGTGGGAGCGTCGCCATAGTCGAGCACGCGAAACCCGGGCAACCAACGTTCGGGATAGTGCGGATCGATCAGCACACCACCATCTCGCGTTCGAACCAGGTCCGCGCCCGGAGGCAACACCACGTAGTCACCAAATGCATTGCTCGGCGCCACGAAGACCGAACCAGCCGGCACTCCAACCAACATGCCTTCCAAACTGTTGAGCAAGACCGCCAACTCATCAGGCCCAACCAAGACGCGCTCAGCGGTCAGCCAAAACGGTTCGATCTCCGGACCCTGATTCGCAATCACTCGCGTCGAGCGCTCAGACAACTGCGTCGTTGGACGAGCATCCGGATCCATCTGAAAGTTCACGACCTTGCCTTCGACTTCGACAAGGCTGCCAACAGGCGGTCGGCGACGTCGCTCGTAGACGAACAAGCCGTGCGACGAGCCTCCGCCAGCTTCACCA
>JBNMND010000367.1:0-5500 GCA_051274975.1 Planctomycetota bacterium | reverse complement strand
CGCCGGCGCTCCTGTCGCCCTTGATTGCGGTCTGCATCGTGCCCGAGAACTGCGCGTCGATGCGCGCGAGTGCTTCGATCGCGTTGCCCCGCACGTATTCGTTGGCGTGGACTGACAGCGCCTTCAACTTCTTGATCGCCGGCTCATACCCAATCTTGCCGATCGACCACGCTGCCCACCGCTTGACGCCAAGGTCCTTATCGGACAACGCCTTCAGTAACGCGGGTCCATGATCGGGTCGCCCATAGAACCCCAACGCTTCGGCAGCCCACTGGCGCGCAAATGGGTTTTTTCGGTTCTTGCGCAGCTCAAGGGCAACCCGCTGCTGCGCATAGATGTCCTTAACCTTCTTGAGGTATGGGAACGTGACATCGCGATAGTGCGCCGCGGTCAGGTGGTTGCGCGACAGCCGCTCCGTGCGGTCCATCACGCCGAGCAGCAGTTCGGCCGCCGGCACGCTATTGGTGCTGACACACGTTTGCGCTCCGGCCTGTACTTGTTCTTCGCGGCGGTCTTCAAGTCTGCCTTGAGCATCGCGAAGTTCGGCGGGAACTTTTTGGCTTCGCACCAGTGGCGCCAAGATCAGGGAAGCGATGGCGAGAGTTACGGCGCGACGAGCGAACATTGTCCGACTAGCGTAGCCGGGTGCCGGTTACCTGCAAATGCCTGGGTGGACCTGCACCGTGCGTCTTGCCGTGGATCGCGGCCCTAGGGGGAGGTATTCGCTCGTGACGCGAATCCCAGCGATGATGTTCTTCACGGTCCCGTTTAGGTCATCATCGCTTCGCCATGCTGGGGAGTCGCGCGTAGATATACTCGGGTCATGCGCATCGACAAGCTTGGCTGATTGAGTTGCTGACGGTGAGTCTAAGCCAGCAGCGAGTTTGGGGCGACGTCTGCAGTCGCTGCCAGGGGCCGCAGCGCGAGATGGCGGGCGGCGCTACTCGGTGGCGGGCGGCCGTGTCTTCCTGCCGTGCAGCCAGGGGCTATCGCCGAAGAACAGCCACGCCCCAATTGCTCCAAGCACGAACACTGTCGGCAGATACCAACCGAGCGGGGGGCTTGGGGCGCCGAAGGATATGCACAGAACCGAGCCCAACGCATCGGCAGCGCCGATCAACGCCCAGAGACCAAACACTTTGCAGGCGACCCACAGCAGGTCTTCCTTGCGCAGTGAGATGTGCACCTCGCTTTTGCCTTCGGACAGGGTTTTCTGCGTTAACGCGAACATGACCGCTGCGGCTATCAGTGGCACGGCAACCGAGCCACTGCTTGCCCCTTCGCCCATTGCGTAGATCCCAGTGATGCCCTTGAAGAAGAACCACAGCATCAAGAGTCGTTGCGCCAACCAGAAGATGTCGTCCCTTGTCATTGCCATACGGTAACTGCGTTTGTTCCGTGCCAGGTGCAAACCGCCACTTGGGACACCATCATCACTTGCTCATGCGGCGACGCGGCGGCCGGCACCTCGCCGTTACCGCAGGCGCAGTTGGCCGTTCCAATTGACCGGCGTCTTGCCATCGACCCGACTCGGAGGCGATCCGGTCACCATTGGTAGGTGGCTGATGAAGCAGTGCCGAAAGCAACCTAGCATCAGGTTGCGTGATGGGGCGGCTGTCGTGCAGAACTCGTCCTAGCCAACGCTAAGTCAGGCTTACTTCTCGATCGGGCAGCCGGCCTTTGTCCAGCCGGATAATCCGGACTTCAGGTGGGCGATGTTCTGGAAGCCGAGCTCTTCGAGTTTGGGCAGCAACCTGCTGCTCCGTCCACCGGACCTTCAATGCATGACGTAGGTCTTCGACTTGTCGAGCGCCGCAAGTTGCTTGTCTCGATCCTTGCCGGCGGAGTTGATGTTGATGGCGCCTTTGATGTGGCCTCTCGCAAACTCGGCGGGAGTGCGAATGTCGAGCACGACGACGTTGTCGCCGGTCGCGATCAATTCGACGGCCTGCGCGGCGGTCACGTTTTTGAGTTGGTTGTGCTCCGAGGTAGCTGTGGTGGCGTGATCGCTGTGCGTGCCGCCGTCACCATCCATTGCGCATCCGCAGAGAATGCCCAGCATGAGAATGGCACTTGCCTTGAGGTGGGTATGCATGTGGGGATGGTAGCCGGGAGTTTATTTGCGGCCAGCGTCTAGGCATTCTTGTCCGCGAAGTTGCGCAGCCGCGATCACGCGCTCGCCATCGGGCGAGCTTGTGAATCGCATGGGGCGGCGGACTTGCGGGGTCCGAACCGTAGTTTGAACGAGCGACACTCTTCAGTTGCCCCCAGCGCGTCATGGCATGCAAACCCACGCTGCGAATCAGTGGCTTCACGGCGAGCGCCATTCTTTCCAATGGCCAAACTCATGGACGTCCTAGATGTTGCCGATCCTCGGCCGGGCAGACGTTTGCGAAGCAATACAGCTCGGTGGCGGTCTTGTAAGCAGGTGATCCGCTCCGGTCTTTTCGTAGGATGCCAACGCGCTCACTGCGGTCTGCCAATTACCGAGGCAAGTGCGAGAAGATCGCCCCGTCAAACGGTGACCAGACTGGCGTGGTTACACCAGCTGCGTCGAGTGCTCGACTCGCCCAGTTGTTGCAGGTGTTGAAGAGGTGGTAGCTACCAACGCCTTCGTAAAACACATCGTTGTCGGAGTAGGCCTGATCCCGAATCAGCACAGGCTTGCCATCTGTATCGAGGCGGAAGCCGCTCTCGATGTAGGCGACGAATCGACGATACTCTTCGCTGCTGAGTCGCAGTTGCACTGCTTGCTCGCCAGGCGTCGCCATGCCACTGGAATAGTAGACGTGCATCACGGAGGTTGTCGGCAAGAACACGGCGCTGAGCGCTGCGCCGACGGTCAGGTCGTCCCAGGTGGGGGTGTCGAGGAAGAAACCGCGATCACCCCAGCCAATCAATATGTAGCGTGAGTTGGCGAGATAGCTCGGCGTCGACTGTAGCGGCGCGAAGCTCGACCAGTCCTTCTCTAGCGTCTTGGTTGGTAGGTAGAAGTCGGTGTGCACGCCGTTCGACGTGATCATGATGTCGATGCCCGTAGTCGCTGGCGTGTAGCCACTGTTGACGGGGATGGCACCGAGGATCCAAACCGCTAGCGCATAGAGCAGGCCGAAGGCGAGCAGTGCGAGCAGGGCACGGATCAGCCACCGGAGGATTCTGCGCAGTAGGGGCTTTGGCCGCGCCTTGCTGGTTGGAGTTGCGGCTGCACCTAGTTGCTGCGGCATGGCAGAAGGTTACCGCGGCGATGCACCATCCGGTCATGGCTGTCGAATCACACCGCGATAACGAACGTCGCCGCCGCGCGACGCTAGGTGCCGTCGATGGTGATGTGGGCACGTTGCAAGAGCTGCTGGTGGCGCAGCCCTCCTGGGGGCACGAGCGCTGGCCATTACCGTTTGGTGCGACACTCCGCGGCCACGATCTGCCCGTCTGGCTCGCGGGATGTGCAGTGTGTTGTTGCCGCGGGCGACTACGAAGTGACGGCAAACCGCGATAAGACCGCGGTTGCGAGGCAAACGGTGCTGGCTTCGGCGGCGTCGGCTGATCCGGTGACCTTGGCCGGCCACGAACGCCCTGAGCTAACCCTGATGCCGCCCGAGGTAGCGGATCCTAGCGATAAGCAGTGGTGGGTGCACGCCAGTCGTGCCCTCGGGCTTCGCAGCTCGCTCGCGTTGCGCATGGCTCGCGTATAGTGCCTGGATGGCAGGCAAGGCCGACAAGCGATCCAAGAACGACAAGCCCGGTCAATCCGGCAAGGACGATCCCCAGGGCGGTGAGGACCAGAAGAGCTTCGGCAGCTTCAAGGACCTGCTGCGTTCGCAGGGCGGCGAGCCGGAGTCGGAGCCCGACGCGGACGATCGAGGCTGGACCCTCGAGTCGCGCGACAGCCGCACCGCCGACGACGTCGGCACCGACTCGATCCATAAGAAGATCCTGTCGCGGCCAGCGGCGTTTGGACCGATGGAGCACGGCCCAGACTGCTATCGAGACCTAGACTCCGAGGAGCTGCGGTTGCTCGGCACCTTCCGGGTCCGCACGGTGTTTCCTGACGACGTCAAAGCCGAGGTCGAGGCGCTGCCCGACGATCCCGGGCCGGCCGACTTCGAAGGACGACTGGACCTGCGCGGCGAGCGAATCTTCACGATCGACGGCGACGACGCGCAGGACTTCGACGATGCAATCGGGATCAAGCAACTCGACAACGGCAACACCGAGATCAGCGTGCACATCGCCGACGTCGGCCACTACGTGCGGCCAGACACCCGGCTCGACGACGAAGCGATGACCCGCGGAACCAGCGTCTACCTGCCCGACCAGGTCGTGCCGATGCTGCCCGAGAAGCTATCGAACCACCTGTGCTCGCTGGTGCCCAAGCGCGACCGACTGGCCTTCTCGGTGTTTATGGAGTTCACGCCCGCAGGACAGCGGGTCGGCTCACGCGTCAACAAGAGCGTGATCTGCAGCGTGCAGCGCAACACCTACCGCATCGTTCAGGAGTTGCTCGACGGCAGAGACACCGAGGAGACGCGCTCGATCAAGTTCCTTGAGCCCGACCTCAAGCAGTTTCGTGAATGGACCGTGGGCCAGCAGAAGATCCGCGACCAGAAGGGCTCGCTGCGCATGCAGTCCAGCGAGCGCAAGTTCGTGTTCAACGCGAAGCACGAAGTCGAGGCCATCGTCGAGGACGATAAATACTTCTCGCAGACCCTGATCGAAGAGACCGCGCTGGCGGCCAATCAGGCAGTCGGGGATCTGTTCCGCAAGCGCGGTCTACCAACGATCTATCGCGTGCATCCCGAGAAGGACATCGAGGAGATCGAAGGCGTCGCCAAGCTGCTGCTCAAGCACGGCCTGCGGGTGCCCGACAAGGAACGCCTGACCGGCCGCGACATCGGTCGCCTGATCACGATCGCGCGTCGCAAGTCCAACAGCGAGGCGCTGGTCGCGCGCATCATGGGGCTGATCGATCGCGCGGTCTACGAGGTCAAGGACCACGAGAATGTCGCCAAGCACTTCGGCCTGGTGCGTGAGGCCTACCTGCACTTTACTTCGCCCATCCGGCGCTACCCGGACCTAGTCGTGCACCGCTGGTTGCATGAGATCGAGAGCCGCGGCAGGGCGGCCGAGAACGAGTTGCGCAGCAACGAGCTGGTCAACGAGCTCAACGAGAAGGCTATGCACAGCACGCTGCAGGCCGACATCGCCGCGATGGCCGAGAAGGCGGTCGGCGACCTCAAGGTCTGCGAGTTCGTCGAGCCATTCATCGGCGAGACCTACGACGCCAAGGTGATCCGCGTCGCGCTACACGGCATCGAAGTGCGTATCCCGCGGTTCAACATCACAGGCTTCTTGCCGACTCGCGACATCGGCGAACGCCCCAAGCTCAACGGCCCGACGCTGCAGATCAGCGGCGGCAGCAAGCTGTTCTCGTTCACCGAGGGCTACGCGATCCGGGTCAAGATCAAGGAAGTCGACTTCCTGAAGCTACAGGTGTTCCTGG
>JBNMND010000366.1:0-5521 GCA_051274975.1 Planctomycetota bacterium | reverse complement strand
GAGAGAAGAGCTACTTGCCAGACTTGGAGCCATACTTGCGAAGCAGCGTCGCAGCCTTCGGCCGGTTTGCCTTGATCGCGTCAAGGTCGATCTCAATGCCAAGGATCCCGGCATAGGAGTTGAGGATGCCTTCTAGCTCCTCATTCCAGTCGCCGGACACCCCGTCGATCGGGGTCTCGCCCTTATCGTTCTTGGCGTCGAGTTTGGCGCCGGCTTCGATCAGTAACTCCACCACCTCAACGCGCCCGAAGAAGGCCGCACCGTGCAAGGGCGTGTTGCCATCGTCGCTCTTGGAATTGGCCCTCGCGCCCTTCTCCAACAAGAACTTGACGGCATCCACCTCGCCAACGACCGCAGCCAAGGCCAACAGCGAACCGCCGTCGTCCTCCGACTTCATGTTGACAGACTTACCACGCCGCAGTTGTAGCTCCAACTCGCCGACATCACCGTCGCGCGCGGCGCCCCAAATGGAGCTGCCCCAACCGCCTTTCGGAATCACCAACGGCTTGCGCGGCAAGCGATCCCACTCCGGCATGCCATCGGCGATCTCGGCAACCACCACGTCGCGCCGTTCCTCAACGAAATCGCGCAGGTCGTCAAGGCGATCGGTCATACGCCGTTGCGTGCTACCAAGGTGCGGATCCAGCAGCTCTTCGAGACGGTCGCACTCAGCAAGCAACGCCTTCTCGCTCCAGTAATCCTTCAACAAGCGCAACATCTCGACCTTGTAGCGATCGCGACCGGCCTGCGTTTGGTAGAGGCGGTAGGTCAACTGCGCACCGGTCTTGACCGACATCGGCGCGCCCTTGACGCGACCTCTCATGCCGTACTCGACGAACGACGCGTCAGCCCCCCACGGCATGAAGTAGAAGCGGTTGGTCTCAGGATGGAGGTAGACGTAGTAGTTGTTCTGCCCGCCGGTGTAGCCGTCCCAGATACCGAGCAGCCCTTCCAGCGCCCAGTACTTGTAGAACGCGTCGAGGTCGACCAGCTTGCCGACTTCAACCATCAAGTCCGCATCTTCGGTATCGGCCAGCACGGTGATCAGCCGTTCAATGCGTTCTTGGCCGCGCTGCGCATCGCCAAGCTTGCGCTCGAACCCTTTGGCCCAGCCCTTCACGAAGTCGACGACAGTGCCTTCGAATAGCACGCCCTTCGAAGTGCCAAACCCGCGTTCCAACAGCCGCTCACGCACCGCTTCGATATGCGTGTAGATGCCGAGATACTTGCCGTTGACGGTGACTCGCGCAAACGAAACGCGCGGTGCCGTCACGCCCATCGCGTTCGCCAGCTGGTAGGTCAAGAACTGGCTCGCCAGGCTTTCGTCCTGCTGGTTGTTGTTGAACGTCAAGTTCGTCCAACCAGCGAGCGAACCCGTCTTGCCCTTGTGGTTGAGCTTGATCTTCAACGATGGCCGCGAATTACTCAACGAACCAACGAAGCCCTTCTTGCGGATCCCGACCTCGGCAAAGGTCACGCCATCGATGCTGACCTCGCCAGTGATGTAGCTGAACGGCTTGTCGAACTCGCCCTTCTTGCGCGCGGTGCCGAGGGCGACTTGCAACGTGCGCGACTGGCGGCACAGAGCCTTCCAGTCCGCCTTCTCGACGGTGATGTTCACCTCGAGCACACGGTCGCTCGGGAACAGATCGTCCTGCTGCCAATCGGCTGCAGCCTTCGGCGCCTGGCAGGGAAGCACGCCAGGGAACACCGCGAACGCAGTAACAAGCAACCAACCTCGGATCATGCCCAAAGGCTACGCGACGGCGTCAAGACCGTCGCGTTTCTACCGGTGCGGCTAGCAGCTCCTTGAAGAACGGTTCGGCTGCCAGGCTCGTGCTTTTCGATGCTTGTTGGTGCGTGAAAAAGCAGGCGAATCGGCTGATTCGGCGAGGCTCTCGGGTGCCTACATGCGCGAAAGGCGCGGGGCTAGCAGCCGGACAAGTTTTTCAACGGGCTGCTAGGTCACAAACCGGTCTAGTGCTGGTTCTGCATGCCGTAGTCGAGCACTTGCCCGAGGTAGCCCACGAACGCGCGGGAATTGTTGCCGCGGAAGATCACATCGCCGGTAACGGTCATGCCAACCACCGAACATTGGTCACCGACAATCAGATCGCCATCGATGATGGTCAGACCGGGACCAGCACCCGTCACCTTCGAACGCTTCTGGTCCAGCACCAGGTCGCCAACAAAGCGACCAGCGGCAACCGTCGTCGCACCACCGACCACAACAGCCGAGACATCAAACGTCTCGAGGTGCGCGAACCGTGACTGCCCAGTCGGCGTCGCGAGAGCTACTTCACCACTCGGGGCGGGCGCCACCGATGCTGCCGAACCGGCATGCGATGCCGTGCTCGAGTTCCCATTCGGCGAGTTCCCTGCAACCGGCACAAAGGTGTCAGTCACCGACGGCGCTTGCGCGCGCGCGTCAGGCCTGAGGACCGCGACCGCAGAATTGTTGACGTCAGTATTAGAAACCGTCCCGCAGCTGGCACAGATGCCGGACAACGCGACGACGAACAGTTGGGTTTGAATCTTCATTTCCTTCCTCCAAGCAATGGCTTGCCATCGCTCTGTCGGAAGAACTGGGTGACTTCCGAACGCATAGTTTCGACTGCGACCCGTGTGAAACTATTGCCGTCGGCGAAGTCCCTGTAGCACGGAGGTTTGCGAACCCATCTCCCAACCAGCTCGTGTCTCGAAGCGAGAGAACGTCTTGCCACCGGTAGTTCCCAGCCGTACCAGCGGTGCAACTGATGGCATTGTCGACAAGCCTTGTGTTGCCGACCTAGGATGCGCGGCCAACGCATTCCTGACTGTTGTCCTCGTCGCCAAGCAAACCCCGAAGACCATGCAGCCCGCAGCCAGAGTCTGTGACAAGTGTCACGCCGCGTTCGCCAACGAGTCGCAAACCTGCCCTCGCTGCCACGCCACTACATCAACCGAATGGGCGCCCGCGAAACCGAGGCCAGCGGAGCTCGACAATTCCAAACCAATGGCCCCGTATCTTGGCCTGCTGATCCTCATCACCATTGGCACCAGCGCGTGCGCATTGACCGTCTGGATGCTGGCAGAATCGTAGGACTGGGGCATGGCAGCCTGCTTGGGCTTGCACTGCTTCGCAGGCGCCCCGGGCCAGGGCCTCAGTAGTGCACGCTCGCCAACTAAGGTGAAGCCACAGGGGACAAGAGCGTTGGCGCCCGGCATGCTGTGCGCCATGTCCCGGCCACTGCCCAATCTGACCCGCGTTGCGCGGTTGCGTGAGATGTTCCTCGAAGAGCGCCGCGGCAAGCGCGCCCTCGACGATTACTGGCGCGACCCCAAGGATGTCGAAGCCTACGACGCCGTTCTTGCCGAGCGCATCGGCTGGAAGTGGAACGCGGCCCTAACCGAGTGCAAAGATCGCGGCTTCGAGCGCGCCGACGGTCAAGTCGTGCTCGACTACGGTTGCGGCTCCGGGATCGCAGCACGACGGTTCGCTGAGTTTTTTGGGACCGGCGAAGTGCTGCTGTACGATCGCTCGATGCATGCCATGAACTTCGCAGCCAAGCGCATCGCGCTCGACGAGCCGAAGATCAAGGCGCGGGTGCTGCCGAGCGTGATTGGCGTATCTCCAGACGTATTGCTCGTCAGTCACGTTCTTGCCGAGCTTGATGATGAAGGCAACGACGAACTACTGGCTCTGATCGGCCGCAGCAAGCGCGTCATCATCGTGGAGCCGGGCAACCGCCGCGTCTCGCGCCGCCTGTCTAAGCTGCGCGACGAACTGCTCGACAGCTTCCATGTGCAGGCGCCCTGTCCGCACAGCGGCGCGTGTCCATCGCTGATCGAACACAACGACTGGTGCCACTTCTTCGCGACGCCGCCGCCCGAAGTGTTCACCGATGGTTATTGGGCGCGGGTGGCACGCGAACTGAACATCGACTTGCGGGCGTTGCCGTTTTCGTTCGTGGCGCTGGTCAACAAGACAGCCGGGATCGACGTGGCAGACTTCGACGAAGACGAACGGCTGCTCGGCCGCGCCGACATCCAGAAGCACTTCGCGCAGATGCGCTCCTGCAGCGAGGAAGGCATCACGATGGTCGAGATCACCAAGCGCCACCACGCCAAGCTGTGGCGGGCGCTAAAGAAGCGGCCGGAACAGATCCGCTTCGCGCTGCGTGATCGGGATGCACCGCCGGTAGACGAGACGCCCGAAGCGGAATAGGTAGGTGGCGAATGAGTTGCTTCTGTGCCTGGCACGGTACCAGCAGTCAGGATGCGAAGTACCACACGGCACCGACGACTAATCCCAGCAGACCCAACAGGCGCCAGTACTGTCCCTGGCGTTGCGCGTTCTCCTTGTCTTGGTAATACCAAGCCATCGCGGAGTCAGGGTCGTCCTGCGCATCCTGCATCTCCTGCTTGATGTCGGCGATCGGCACCTCCCCTTCTTCGCCGAGTTCGTCGTCGAGGATTTCGGCCGCACGGTCCAACTCCGACGCGAACACCATCACGAACGTTCGCATGTCCTGACGGATCCTGCCACGCGAGCCGCGCGCCAACGGATACGGCCGCGCGTTGGCGAGCGCGATAATGCCAGCCCGACGCAACTTAGCGGCAAGGGCGCTGGCCTCTGACGCGCTGCCAGTTTCCGTCAACTCGACGAAGTGCTGCTCAATATCGTCGGCACCGTAGTCGGCCGCATCGCTGGACGGATACCGATAGCCTGGGTCCAGATCGTCGGGGTCAAAATCGTCGGGGTTAAGACTGCGCACGCATCCATCAGTATGCCAGAGGGCGGTATGCCAGAAGCCAGTCTGGCCGAGGAACGGCGCTCGGCGCTCTTGGTGCCGAGCCAAGATTCGGTGCGCGAGCCGTTCGGGCCCCGTTCCGTGCTGGGGCGGCGACATAAAGAACGTGCCATGAAAACTGACCACCGAGGAGACGGTCGCAGTTCTGCGGGCCCGGCCCCGCTGCCGGACCTAACAACGACCCAAAACCGACCGGAACCCGCTACCAGAGCATGATAGGGCCAATTCGAGTCTTCTTGCCACATTGGCAAACAGCGCCACAATCCGCGAGCGGATCGCCCGTATTGCTGGCCCCAGATCGACCGGATCCGGCCGCCGCCAGACGTTTCCTACCCCCGAGGTCCTTGACAGTTGTTCCCCGCCGCCCCTAACAAGGCCACTCGGTCCCACCGCAAGCGCATGGCGAAGAAGAACGAAGGCACCCCTGTTGTGATTGTCGAGTCGCCCGCCAAGGCGCGCACGATCGGCAAATACCTCGGCTCTAACTATCGTATTGAGGCCAGTATAGGTCACATTCGCGACCTACCCAGCACCGCCAGTGAGGTGCCCGCCAAGCTCAAAGGCGAGAAGTGGGCCAAGCTCGGCATCAACGTCGAAGATGGGTTCAAAGCCCTCTACGTCGTGCCGGCAGCGAAGAAGGAGCACCTCAAAAAGCTCCGCGACATGGTCAAGGACGCGTCCTGCCTGTACCTCGCAACAGATGAAGACCGTGAAGGAGAGTCCATTTC
>JBNMND010000365.1:0-5524 GCA_051274975.1 Planctomycetota bacterium | reverse complement strand
TGTGGGTCAGGTCTCTACGACCTACCCGGTCTTGAGGATCGCGAGACCGTCGACCTCGAAACGCCGTTCGGCAAGCCGAGCGATGTGCTGGTTACGGGCAAGCTGCAAGGGGTTCGCATGGCGTTCTTGCCGCGGCATGGTCGCGGCCATCGCCTGTCGCCGAGCGAACTGCCGTTCCGTGCCAACATCCATGCGATGAAGCAGTTAGGCATGTCGGCCGTGGTCGGCATCTCGGCGGTCGGTTCGATGAAGATCGACCTGCGTCCGGGCGAGTTGGTCATCATCGATCAGTTCATCGATCGCACGCGTGGCCGCACCGAGGAGTCGACGTTCTTCGGCAACGGTTGCGTCGCCCACGCCCACTTCGCGGATCCGATCTGGGAACCGCTGCGCCAACTGGCACTGCGCGCTGCTCGCAAGGCCGGTGCCGTTGCGCACGACGGCGGCACCTACCTGTGTATGGAAGGTCCCCTGTTTAGCACGCGCGCCGAGTCGCGGCTCTACCGCCAGTGGGATGTCGATGTTATCGGCATGACCAACTTGCAGGAAGCCAAGCTCGCTCGCGAAGCGGAGATCGCCTACTCGACGATTGCGTTGGTCACGGACTACGACTGTTGGCACGAGGTTGAAGGCGACGTCGATGTCTCGTCCGTATTGGCCGTGCTGAAGGCCAACGCAGACTTGGCCCAGCGTGTGGTCGTGGAGCTTGCGCGCGCCACCAGCGAGCTTGAGGAGCCGATCAGCGCCGAAGGTTGCATGGAGCACGCAGTCATGACGGCGCCGGACGCGATCACCGCGGACGCCCGTCGCCGGCTCGACTTGTTGATCGGCAAGTATCTCGGTTGATCGCGGCGGCAGATCTTAGAACGGCAGATCTTAGATCGGCAGAGCTTAGAATCGGCGTCATGAAGGCGCCGCTACTTGGGCTCGCCCTGCTGCTGGCGGGGTGTGGCTCTGCTCCAGTCGAAGACGCGTCCGAAGGGCTCGTCAAGTGTTGCTCATTGGTAGCAAGCCGACTTGGGGCTTCCGCTACTTCCGTAGCGCGTGGCAGCGGCCGAGCGATGTGCAGTTCGCGCATCACCTGTCGGGCGTCGGCGACCACCCGCACCACGTGAGTGACCGGCGAACTGCGCGACACGCTCAAGCAACCGGGCTGGGTTCAGGGGCTGCAGTTCTGGTTGGTCCTGCCCGGTTAGAAACCGAAGGCCTGCATGGTACGCAAGGTGCCGTTCACGATGATGGTGCGCGCGGGCATTCCCGATTGCCCGCCGTCCGTCCTGTCGGCGGACCTGCGCGTTCTCGGCCATGGCGATCAGTTGATGCTGCTTGATGTGCGCACGGGCGAGGCTGTGCAGGAATTGATGCTCGATTCCTGGACACGGCTCATCGACTACCGCCCGAATCGCGGCATCGCGTTGGTGACGGTGCAGGACCGTGCGTTGATCATTCGCGTGAGGTTGCCCGCGAAGTAGCTAGCAATCGATCAGTTCTCTAGCGAGACACCAAGGCCGTTCGCGATGCGGTTGGCATACGCGTAGTAGGCGACGACTTCGCACAGCTCGAGGACGTCGCCATCCTCGAAGCCCGCCGCGCGCAAGGCTTCGATGTCGCCGCGTACCATGTCTTTGGGGGACTGGGTCAGCTTGATCGAATAGCGCAGCATCGCGAGACGGCGCGGCTCAAGCCCGGCAGCTTCGAAGTCTGCTTCGACGCGTTCGGCAAGGTTATCGTCCGACAGCAAGCGACGCAGACCGCGTCGGTGATGCGTCAGTCAGTAGTGGCAACCGTTCGCTTTCGAAACGACGACGGCGACCATCTCGCGGTCGACCTTGCGCAGCCCCTTGGTGCTGGTCATCGACGCGCGGTAGACCGATAGGTGCGCCGCCAATCCAGCGGGGTGCAGTGAGTGCACCTTGAGCACGTGGTCGACCTTGTCCGAATCCGGATCGAGGCACTGCGCATACAGCGGCGCGAGTTGTTCGCCCGCGTCTGCTTCGTCGACTGTGCGAATCCAAGCCGCATCGCCTCCAGCCTTGGTCACTTCTCGGTTTCCTCGTCGGGAAGCACGGGCTGCACCCAGGCTTGGCGCAATTGCCCTTTGAACACAGGGTTGTCGGCCTGCACCGTCGAAGTCACCGTGGCACGGACGAACAACTCATCACCGCGGAAGAAGTAGCGAGCACTATCGCCCTCGACGCGCGCGAGCACTTCGCCAATCTTGTCACTGTCGCGTCGCGTGCCAATGAACTCCGTGACGTACTTGCCGTCACCCTGCGACGCGATGTCGATGCTCAGCGATTTGCCATCGCTCTCGACGCGGTCGAGCACCACGCCGCTCGAGGCGTAGAAGTCACCGTTCTCGATGGCCGTCACCAGAGCATCGGCGGTCAGCTCCGAGGCGCGCACCATGACCCAGCCGCGGCCCGGCGTCGAACCCGACGTGTTGTGGTAGTTGTGCGAATCGTCGGTGCCGAGGCCATACAGCACATGCGCCTTGAGGTCGCGAATGCGCGTCGTGTTGGCGATGTCCCAAAGCCGCTCGGTGCTAGGCCGCGTCTTGTCACCCTTGTGATGCACGCTCGGGTGGCCGTTGTAGACCTCGAAGAAGTGTTCTTCGGTGACCGCTGCAATGTCCTCGGCTGACACGCCCCAGCCGAAGTTCGGGTGGTTGAGGTGTACGAGCACGGTCCGGTCGTTTTGTTTCTCGTGTTCGGCGACCGCCTGCATGGTCTTGCGCATGACGTCGCGCACGTCGGTGCCCTTCTGCGGTGGAATGCGTTCCGCCACGTTGGTCGCGTTGATGTGGATCGGCTTACCATTAAACGCCGAGGTGATCTCTTCGGCGGCTATCAGCAGGAAGCTGTCATGGTCTGCGAACCGCGAGCGGATCTCGTCGAGCTTCTTCAGTCGCACTTGCAGTTTGCCGTCGACTTCGCGCTGTTCTACCCAATCGGTTCCGAAGCGTTTGCGATAGTCCGCGAGGGCTCGTCGACCACCGCGCCGCACGACCAGGTCATTGGCCATCCACTTGTCGTGATCGGCAACGATGTTGTGCTCGGTCAGCGCGAGGAAGTCGTAGTCACGGCTCGCATACCAATCGGCGACCATCTCCGGGAAGTGGTTACCGTCGCTCCACAGCGTGTGCGTGTGCAAGTTGCCCTTATACCAACGCGGTTGCGCTTGGCAGGAGGCGAAGAACATGGTCGCAGCGAAGAGCGCTGCGATGCGGATGGAAGTGCGCATCATGGTGTTGGGCGGGGGGCTACTGGGCCTAGAGGCCTTCGAGAACGTCTTCGTGAGTGACCGCGCCGCGCGGGTCGTAGTGGCGCATCACAAGCTTGGCTTTGCCGTCGTCTTCTTGCACTAACACATGCAGAAAGCCACCGCAGATCTTTAAGTAGCGGTGCATATCGGTGCGGTCGCTGACCCGGAAGCCACCGGCATGCTTGTCCGAAGTGGGGCCGCTGCACCATTCCCGTAAACCTGTCACCGGATCCTTCGATGCGTACTGCCAATGGCGGTCGCCACAGACGACGAACGTGCGCGGCTGACTGGCCAAGAACGCACGCAGCAGTTTGCCTTCGTATTGGAAGTTCTGGTTGCAGTGGTTGTCGCGTTTCGACTTGCGGTCCGGTCCAACGATCGGTGTCGCCGACACGACGATGCGGAACGTCGCGTCGGATGCGGCAAGTGTTTTCTTGAGCCACGCCATCTGCACCTTGCCGAGGATGGTCTTGTTGGGCCCATCCGCATCGCGATTCGAAGAGCGGAACTCGCGCCCCTCAAGAAACCAAACCTCAAGGTGCTTGCCCCAGCGAACGCGTCGATACGGAACCTCCCCAACCGGTAACTGCTCGCGATAAAGCTCAAGCCCACGCGCGAAGGTCAGGTCGCCATAGCGTTGTCCCGGCCAGCAGTCGTCCTTCAGCGTGTCGTGATCATCCTTGATGAACCACGTCGCAATCGAACGATGAAACTCGCGCGGCAGTTGCAGCCCGTAAAACCGGTTCCACTTGAAGCGCGCCAGTTCGACCGTGGTCGCGAACGGCTTGGCCTTGTCGTAGTAGAGCGTGTCGCCGGTGTGCGCCAGGAAGTCCGGCGCGAGCTTGAGCATCTCGCGATAGATCACATGGCCAAGCAACTTGTCATCGCGACGCGGGTAGTCTTGCCCAGTGATCACGCAAAACGATGCGTCGACCGAGCTGTCGGCTTTGGGCGCCGTGCGAAACTGTCCCGCAACCTCGCAGCATGGAACGCTGCCCTTGCCCGGTCTGCCCTCGGCGAGCACGTCGTAGGTCTGGCCCGCGCGCAAACCCGCGAGCGCAAATGTGTGGGCTGAATCCGTCCGGCTGCCGACGGTGATCCACGGAGTGATCACTGGCGCCTCATCGGAGCCCTGCCGCTGCCATCGCAGTCGAACGTCGCCGGCCGCGGCAGGCACGGCCCCCTGCATGTCAGCCAGCACTTTGGTAGCTGGCAGCTGCACTTCCTTCTTCGTGCGCTTCGGAAACAGCGCCCCATTGGTGTTGGCCTGTGCGTGTTTGGTCAGCCGAACCCAAACCAGCGCCGAGTTGCTCGACGCCTCCCCGATCTTGATCCCGTTGGCCATGCTGACCAGCGGTTCAGGGCCGGGTCTGGTGGGCTCTTGCGCGATGGGGGCGGCGAGTAAACAGGCGATGACCAGGAGGTGCTTCACCCCCAGACCATAGTTGGCGGCGCCCACAGGCCACAATCTTCAGCGGATCCCAATCCGATGCGTGCGCTCCACGCTCTGCTTTGGCCAGATTCCGGTCGTCGGGTGCAGTAGGGGATTGCCCGATTTCGCCCCCGAATCTGCCGGTTGCGGCCCAAACCCTGGCTGCGCCCAGGATCCGATGAGAGCGGCGCTACAAGTCCCTGGCCCAGCGAATGAAAAGCACATGCAGGACCCTCTTGAACTGTCGCCAACCTCGGCTAAGGTTTCCGCCCCGATGGGGCCGACAGGTCCTTTGGCAGCAATCCTCGATAGCTCAGTTGGTAGAGCAATTGACTGTTAATCAATGGGTCGTAGGTTCAAGTCCTACTCGAGGAGCCACTTCGGTCTAACTGGCCGATCTACAGCGCCCCGCACTTAACGGTGTGGGGCGTTTGTGGTTTTGGGGTGGGGGTGCGAAGTGGGGCCGGTTGCGCAGCATGCGTGCCGTGGTCGCAGTGTCCGAAAACTCGGCCGAGCCGGTTTGCCATCGAATTGGTCACTTCGAAGTCGACGGTGACCAATACGTGGCGGCTGTTGTCGGCCGAGTTCCACAGACCAGAGGCGGACTCGACCTCGTTAGCCAGCCGGGCACGAGGAGCCAGGCAGTCGGTAGTAGCCGCGAGGCAGTCCGCCGCGTTGCATTTCGGAAGGAACCGTGCACGGTGTCGCCGAGTTGCGCTTGCTCTCATCCAGAAGTTAGCAAAACCGTACAGCTCGGGGAGCCACTTTGGTCTATCTGGCCGGTCTACAGCGCCCTGCACTTCACTGTGTGGGGAGTTTGTGGTCTTG
>JBNMND010000364.1:0-5598 GCA_051274975.1 Planctomycetota bacterium | reverse complement strand
GGCCAACGCCGCGGCTCTGCGATGGCTTACCACCCCGGCACTTCTCGGTTGATCATGTATGGAGGCTTGGCGTCGACGCCGAGCCAAGCGCTCGACGACACTTGGGCCTTTGCGACGTCGTGGACGCAACTGACTCCAGCCGTCAGTGCGCCACCGCGTTGGGGCCACCAGATGGTGACCAACACGGCAACTGGCAACATCCTGACGTTTGGTGGTCGCTCACCAACCATCAGTGGCCTCTCCAATGACACGATGGAATGGACCGGCGTCAACTGGATCGCCGTGCCGACTGCCAACGCACCGAGCCCACGCTTCCTCTACGGCATGGCCTACGATTCGAGCCGCGACGTCACCGTGCTGTTCGGCGGTCGCGACAACGTGGGCGCGAACAACGAGACGTGGGAGTTCAACGGCATCACGTGGAGCCAAGTCCCGACGCTCAACGCTCCGGCCCCACGCGAAGAGATGGGCATGGTGTTCGATGCGTCGCGCAACCGCACCATCGTGTTCGGCGGCTGTGACGAAGGCACCTCTTCAATCTACGGCGACACGTGGGAATACGACGGCAGCGACTGGGTCGAAGTCACCCCGGCGACTAGCCCGACGCCGCGCTTCCGCGGCATGATGGAATACGACACTAACCGAAGCCGCACGGTCTACTTCGGCGGCTTCGATGGCACGCAACAGCTATCCGAGACCTACGAGTATGGTGGCGATCAGTGGGTTCAGATCCCGACCGGCATCAGCGTCCCGACCAGCTTGACGGAAATGACCGCTGGCTTCGACGTCAGCCGCAGCACGACAACGATGTTTGGTGGCTTCGGCACAACGTTCAACAACGACACCTGGCAATACACCGGCGACACCAGCGGCACGTTCACTCTCTACGGCAGCGGCTGTGTCATAGCAGCTGGCGCGCTCGGCCTCGACGGCTCGGTTCCGAACATCGGCACCACGTTGAATCTGAGCTTCAGCAACCTCGGCACTTCGCCGGCGGTGATCGTCGTGCTCGGCCTGTCCGACGAAGTCTGGAACGGCATCCCGCTGCCGTTCGACCTCGGCATCATCAACCTCAACGGTTGCAACCTGCTCGCTTCCGCTGACTTCCTCGACGTCGCGCTCGCAGCCAGCGGCACAGCAACCTACGACCTGCCGATTCCGTTCAACCCCTTGCTGATCAACCAGTCGGTCTACGCGCAAGGCATCGCGCTCTCACTGGCGCCGCTGACGTTCGATGGAACGAGTCGCGGTGGCCGTGCGCTGATCGGCCAGTAGCACCCAGCTAGTTACGAACTGATGCCGGCCCGGACTCGTCCGGGCCGTTGCATGTACAGATGCCGCTCGCGAAGGCCAATCCACCGCGGCAGACCGCTGACGTTGTCTGGAGCGCCGCTACCGCGGAGACTCAGGCGATGCACTGCCCTTCCGCGGCGCACGCCAAAGGGCACCGACAAGGTACGCCAGATCAAGTACCCCCCCATCGATCCGCAAGCGATGGTCAGGCAGCACCTGCGCGAAGAGCCGATCGAGGCGCGTATCCGCTTGGTGCAAAGCCTCTAGCGGGTGCAACGCCTCTAGCTGGCGCTGCAAGTGGCCTACGACTTGTTCATGCGGCGCAGGGCTTCTTCGACGTCGCCCTTGCTACCAATGAACAGCGGTGTGCGTTGGTGCAAGCCGTCGGCGACCACATCGAGAATAGGCATGGTGCCGTTGCTGGCGGCACCGCCGGCACGTTCGACAAGGTACGCAAGCGGCGCGTTCTCATAGAGCAGGCGCAGCTTGCCGTTCGGCTTATCAACCTCGCCGGGGTACATGTAGATACCGCCCTTGAGTAGCGTGCGATGGAAGTCACCGACCAGCGCGCCGGCGTAGCGACCCGAACGCTTACCGACGTCGGCTTGTTGCGTGCGGAACGTCGCGACCATGTCGCGGGTGTTTTGGTCCCACTTCGGTTCGTTGGCTTCGTTGACCGAGTAGGCGCCGCTGCCTTCGGGGATCTGCAGGTCCGGGTGCGTCAGGAAGAACGTGCCGATCGAACGATCGAGCGTGAAGCCGTTCACCGGGCCACCGGCTGAATAGACCATCATCGTGCACGGGCCATACAGCACGTAACCGGCGGCAACGAGGCTGCGCCCAGACAGCTTGAAGTCATCGGCGGTGACAGGCTTGGTGATGTCCGGGCGCTTGTAGATGCCGAAGATCGTGCCCATCTGGCCAGCGACGTCGACGTTACCCGAGCCATCGAGCGGGTCGATCGCGATCAAGTATTTACCGCTCTCACCACCGGGGATGATGTGAATGTCCTCCATCTCCTCGCTGGCGATGGCGGCAACCATCGGCACGTTTTCGAACACCTGCAGCGTCGTATCGTTGCTGATAACATCGAGCTCGCGGACTTCTTCACCCTGCACGTTGTTCGTGCCGGTGTAGCCGAGCTTGCCGACGAAGCCGGCTCGCATGATCTCGCTGGCGAGCATGCGAGCGACGAGACTGAGACGGTTGAGAACGGTCGACAGCCCTCCACTCGCGCCGGCGCTGGCCTGGTCGCGGAAGAACTGTTCGCTGAGGGTGAAGCGATTCATGGCTGCCGGCTAGTTGAGCGCAATTGAGCGCGCAACGGAAGCTTGCGTCAGCGGGACTCGATCACCAGCCGGCCATTGAACGGCTCTAGCTCCACTAGCACCGCGGTCTCAACCTGCGTCGATGCCAGCTCTTCGCGACGACCGTCGTCATGAAGCTGCACTAACACCTCCCCAGGACGAGCGCCCCACCACCAGAGCCAAGTGGCAGCCGGCTTTATGGAGCTCGGGTGCGATGTCACGTCCTTTAGTTCGCCGAGTGCCACCGGACGTCCCGGCATCTCGCCGCGGCCACGGCGCCAATAGAGGCGCATGCTGTCGCCCTGCGGCAACGAACCTCGAATCCCAGGAACGTCGAAACGCACGACTTCGACTAGGTCCTTCGCTGGATCAAATCCATTCCCGAAGTGCATTCCGCAGGCGTGCGGTACCGACGGATCGAGTTCGAACTGCATTGGAGAGTCGAGCAAGAAGCGCACGCCTTGCTCGTCGAGCCACTCCGACAACCGCCCATCTTGTAGCGCCGCGAAACTGCGAGCATCGACGACGCCATCGAGGTTGAGGATCCCTCGAGACCCGTAGGTGCTGGGCCAGTCCTTGCCCACTCCGGTGCTCCACGTGACGATGCCGCTGTTGAAACAGCCCACTCGCTCTTCCGTTGGCAGCACCGTATGTAGCGACCATCCGGCCAACGCCATCTCTTGCTGACCCGCCAATGGCTCGGGCTTGATACGCCAACTGTCCTGAACCTGCGCGACGGCAAACACCAACAGCAAGATTCGCCAACGGCCAAAGCGCGCCATCGCGACAAAGCCAACGATGACCAACGGCGCCAAGTAGTAGTCGCGCGGATACCAGCGCATCGCCCAGTGCAAGACGACGATGGCCGACAGTCCAAGGGTGACGGCCAACAAGCGACACGACAACCGGCGCAGACGCACCGATGGGAATAGCGCCAACAGCAAAGCCGCCCAACCAACGGTCAACAAGTCGTGCACACCGAGTGCGCTCGCAACTCCGACGAGCACAGCAGGCACCACACGCAACGTGGCCGGCCACCAAGGCCGAATCAACTGGAACACCACCAAGCCAAAGCCAAAGGCCGACGCGGTCGCGAACGGGCCACCCAACAGCACGGGCCTGGTGAACCACCACTGGTTCGACCAGAAGCCCGATGCCTCGCTCAGGTTGGTATGAAACAGCCAGGCCATCGGAAACGCCGAGTCGGGCAGCCACGAACCACTGAGCCAGTAGTTGATGCTGTTCGGCACGAGCAGGGCAAGCAGCGGCGCGGGTACGGCAGCTAGCCAGCCGCGCAACGACTTGGCCTGCCGATGGCGACAGAACGACAGCATCAACACCAACGCAAACAGGTCGCTGCGGGCCAACACCGTCAAGATCGACAACGGCAAGAACCAACGTTCGCGGGCTTCACGAGACACCACGAGGCTCGCGGCAAAGAACACGCAGAGCGCTGTCTCCTGACCGTTCTCGGCTTCTCGCAACAGCAATGGATGCCCAAGCCAACACAGCATCAAGCACCACCGGGTCACGCGGTCGCGTGACAGCCTGCCGACTACGAGCGCGGTGGCAAAATGGAACAGCAGCCCCAACCACGGCGCCAATATCGGCAAGACGGTGGCCGTACCAAACAACCAGGCAACCCCAGCCAGCAGCAGGCTCCACAACAACTGGACGCCGCTGGTGGTCACGCCATCGCTGACGACGGGACCCCGGCCTTCGAACAGATTGGCCGCCCAGACGAACTCGTAGTAAGCGTCGTCGCGCAGCCTCGTAGTCAGATCGGGGTATAGCTCAACCCAGCACCACAGCCCCCAAACCGCCGCACCGATGGCAGCGATCACGGCGAACTTGTCTAGGAAGGGCGTCGGTCGGAGCATCCGGGTACGAGACCATACCCGCGACGGCTCGCTCTGTCTGGTGGTTGGTGGCTGGTTTGCCTCCATCAACTCCAGCGCAAACTCGCTCAAGTCCGTCGATCACTCAGAACTGCGCGCGCTACAGATCCCACATATCGCCACACCACGGTGACCAGGACCGGGTCCAACCGGGAGGTTCGATCTGCGCGTAGCGATCCATGTAGTCAAACAAGGCTGGATGGTTCCACTCGTCCACCAAACCCATCATGCGCACGCAAAGCATGCCACCGATCCATGCGTTGGCAGTGCAACACCGCCGGTATGAAGTCGGCACCCACGCAATGTCATCATTATCGGGGCAATACACATGACTGAATCCGTATTCCGGAATGCCGATGTGCGTCGCGTCGTAGCCGCCGAAGCCCCAGTTGATCTCCGTGACGTCTGCTGCACGTAGAACGTCTGGCAGTCCTCACCAAAGACGATGCCTTGGTGCCGTTCAGGTGACGTAGCGAGACGTAGTCCACGCCAACGTCCAGCATGTCCCGATCGCCAAGTAGCGCACCAGCGAACAGAATCGGCAGCTTGCAGCCCGAACCGTGCCCGCCGACGCATTCCCAGACCGCACCACCCTGATTGTTG
The DNA here is from genome assembly GCA_051274975.1 of Planctomycetota bacterium. Classification (GTDB taxonomy): domain Bacteria; phylum Planctomycetota; class UBA1135; order UBA1135; family UBA2386. Next base: position 497 of record JBNMND010000364.1, on the reverse strand, counting down.
CCAAAGAAATTGATATGAATCTGCACGAGGTTCGTCGCTAACGCCTGCTTCTCGGCTAGTGGCAACGCCGTGTTGCACAGCAGGGGCGCTTCATTGAAGCGCCGACGCCAGGTCCCGACCGTAGTCGAGCATATTGTCCGCCGGATGCATGTAGCGCGTAGCCCAGCCTGGCACGTGGTCGAGCCAAGGCCGTTCGAAGCCGGAGATCACGCTCGCAACTGCCGGCACCCCGACCGCCGGCGCCAGCGAAAGCAGCTTCGACCAGTCGATCATCTGCGCGTCGTAGCGCACGGTGTGGTCGGTCCCGGCATACGGCGGCCGGAACGATTCCGCTGTCGGACCAAACACCGTTTGTTGCGGGATCCACTGGCTGCGTCAAACCATTCAAGTGGTGCTGCCCGCATGCGTGCGACAGCGGATCAGCAAGCATGACCGCACGGAATAGAAGTGCGGTGCGAAGGGAGTTTTGGAGACGCATTGATGGCGCGCCATACGCG